>JANTFL010000033.1 GCA_024763455.1 Sediminispirochaeta sp. | reverse complement strand
ATCCACATTCTACAGAACCTCTCCTCGTCCAGGGAACCTTCATCAACCAGGGAATCAAGGACCTCCGGGATAATATCCTCCGGGAACTCTTTGAGGAGGAGCTTCCGCTTCAACTGTAACCTGTTGTGCTCCCTGTAGGAAAGAAGTTCCAGAGCTTTCCGCTTTGCCAGTACGAAAAGGGCATTCCGCTCTATGATCTCAATGTCAGCGGAAGAAAAACTCTGTCCTGGAGAAAGACCATGTTTTGCAGCATATCCGCGGGGGATAAAAAAAGAGGAGCCGTCGGACAAAAGACATACATCCTTTCCCCCTGCTCCTCTTTCGATTCCTGTAACGGTAATATTAACGCTTTGAGAACTGGAACTTTCTCCGAGCTCCTCTCTGTCCATACTTCTTTCTCTCAACCATTCGGGGATCTCTGGTTAGAAAACCGTTGGCTTTCAGCGATTTTCTGTTCGTTTCATCATAGGTTACAAGAGCTCTGGCAATACCGTGCCTGCAAGCCCCGGCCTGTCCTGACGGACCGCCGCCTTTGACGTTTATAAGAATGTCATACTTTGTTTCAGTATCCGTCACAGCAAGAGGCTGTTTAACGACATATACAAAGGAAGGATTGCCGAAATAATCATCAACCTTCTTCCCGTTAACCTTTATATCGCCGTTCCCCTCTCTCAGGAAAACTCTGGCAACAGCTGTCTTTCTTCTACCCGTTCCTAATGCAAGATTTTTAACCACTTAATTACTCCTGACCTTAAATTTCCACTGCTTCAGGTTTCTGAGCAGCATGAGGATGGTTTTCCCCGGCATACACCTTTAAATTCGTAAAGAGCTTCCTTCCCAGACGGTTGTGGGGAAGCATCCCTTTAACCGCATGCTCCATCGGATAAGTGGGTTTTCTCTGAATCATGTCAGAAAACCTCTCTGCGGTCAGCCCACCGGGATATCCCGAATGGCGGTAGTACATCTTTCTGTCACGCTTGTTTCCGGTTACTTCAACTTTGTCTGCATTGATAATAATTACGTAATCACCAACTTCCTGATGAGGAGCATATTCAGGTTTGTGCTTGCCTCTTAGTAGATTTGCAGCTTTTACAGCTACTCTTCCAAGTCTCTTACCGGAAGCATCAATGATATACCACTTCCGTGTAATGTCCTTGGGTTTAACAAATATTGTATCCATTTACTTCTGCCTTTATATATAAATATCAAACTGATAATGTAACCAATTGCTGTGGAACGGACTGCATTTTTCCATATTTAAATGATAATGTCAATATTCCACCCCTCTTTTTATCTTAACTAAGCGGGTAATAAAGGCCAAAGAGTAAAATATAAGAGGAAGAATCTTCAGGAGGGTCTCTAAATCAATAACTTCAGATATTATATAAATTTCACTCTGTATAATACCAAGAGTGGCGAATGATGATACGAGGATCTGAACGTACTTTAGCAGCACGCCGATTATGATAAGAACCCACTCTACCTCCCTTGTTTGAGACCAGAGCATTATTGCAAGAAACGTAACAACAGCTCCGGCTGTTAACTGGGATGAGATCATCACAATATCTTTTAACGGCATTACTGCATCTCCTTTACAACCTTTAGAAAGTTTTTTATAGATCCTGCCTCAAAGTTCAATGGAATTACTCCTGGAATACTGCTTTCCGGCGGCAGCAGGACCCCTGCATCCAGGGACTTTACAAAAAAGTTCCGGTAATTATGTTCACCCATCTTAAAAAGGAGCCATACCCCTTTTCGATCCCACAGAGGAGAATTAAACACGGTAAAAGAATCCTCCGCCAGAACAGATTCCGCATGCACCAGCTCATAAATGATCTTTACCGTACTGCTCAGAGCGAGGGGTGATGGGGAGGATCCTTTATCAAGCTTCGTATTTTTGTCATACACTACAGCTATCCCTGGTAGTAACCCTTCAGGAAAGGGAAGTACCGGGATAACAACTGAAGAAATTCCTTTTTCTGTTTGTGAAAACGGACGCCAGAGAGTAATCTCTCCTTTTTCCCCTTTTAAAGGGTCCGCAGCCCGAATTGCTTCGATATGTATTCCATAAGCAGAAGATAAAGCCCGGTACAATTCAAGATTGTCCCGATAAACATAAACGGAGACCGCCTGGGGAAACAGAGCCTTTAATGCTTTTTCCACCCGGTGCTCATAAGCAGAAGGATACCCTGCAATAAGCCCCTTGGCTGCAGTGGATTTGATAATCCCCTGCAGGCCGTCCGGACGATGCCCCAGAAGCGCTCTCCCACCGTCCTGATAAAGATCAAGGAACCGCCTCCCGTCGGCGGTATACAGAAAATATCCCCGTGCCCTGCGCAGGGGAGGAAGAAATTCATTAAACAAAGCAGTATCCATTACCATCTACCATTCATTATCGGGAGATATCTTCTCCAGATCAGCATATTTAGGTAAAAACTGGGCTGTCCTCCCGCTTTCAAACCGGACAAGGATAACAGTATCCCTGCCATTGTCCCATTCTTTCCACACCTGCCCGGTTCCATAGTCATTGTGGTACACCCAGGTTCCCGGAGGAAATGAGTTAACAATACCCCCGCTGCCGCGGTTCGACTCTATATAGCTTTCAGGAAGCTCATTTAAAAACCGGGAAGGATACTGAATAGAAAGCCTTCCCCATATCCGTCTCTGCCTGCAGGAGGTAAGATACAACTCTTTTTTTGCCCGGGTAATACTAACGTAGAATATTCTCCGTTCCTCCTCCAGAGCATCCTCTCTTTCATCAGGACGGGAGGGGAAAAGCCCTTCTTCCATTCCGGTAATAATTACCCTGTCAAACTCCAGCCCCTTTGTGTTATGCATGGTTATCAACGTTACCCCGGGAACATGAGCAGCGTCGTTGCCGGCAAGACGGGAACGGTCGAGTTCCATATCCTCAAGAAACTGCATGAGCCCCTCTGCTCCGGGAGGATAGTTTGAAGCTGCATTTACCAGCTCCTCAAGATTTTTGACCTTCTGAGTTCCGGATAATTCATCACCCTTTTTGTAGTGCCCCAGAAGACCTGAATCAGTTAGAATCATTTTCAGATAATCCCCGGGGTGGGCTCCCTCGAGCTCCTCCCTGAACCTCTTTATCATACGAGAGAATTCTCTTACCGCTGTGCTGCTCTTTCCTGAAAGAACTTCTGCTGCTTTTTCAGCAGCTGTGACAAGATCTTCCCCCGATGAATACACCCGCTCAAGAATAACAGACAGTGTCTTTTTCCCTATTCCCCTGGCCGGCTTGTTTACCACTCGGGAAAATGCTATTTCATCCGAAGGATTCAAAATGATAGAGAAGAGGGCCAAAGAATCTTTTACCTCTTCCCGTTCATAGAACTTCAGGGAGCCTACTATCTTGTAGGGGATCTTTCTGTTTAAAAAATAGGATTCAAAACTCAAAGACTGGGCATTGGTCCTGTAGAGAATGGCTGTTCCTTCGAGATTTCCGTCCTCCAGAAGTTCTGCACAGAACTCAGCCTCCTCGGTCTGATTGTTCAGCACGGATACAACAGCCCTGGGCCCTTTTTCGTTCGTTGTCCAGAGCGTCTTACCCAGCCTGCTACTGTTTTTTTTAACAATCTCCGAGGCGATCTTGAGAATAGTCTCAGTAGAGCGGTAATTCTGTTCCAGTTTTATAACCTCAGCTCCTTGGAAACTTTCGGGGAAAGTGAGGATATTCTTGACCTGAGCCCCCCGGAAACTATAGATAGACTGATCATCATCTCCGACGACACAAATGTAGCTCTCATCCCCGTAAAGCTGTTTTAAAAGCTCATACTGCGCAATGTTTGAATCCTGATATTCATCTACAAGAATAATGCTGAATCTTTTGCGGGTCCTCAACCTCAATTCCCTGTTATCCTTTAAAAGACGGAGAGGTTTAAGGATAAGATCTCCGAAATCCACACATCCTATTTCCGCCATTCTCCTTTCGTAAGCAGCATACATGGACGGAAAGGTACCCTCAAAACTAATTTCGGATAAATCATCATCCGGCGACAGACAGAAGTCTTTGGCTCTGCTTATTTTATGGGCATAAGGTTTCAGATCAGCTTTTCTGTACTCGGGAAACAGGGATTGAAGCAGGGTTATTGAGTCATCGTCATCGTATATCGAAAACCTGGCCGGAAGATCAGCAAGATGAGCATTACGGCGTAAAAACCATGCACCAAAGGAATGAAACGTCCGGATCATGACATCCTCAGCTTCCGGAACCATAACTGAAACCCGGTTCTTCATCTCCATGGCAGCTTTATTGGTAAAGGTAACGGCAAGAATAGACTTCGGATCCACTCCACAGCAGTCAATAAGCCAGGCTATCTTTGTGGTGATTACTCTGGTTTTCCCCGAACCGGCACCTGCAAGGATCAGCAGAGGGGAACCGGTATGCATAACCGCTCTCCGCTGCTCTTCGTTCAGTTTTTGTATATAGTCCCGGTCACTACACTTCATCTGCCGGCAGTGCCTCCAGATCGATACCGTTGCTCCGGACAATCCTGCACCTGACAACATCTCCGGGAGTGACCCTGTCTGTAAGGATTACGGTACTGCCGTCAACTTCCGGAGCCTGCAGGAACCCTCTTCCGAAAGAAAACGGATCTCCTTCCACATTTTCCTCCACCAGGATATCCAGTTCCATTCCGGCAAAACGTTCCATCCTTTTTACCGTAATTTCCTCTTGCTTTTTTTCCAGAAGAGGCAGGTACTTTTGAGCTGCTTTGACTGCCCGATTATGGGAAAAGGCATTCCGCATACGGTAGGCTCTTGTATTCTCTTCTCTGGAATAGACAAAGAACCCTGCCCAGTCCAGCCCGGCCTCTCCAATAAAGGAGAGCAGTTCCTCCCTCTCCTTTTTACCCTCCCCGGGAAACCCGATCATGAAGGTTGAACGTATTACAGGATCCGGAAGTGCTTCTCTGATTTTTGACAGAAGTTCCAGATAGTTCTCTTTGTTTCCCCTTCGGCCCATAGCCTTAAGAACCTTTCCGTCTGCATGCTGGAAGGGAATATCAAAGTATGGAAGGAACCTGGAGTCGTTCTTTATGATCTCAAGGATTTCGAAGGGGAAATTGTCAGGATAGATATAAAGCAGCCTGATCCAGAAATCGCCTTTCAGCTTTGAAATTTTCTTTAGAAGCCCGGGGAATTCACTCTCATGCCCTCTGTCGGTTCCGAAAGCTGCAAGATCCTGTGCAATAAGATTTATCTCAAAAACTCCTCTTTCAAGAAGTGAAGCAATCTCCCGGACGATTTCATCTGCCCGGCGGCTTCTCAGAGTTCCCCGTATCAGGGGGATGGCACAGTACGAACATCCGTGGCTGCACCCCTCGGAAATCTTTACAAAAGCAGTTCCGGGAAAAGAAAGTAACGTACCCCTTTCAATATATGAGTTCCCGGCAGAGGGGATCAAAAGAGCACGTTCTTCACCTTCAAGAAGATCCATAATTTCCGGAACCCGGCCGGGATCTCTGTTCCCAAAAATCCCGTCAACCTCCGGAAGCTCTTTCCGGAGATCCTCCCCGTAACGTTGAGCAAAGCATCCTGCCATGAGGATTTTTTTTCCGGGATAACGTTCTCTGAACGAGAGGGTTGTTTCTATGGATTCTTTTTTTGCACTTTCGATAAATCCGCAGGTATTGACTATTATACACTCTGCGTCTTCGGGAGAATCACTGCTGAACCACCCCTTATTAACAAGGCTTGCAATCATGATCTCCGCATCAACCTGATTCTTTGAACAGCCCAGGTTCTCTACATAAAAGGATTTAACTGTTTTATTTTCTGACGGCATACGTTTTCTTCGATTAATACACAGGGATCAGCTTTAAATCGTAATTCCCGCTCTCATTATTTCGATCCCATTTGATCAGGTAAGAAACCACCTCTCCGGGCTTTCCGAAAGGGACATCCTTTCCGGCTATCCGTGCACTTAAAGCCCCTGCATTTGATATCCAGAGCTGTACAGTACTGGATGCATCAATTCTAAGCGTTTCTCCTTTATTAAAATACTGCTCATTTCTCTCACCACTGTCTGCCACGTTCCGCACAAAACAGTAACCCCGGAACAGGATATCAAGAACATAGGGCTCTTTTTTCTCCTGAGTCAGGATAACTTTGACAGGTCTTTTACGGGAACTGTTGTTAGTTGTACCAAGATTGATCTCTTCCTTCTTCGATGTTGTTTCACTCTCTGAAAGAGCTGCACTTACCCCTTGTTCGATCGATTCATTGACAAATCTGTCAAACCTGAGAACTGCACCATTTCCCTTTTTATCTATATCGTTAACTGTTACATAGACATCTGCATTTCCGTCATTATTAAGATCAAGAGTCTGTCTTACCGAGAGTTTTAGATCAATAACTCCTGCAGGCGTGGTCAGTTGAACAGTTTCTCCCACCGTTTCCAAAAAGACGGATAACATGCTGTCTCCAAGGGGAACCAGAATCTCAGAACCTTCCTTGAAGTACTTTTCCACAACCGAGTCTTTCAGTTCAAAGGCATCAGTTTTTTCAGTCTTCTGACTATCCTCTTTCTTTTCAGAAGCAGAAGCTGTCCGGATTTCACTGCCCGGAGTGCGGGAAGGGAGATAGTAGAATTTGTAAAATGCACCGCCCCCTGCAGCGAGAAGGACAAGAATCAGCGCAACAAGAAAAACCGGTCCGCCCCTCCGTCCCTGCGGTTCCAGAAGTTCTTCGATCGGTGCAGGCTGCTCCTGCATTTTTATATTCTTGTACGTTGCTATCATCTCTTCTGAATCCAGCCCCAGATACTCAGAATAATTTCTTAAAAATCCCAGAAGATAGGTTTCACCGGGGAAATCGGAATAATCCTCATTCTCCAGAGCTCGTAAGTATTTCCGGGCAATGTTCGTTTCCCTGGATACCTGCTCAACAGAATACCCTTTATCTTCTCGTACTTTTTTAAGTCTATCGCCAATTGATTCCATATTTTTACGGTTCCGGTTCAAAAAGAAAATTTTTCATCATATACGCCGACGGCGGAGGATCATACTTAAATCGTGCATCAGGAAGATCCTGATTAATTCTTACTTCAGTAAAATCGTACTGAAAGGTTTCATAATTTAT
This sequence comes from Sediminispirochaeta sp., assembly GCA_024763455.1. Lineage (GTDB taxonomy): Bacteria > Spirochaetota > Spirochaetia > B11-G9 > B11-G9 > B11-G9. The sequence goes on along the minus strand of JANTFL010000033.1, from coordinate 14,682 downwards.
GGTAATCCCCTTCATTCTCCGAATCAACCCATCTTTGGTAACTGACATAATTATCTGCCGGTACCCTTCATCAGTACCCCTCCAGACGAGGTTTAATTTTACCACCATCTCCTTCGATCCTTCATCAAGAGGGATAGGCTCGGGACCTTTCAAATAGGCAACACTGTAGCCCTTTTTGAGAAGCTGAAGCCCCTTTTCATTCGCCATAACGGCAAGGGAGGCATCGTTATGTTTCTTGAGCTGTTGTACCATAACAACATTCTGGTCGGGGATATATATAGTCAGGTTTTCTCCGTCTACGTTGATTACCTGATCTTTTGGATTAGAGAAATTTATCCGGAGCAGATTTGGAGACCTGTAAAACAAAGTTCCTTCCATTTCGGTATCCTTTGCTGTAATGGAAAGTCTTGCAGTATAATCCTTTACTGTTCCATAACCGGAAGATATGGAATCAAAAAACTGAGATGCTGTCAGTATTTCCTGCCCAAAGGTTAAAACGGCAAGGAATAGAAAAAGTGTAATTAAAAGTAATCTCTTCATTGCACTCATCTTACTCATTGAGAGGGGTTTGTCAAGTTAATTACCATCCACGTGCTTCGCTGCAAACTCCGCAGCAAGGTACCTCAGATAATCCTCCGAAAGTTTCAGAGGTTCACCGCAGTCAGCACAGGTAAATCTGTTATGATCAAGATACTTCATGGCGCATGCAACACAATAGACCTTTCCGCAGGAGGGACATTTCCCTGCCGGAGAAGCGGGATCAGGCTCTCCCTTTAGAACTATTCTGTTCACAGCCTGAAAAACCTTGGGAACATGCCACACTCTGCCACACTCACTGCAGCTGTAACTGTCATAGGAAGCTTCATAGATTAATTCCTTGAGCTTTGCCACTTTACTGTGGGTACTGTTTTTTACCCGGTCAAGAAGTTCTTCTGCCCTCTTGAAATCATGTCTGGTCACAAGGAAATCAGCATAGGCTATTTTTACATCCTCCCTGGAGGGGTCAAGTTCCAGAGCCCGCTGGTAGGCGGCCTCCGCTCTGCGGTACTCACCTCTCAGGGATGCAATAAAAGCCATACGGCTGAGTATTTCCGGTTCCTCCTTCTCCTCCAGGAGAGTGGCAAGGATCTCCTCTGCTTCCAATATTCTGTCAAGTTCAATCAGCACTTCTGCGTAATTAAGACGGTAGATCCTGTTTTTATTCTCCAACTTGACTGCTTTGAAGTAACAGGCCGCCGCTTTATCATAATCCCTGTCCAACGCAAACAAGTTACCCTTCTGGTTCAGTATATCTCCTCTGTCCTCTTCTACGAGGAGAGAAAACGCTTCTTCTTTTAAACCATTTTTATACAGGGCATCTGAAAGATTGATACGGATCTCCGCTCTCCCTCCATCTATTGACAGCGCTGAACGGTAATACTCGATTGCTTTGTCAATCTGCCCTGATTCCATGGCTATCAATCCAGCCAAATTCAGCACCCAGGGATCATCTCCATTGAGAGACAGCGCTTTCTCAAGGGCTTCGGAAGCATCTTTTCCTGTTGCATAGAGATTTTCTGCATATCTGAACCAGTAGAGATAATAATCGGGCTCCCGCTCAATTACCGAAGCAAATACCGGATCTGCTGCTTCCCGTTCCCCCCTGTTGGCAAGAATCAGTGCATAGAGAAAGTCCACTGAAGCATCAGACTCTCCTCTCTCCCGAAGCTGTTGAAACAGGGTAAAAGCCTTTTCAATCTGCCCCTCTTCAAAGAGAAGTTTTCCTTCATATATGAGACCGTAGGAATTCCCCGGATCCAGCCGGTCTATAACAGTAAGAATGTAATCCAGTTCGGCTCTCTGGCCACTTTCAAAAAACAGTGCAGCAGCTTTCTTGTAGTATTCCAGCGCTTCCTTTGTTTTTCCTGATTTTTCCAGAGAATGACCGGCATTCTGAAAATAAATTCCGTTACTGTTGTCCAGATCACCGGCTTTTTTATAAAACAGGAAGGCTGATTCAAAATTCCCGAGAGCATCTTCCGAGTTTCCCATAATATCATTCAGAACAGGGTTTTCTTTCCACTCATCAGCACACCCCCCTAAAAAACTCTTAACTTCAAGGAAACGGTTCAGCCCGTACAGGACCCCAGCCTTTTCCAGAATTGTTTCTTCATTCAGCATTCCGGATTCAATACAGCTGTCTATGTACTTCAAAGCCTCTTTCTTAAGCCCCAGGAGGTTATGGATTCTGGCAGCAAGGAGGTTATCCTCCGGACCGGGAGTGCGCCCTTTTAGAGATTTCTGCAGCTGTACAAGGGAGGCGGTGTATTGCCCGGAATCAAAAAACCTCATAGAGAGGATCCTCCGGTTTTCAGGGGGGATATCATCCCCCTTGACCCTGCTCTCATAAAACTCTTCTACCTTCAATCTCCTCGATTCCAATACTGCTTTCTTTAAACAATATGTTACCGGCACCTGTTCATGATAGTTCTGTCCTGCAAATCCGATAGAGCCGGCATCGATCGTTTCATCTTCAACTTCTCCGACCCATACTCCGTTTACAAAAAAAGTAAAAAAGGTTCTGTGGGCTGCAACAGTAATCGTAAAATGTTCTTCGGGAGTTGTATTGACCGAAGTCCAGGGAATAAGTGTCCTGGGCGTCCCGTTAAAAACAACATCGAACCGGTACATGCCTGATGTTGAAACCACCATGTAGTAAAAGGTACTGCTGTCCGCAAATCTGAACACAGTTCCAGCGGATGAATAGCCCCCTTCAGAAAGACGGTGTATCTCCAGATCCAGCACAAAATCAGTGTACCGGTACGGCTCCAGCAAACTCCAGGCAAAAAGGTCTGCCCTGGACATCTTGAGGCAAAACCCCTCTTTACCCCGCGAGAAACTGTACCCTTCAGATTCCTCTTGGTGAAACCTGAGAGGCTGCTTTCCCTGGAAATTGCTCTCCCAATACTCAAAGACGACATCGCCGGGATCACTTTTAATTTGTTTTCGTTTAAATGGCCACCACATACGTATCAACAAAGTATCGTACTATTGATTATTTTTCAACTATATACTAACTTTTACAACGGACGATAAACAAACTGCCGGCGTGGCGAAATTGGTAGACGCAGTAGACTCAAAATCTACCGGGGGCAACCCTGTATCGGTTCAAATCCGATCGCCGGTAATCGATGAAAAAGATTTCTGCCTTCATACTGGTTCTTACTATCACCACCGCTTCATGGGGAGAGAGTACAAGCAGCGGCTTTCACCTTTCCTTGGAGGGCGGTATCGGTTCAGCGCTGAATTTCTACACATCACCCAAAACCGATACCATGACCGGATACACGGATAATCCCGATTTCGCGAACATTCCACTGTACATAAACATTTCAGGGCTATACTCTCTCTACAGTAATTTCCAGATTCTGTTGACAGCTGCAGATCTTTTCAATTTTTATACATCCTCCGGCGGGAACCTGGTGCTCAATACCATTCAGCTCTACCCTTCCATCCGGTATGACCTCCCGATTCTTGAAGGACTTTTTCTTGAGACCGGCTGGGGGTTCGCCATCCTTATTCCATCCACACAGCTCTCATACAACGGGTCTGTGGAAGCAGGATCCACGTTTCAGGCTTCAATTATTTACCGTTTTACCGGGATAAAAAAGCCGCTTCTTCCGGAAGCTGGTTTCAGGTTTGCAAGGACAGAGCTTCTATCAAGCGAGATAACCTCATTGGTCCTGTTCTTCAACATCTATCTCAAATGAAAAACGCCTCGCTGCTGATCGAAGAGACTGCCCGGTTCCTGAAAGAACTGAAGGAACTTTCATTTCCCGGTAAGGCTGCGGCAGTGTACAACCCTCTGGAGTATGCCGGAGCTCCCTACACCAATTATCTTGAACGATTCGCACAGGGCAGTAAAACCGTTTTTTTTCTTGGAATGAATCCCGGACCATGGGGTATGGCACAAACGGGAATCCCTTTCGGAGAGATCCAAGCAGTTAAAGAGTGGATGAAGATAGAAGGAGAAATTCATTCCCCTTCTGCTGTGCACCCCAAACGTCCGGTTACTGGATGGGATACTACACGAAGCGAAGTAAGCGGCAGAAGGCTCTGGGGACTATTTAGCGAGCGATACGGATCCCCCTGTGAATTTTTCAAAGACAATTTTGTCGGGAACTACTGCCCCCTGGTTTTTATGGAGGAATCAGGAAAGAATCTTACTCCGGACAAGCTCCCCTCACAGGAAAAAGCCCCTCTTTTTGAAGCTTGTGACAAACACCTTAAAGCTGTCGTAGAGATCCTCTCCCCACAATATCTTATAGGGGTAGGAAAGTTTGCAGAAAAAAGGCTGGCTGCTGTTTTCAGCGGAAAAGATTACATAATAGCTTCCATCATCCACCCGAGCCCGGCAAATCCCGCTGCAAACAGGGACTGGAACGGGAGTGTTACCGAAGCCCTGACTAAACTGGGTATCTGGAGCTAATCGAACGCTCCGTTTTCAATTACCAGCTGCATAACATAGGTAAGAATATCGTCATCGATATCCTGAGCATAATTATTGGTAAAATCTCTTATCACTCTCCATTCATCATCATCAAGAGGATTATTTCTGGTATCGTACTCCCCGGCAAACAGATCAGCAACATCGATCAAATGATAGGCAAGATTACGGAGATTCTCCACCGAACCGCCGGTCCGTGAAAGGTAGTAGGCAAACATCTCTCTGACCATCCCTTCAGGAACGTCAGGTATGGATCTTATGAACAGGGCCTCTATTTTTTTTCTTTTATGTTCCAGAGATTCATCCTGCTCTTTTAAGGCTTTTTCAATACCTCTGTACAGTATTCTTGATGCACTCACTGTTCACCTCCGTTAGTTTTCCAGTATTGTAATTTCAACCCGACGGTTTTTCTGCTTACCCTCCGGGGTGCTGTTATCAGCAACAGGGTTTTCGGCTCCCAAACCACGGATAACTATCTGTTCCCTGGGTTTAACACCGTTCTCTATAAAATAGCCTGCAACAACACGGGCTCTTTCTTCGGATAGCGTCTTTCTTCCCTCCGGAGTTCCTGCCAAAGCTGTATAACCGGTAATCAGAACATCTCTGCCGGGGTACTCTTTGAGTTTATCCGCAACAAGATCCAGTTTTCTCCTTTCAGATTCAAGGATTTCTGCAGAATCCGCTTTGAAATGAATATTACTCAGGGTAATAGTCACCCCTTTATCATCAACGGTAACCGACATATCCGTTAATTTTTCCTGCTCTATTCTGTTTTTAAGGGAATCGGCAAGAAGCTCTTTGTTCATTTTCTCACTGGCAGTCACCTTTGCACCTGCAGTCCCCCTGAAAGTATAGGAATCTCCGGAAGAAACAATAAACCGTATACTGAACTCCTCTTCGTATGCGTAAGGCTTCCCCTCATCGCTGTTCCAGAATATGGTCTGATCCGAATAACCGGTCACCTGAACAGGATACAGACGATAGCGGCTGAAAGAATCCGGGGTGTTGTAGGAGATGGTATAATAAGCGGTAAATATATCGTAGGTTTTACCATCCTTCTGACCTTTCCCAAGATACGTATACCGTACATGAATGGGATACCTGAAAGGCTCCTGAATCCCGTATCCGTTTCTCAGGTCGTGAACTTCCCATCCGTCCCCGTACCAGGATTCGCCTTTTTTGATATCCTTATCGACAAAAAGGGGGACATCCCTGACAACAGGCATAAAGTATTGGTAATCTATAGTGAGCTTCCCATACTGATCTCTCTGAAAAAGGGAATGATACTCCTGTGAAAGTTCATAAACATCGACATTTCCCTTCCGTTTTTCTGAAGTCGAGAAGGTTGCATCCAGCATCCCGCTCCCCCCTTCAGTACTAATAACCTCTACAGCAATCTTGTTCAGAATCTCCGCTGCATGATGGTATTGGCCGTTTATGTATACCGATTCGTTTACCTCTGATTTGATTTTATACTTTTCACCCCTGAAATATTTATATTTGAATACTTCAGCGCTCAGCAACGAAACGCTCAGCAGAAACAGCACAAACAGAATCCCTGTTCTTTTACGCATAAACTCTCCCCGGTTTACTTAACGATACATAAACTTGACAAATAACATAACTACTTATATCTTTACATATAAATTTTAAAAATAACAGCAGGTTTGTATCGTGTTTCATAGTGTCAGTCATCAACTCTCTTATAAAAAAGCAGCTGAAATAGTACGGCGAGGGGGATACAAAAACCCCACCAGACTCCAGAAGTCAGCCTTCAGTGCAGCTTTCAGGGGAAGAGATTTCGCAGCTGACTACAACCCCAAAGAAGGAAAAACCCTCTCGATCCTTGTTCCCTCTCTTATGAATAAGGGAACCCTTATTGCAACAGATACAGAACAGGAAACACAAAAAATAAAAAATACCCTGCACAAGCTGCCTTCATCTTCGAATGGCAGCACTTCCTCCGTTTTTTTAAACGGAAGCGGGAATATCCAGAGCGAGATACATTTATTAGCAAGAAATCCCGCTATTATTGTCGGCACGACCACCCGTATTATTGATCATATACGCAGAAACAACATAGAATTAAACACCCTTGATAATCTGATTATTGATATTACTAAAACAGGATCAAGGGATTTATTTGACAAGGATGTACTCTTTATATCCACAAAGTTGTCCAGGAAGGTGCGCAGGTCAGTTTTTCTGCCTGATTATAACAGCCTGGATACCCTTGGAGATATACTGCACAGGCCGGTTCTGTCACTCAAAACCACCAGGAAGAGTACCGATTACAAACAGGAGAGCAGAGGTAATATGGACGAAAAACAGGTAAACGAAAAGATTCAGCAGATAGTTTCGGTTATTAAGGAAACTGAGGACCCGATTGTTCTCAAGGAATACAAAAAACTGATCAAGAAGGCTGTCCCCTTCCATTTACGGGGATACTTTTACGGATTTCTTTTAAAGAGTATCTGCGGAGACAAAACTACAATCTCCAGAAAACCGCAGCAACCCAGAAAAGATATACCCGTGGGAAACATGAAGACACTATTTATCAATATCGGTAAAAACCGGCGTGTTTATCCAAAGGACCTGTTCCGGCTTTTTCAGAAATCTCTGGACATACCCGGGGAGATGATCGGCCAGATCAAAGTATTGGGCAATTATTCCTTTATAGACATTGCCTCCCCACAGGCTGATTCTGCAGTGGACAAGATGGACGGCATGATGTTCAGGGGGAAAAAGATTACGGTAAACTTTGCCCGTAAAAAGGATACTAACGTGCCGGCTTTAACGGATTAAATAGGTAATCGCAAAAAAAAGCAAAACTCCGTTCAAAAGTAAATCAGAAATTACAGCAAGAAGGGAAAAAATCTCAAGCCTGACAGCTTTTGCCTCACTTTTCCGTGAAAGATGAAGCGGATTCCCGGAAACAGCTACATTTTCCGCCATCGGATCGCCTGAACTCTTTCCTTCCGGGACCTTTAGTCTGAAAACATAACACACAGAGCCCTCCTTAGAAGTGGAGGGCAGAGAAGTGCTCCTTATCACCCCCCCCTCAGGAGTTGGGCAGGGACTTTTCTCTTCCATCACGTAGAGACTGCCGTCAGGAAGCTTTTCTTCGCAATAATGGGAATTGGAACATTCTTCGGGGAAATAGCTTAATGGTAGTTTTAGTAAATCTCTCTCTGCTCTGAAGACACGTGCACGCTTCCACAAATTCCTGTACACATAATAAAAAAACAGTCCCGGCGGGAAAAAAAGGATAATCGGCACAAGGCTGAAAAGAAGGGCAACCCCTGCAGGAAATTTCATGTAGGGCTGCTGCAAAAGCAGATAGAAATATACGAAAAGCAGAAAAGAGCCGACGGTGAGGGATCCGGGGGTCGCAGGATTCCAGTATTCATTTCGCTGTCTTCCCGTCCATATTGCCTGACTGAAAAAGGCTCTACTGCTGCAGTCATATATCACAGCAAAAAGCTGTTCATCTGAGGTATCTTTAAAAAGAATTTTACCATCAGTAGTAACGACCTTGCCGAATAGAAACATTTTCGTTCCCTCAGGGAGGGAGAATATCTCTTTCCAGCTTGTACGTGCAGGGATTTCTTCAGGATAACCGGTCTCTCCAATTGGATCCTGGAGATCAGGAGCTGAGGGAAGAATATAGATGGGAACCCCGGTCAGATCAACTCTGACCGAAAGAGCACCGTCAGAGAGCCAGATGCAGTCAGATCCCTCCAAAGCCTGGAGAGCACCGAAAAATCGGAACAGACTGCCCTCTGCCGGGACCCTTCTCAATCCTTTATAATCCAGTAAAGGGGAATTAACAGATCTTACCAGTGTCCTTCGGAACAAACGCCATTTATGTCTAAACCAGAATGCTCCCAGCCCCGGAACAGCAGCATAGAACAGACCTCCCAGGAGAACTATTAATATAAGATGTTTATAAACTAAAACTTGTAAAATCACACCATTTCCCTTAAACTGAGAATACCATGGTAGAAAGAATAATTATAGAACCCTTCAATGTAAATACATACCTTTTCTCTGAATGGAAAAAAGAATGTATTGTTGTTGATCCGGGGGGAGAGGCTGAAAAGATAATAGCGCATATGGTGGAAAAGAATCTCAAGCCCCGGGGAATCGTCTGCACCCACGGACATCTTGACCATATTGGAGCAATACTCCACATAAAGGATTACTACCTGGAAAAGGGTATACTTATCAAGGTTGCAGCACACGCTGATGATGCCCGCTACTTCGGACCAGAGGCAAAATCTGTACACATCGAGAGCCTTAAAGGGATCCCTAAAAGCCTTTTCGATGAACTGAATATCCCGCTGCATCAGCTGCCGTCGGTTGATATCCTCCTTTCCGAAGGGGATACTGTATTCGATTCTTCCCTTTCCGTGATCCATACTCCCGGCCATACCCCGGGCAGCATATGTCTCTACAGTGAAACACAGGGATTCCTGTTTTCCGGGGACACACTGTTTTTTGAAAGTATCGGGAGAACCGACCTACCCGGCGGGAACAGTGAAGCAATCATTGAATCGATTAATACTAAGGTTATGATTCTGCCGGATGAGACACGGGTACTTCCGGGACACGGTCCTTTGACATCCATAGAACGGGAAAGGAAAACCAATCCCTTTATACGGTCAAATTAGTCCGTTCACAAATAATCCTTTTGTTTCCACCACTGGCTTATAGGCAAAATTTGACGAGGCTGCCCTGCCCAGTTTTTGCAGATATCCCGACAGCAGGGTATTAAGATTTTCAGAATCAAGTTTTTTAATATCCGGGATCTCTTCTCCCTTGAGCTTCCCCGCTCTGGTAAGCATATCGATCAGGTTATCCAAAGCTCTGAGTTTCGATACTGAAAACCCGCCGGAAGATGAACTGCCCGGTACAGGAATAGTTGAGATATGTTTAAGGCTCAATACTGCAGGAGAAATACTTGATATGGGAACATTAATCCTTCCGGACCCGTTTGTCGCTTTAATGATACTGAAAAGTGAGATTCCTGAACTATGTATGTTATTGCTTATTCCTTCCATAGTCTGTTCCTTCTTAAATTTTCGGAAAAGAATCGGAAGAGTTTAGGTATTCTTTATTTATTTAGGGCTTCGTTCTTCGCTGCTTTTACAATCAATACACATAAGTGCATAAGGGATGGCTTCAAGACGGGCTTGGGGGATTTTCTTACCACACCGCATACAAAGGCCGTAACGGCCGTTTTTGATTCTGGAAAGAGCCGATTCTATAAGTTTCAGCCGCTTTACCTCATTGGCATTCAGAGCCTCCAGGGTTTTTTTATCAATATCATCAGCTGCAACATCAGCAAGGTCCTTAGGATCCATATCTTCAACAATTGCTTCAAACTCCCTGCTTTCAGAAATCAGGGACCGAACTATATCCTCCTTGGATTCAAGGAGCAGTTTTTTCATCTTTTCTACAAATTTTTCGTCCATAGATACCCTTTCTAAAGCATGATAACTCATCTGAGGTGAGTGAATTTGTATTAATAATCTAAAAATGTCAACTCCTTGACAATTATTTTTGATTCTTTTAGTATTGAGTTATATACAAAATCCTGGAGGATCTGTGGCAAAAGAGGAAGCAATAGAAGTAGAAGGCATTGTAAAGGAATCTCTTCCTAATACAATGTTTAAAGTTGAAATCAAGAACGGACATCAAATACTCGCCCACCTTTCAGGGAAAATGCGCAAACACTACATAAGGATTGTCCCGGGAGACAAAGTACGTGTAGCACTGTCCCCCTATGATCTTACTAGAGGCAGGATAATCTACCGGGAACGCTGATCATCGTTTGATCATGACCCATGTTGCCCCTTTACCCCCGTTATTCCTGGAAGCGTATCCGCTTTTCCCCGCATAAGGGGACTTTTCCAGATAGGTTTTTATCCACTTGGAAAGGACTCCTCCCCCTGTGGAGTGGTTTCCTTTGCCATGAATGACAAGTACTTTCCTGCACCCCGAGCTTCTGGAAGCCTTAAAAAAACCATCTAAAGCCTTCTCCGCTTCAGCCTTGGTCATTCCGTGAAGGTCAATACGGGCATCTATTCTAATCTTACTCTCAGGGATCCTGGTCTCCTCGACGGATTCTTTATCCTTGAAATCTTCCCAATTGTCCCATTTATCCAGTATTTTATTAAAATCCATCACTTCGCTGTTGCCAGCACCTCCAGTGGATCAAGATCTCCCCCCAGAAGCAGCAGGGAATCTTTTTTAAGCCATCCCTTTAAACCGATACCATTCTCTATAAACTCGTAATCCCCGGAGGAACCGATCACTCTGACCAGCTCCCCCTCTTTTATTTCAAAACCGGGATCAGAGTGTTCATGGGGGATTTTTTTTACCTCTTCAGACTGATGTGTTACAACCCCATAATGCTGTTTCCACTGATATGAAGATCGTACAAGGAATCCTGCTGCTATAATACTTATTACAGAAAGAAGAACCGCCAGGATGAGAAAGAAATTCCTCTTTCTTACAAGGTAGATCACACCGGAAAAAGCTGCTCCATTCACCGCGATGGTCATAAGAAAGAGAAAAATATCGGGATACACGCTTTTTTCTAGCTGCAGGGAATACTCTATCCCCGAGCTCATCTCGATGGCATGAATAAAACTGCTGTATTCTTCCTTGAATGGATTATACATTCGTGCAGTATTCGCTGCATACACTGCCTTGTCTATCATGCCAAGACGGTTATAACACAGAGCAGCGTTATAAAACAATGAAGGTGAATCAGGAAACTCCTTAAGTTCGGTTACATACAGATCGAGAGCTTTCCCGTAATTTCCCTCCAGAAAGAGCCTACTTCCCTTATTTTCAGTACCGGCTCCCAGAAAGCTGCTTGTTAAAACCAACAGGGTAAGGGAGATTAAAAGGAATCTTTTTCTCGTTTTCACAAAGAATATAATAAACACAAGCGGCCCGGGCAGAAGCCAGAGATAACTTGCCGGATCCATGTACCTTCCCGATTTTACCGGCAGATGCGATGCTGCAGTATCTTCAGGAATAAAGGAGTCAAATGGATCAGCCTTTTCTCCGGATTCAGAAGCTGCGACGGATACAGAAATACGCTCAGATTCCAGTGTTGTAATATCACCTGCAACAGGATCCAGAAAGGGAAACGGCGGTATAATAATCTCTTTTTCTCCGGGTTCAGAAAAAAGGAGGGTAAAAACCTTCTCCCTTTTCCCTTCAAATCCGTTTATGGTTCCATGGTAATCCTGTTCATCTTTCCCCCCGGATATCGTCATCCCGTCCCCTTCCGGAGGCGGTATCTCAAGATAATTAAGGTTTCCGTTTCCCTCGATGACAATGTGCAGATTGATACCGCCGCTGCCCTCTGATGATTTTTCCTCCAGAAAGAACCTTCTGGTGAATTTACCTATAGCTCCTGTCGAACGGATTCCCGAAGGAATCCCCTTAACCTTAAGCGTAAGTGTCCTGGAAGATGACGTAATCCCTTCCGCACTGATCTTTATTCCGGGAATTTTTACTGTCCCTTCCCTCGATGGTGTATATATATACCCGGCAACAGGAACGGTATAGAGGATCTCATTTCCCGTCTGTTCCTTGGTTATTGGCCCCGGATCGTCTATCCGGGTAAAAATACCGCTGGTGGGGGAGGAAACTTCGACCTTCTCAAATATAAGGATCTCAGGTAAATTTACCACCTGCCCGGTCAATGGAACTGCCTGCCCGACATAATAAGAAGTATCCGCTTCCCTCCAAGAAACTTCATAGGGGATATAAAACCTCTTGTTCTTGTATATTCCCACCCCAATCAGAACAGGTTCAGTATCATATTCCTTTCCTGCCGCCTTAATGTGGTAACTTCCAAGAATAAAGCGGCCTGTTTTTAATGAAAGAAAGGTATACTGAACCTTTGTTTTTTTTCTGGTTTTACCATTGTCCAGGGCGACATAGTAGCTCCTTACCACCGGACCGCGGACAAGCTTGAAATCTTCCGGGATTTTCGGCGGGGTAACAGATATCTCAGTGGTTTTATCATGATCAATATAGAGGGAAACAACGAACTGATACCCTTTCCGTACCGGATTGGGTTTTACTTCCATTATTACATCCTCTGAAAAAACAACAGAGGCAGCAAATAATAATACACAGTTCAGAAGGAGGGTTTTACCAGTCATTTAAAACCTCCTCTGTGCTTCCGGAGTCCGCAGTTTCCGCTTTTAACGTTTGTTTTTCAATCCGTTTTACAAAATCCAGAACTCTCATGGCGTCCGCCTTCTTCGCTTCATCAGCAGCATTTTTCTTAATCTCCACCACTGGTGTAACACTTTCACTCCTTAAATTCATTTTTAAAAGACAATACTCCAGATCTATCTTGGTATCAATGTCTGAAGGATTGATCTTCAACGCCGCTTTGAAAGAGGTAAAGGCTTCTTCATACCTGCTTAATTCAAAGAGAAGTACTCCTTTGTTATATAGTGAGGAGAAGGCTACATCGTTGTTCTTTGAGAGAGATGATTCCTCCCATTCCCCCAGGGCAGGAGCCGCCTCACCGAGTGAGTAATAGACATTTCCAAGGTTATAGGCAACGTAATCCGGATAGGTCCCTCTGTCACTCGCTTTGATATAGAGAAGGTTGGCATCCTGATATTCTCCTCTGGAATATGCATAATTCCCTGAGAAGAGGTCTATGTATATCCCAGGATCACTACACGAAACAAAGAACAGAATAAGAGGTATAAGTATTAAAAAACGTTTTTCCATGGAAAAATCCTTATCGAAACGAATAATATCAGTAAGAGCACTGCAAGAAAAAGATAAAAAGTGTAGGCTTCCTCTCCGGCAGTAACCAGGTTGGAAGAGGATATATTGAGAGCAAGAGAGTCGACAGCTTCTGAAACAGAACTGCTGCCGGACATTTCAAAGTAGGATCCCCTAACAGAAGAAGCGATATACTTGAGTTTCGACCGGTCCAGTCTGGTAGTAACCTCATTCCCGGCTTTATCCGTCACTATTCTCCCGGCTGAATCCCTCAGGACCTTTCCCTCTTCTGTTCCCGCTCCAAAAACAACAACCTCTATCCCTTTATCTTTAATAACCGTAATAGCTTTCTCCAGATTACCGGACAGATTTTCACCATCAGAAAAGAGGATTATTACCTTTCTCCTCTCTTCTCCCTCCGGGAACATAGAGGCTGCCGATAAAAGTCCCGCTTCAAGGTTTGTCCCCGTAGAGGTAAACATTTCCGGAGAAATCGATACCAGATTTAAAAGGACTGCCTCACTGTCCTCAGTCACCGGGACCAGCTTAACTCCCCTACCTTTAAAAACAACAAGTCCATACCGCTCATCAGGGAGCCGCCCCATAATGTTCTTTATCACATCTTCGGAGCGTAAAAGTCTGGAGGGAAGGATATCGTCACTCAGCATACTCCTGGAGATATCCATGGTAAACACAATATCAGCTTTTGAAGGGATATCAACAATCTTTCTTCCGGTACCTGAAAACCCGGACAAAGCGAGAACCGTGAAAATTACAAAAAACACGAAAGAGAGGGAGGAGAAAAATCCTTTCACCAGGTAAACATCATACAGCTGATGTTTTCGCCACTCTCCTCCAATACGGTACAGATCATGCTTGCCTTTTTGGAAATTTCTCACAAGGACTGCAATGACAGGGATTACGATCAGTAATAGCCACAGACTTCCAGGATGTTGTATCATCTACACAACCTCATTCAGGAGTACCTTACGGATGAGAAAGCTATACATAACAAGTATAAAACCAAGCAGAATCACTTCTCTGTGGACAGGTCTCGTTTCTATTTTTGTCTTCGAACGTTTCTCAATCCGTTCGAGAGAGTTTATTGATGAGATAATATTCTTTAAGATACCCGGGCTGCTGGCAGGAAAGAACCGCCCCGCTGTTTCCGAAGCCATGGATTCCAGAAGATCCCGGTCATACACCCCTTTGTATACTCCTCTGAATGTCCTTCCTGTTTCCGGATCGGTATATTCCAAGGGGACGGGTCCGTTGGAACCTATCCCAATAGTGTAAATCTTTATTCCAAAGGATGCTGCAATAGCGGCTGAGGTTACCGGTGTAATCTCTCCCGCATTGTTCTCTCCGTCTGTCAGAAGAATTATCACTTTTTCCGACGCACTGCTGTGCATGAGGTGAAG
>JANTFL010000032.1 GCA_024763455.1 Sediminispirochaeta sp. | reverse complement strand
ATCATATTAAAAAAGAGCTGGAAAGACTTGATGTGTGGGGTGACTTTAATCCGAAGGATCTGGAGTATCTTAAAGATCGAGGGGTTGATTTGAGGCTCGCGGAACTGACAGACAAAGAACTGGAAGCCCTGGGGGATGAGATTAAAGTCTTTGTGGTAAAGAAAACAAAAAGTTTAAGCTACACTGCTTTGATTGTCCCTGAAAACTGTAATCTTGAAGATATAAATCTGGTGCAGATCCCTGAAAACAGCAGATCAGAATATCATAATTTGCTTGCTGAGAAGGAAAAGGAAAAAGAGCGGTACGAGTCCGAAATTCTTAAATTATCCTCTTCGCGGCAGCAGCTGCAGGCGGTGCTTGAGGATCTGGACGAAGAGATAGAATTTGAATCTGTCAGAAGCGGCTTAGGTATGGAGGGAGCTATTGCCTATCTTTCAGGGTATGTCCCTGAAGATAAGAGTGACGAACTTAAAAGAACAGCAGCTGGAAGCGGTTGGGGAATAATGTTAAAAGATCCCGAAGAGGGGGATAGTGTTCCTACGCTGGTAAAAAATCCTAAAGCTGTACGTATTATTCAGCCGGTTTTCGATTTGCTTGGTATTATTCCCGGATACAGAGAGCGGGATATCAGCTTCTTTTTTCTGTTGTTCCTGAGCATTTTCTTTGCAATGATAGTGGGAGACGGAGGGTACGGACTGATATTCCTTGGAGCTTCATTGCTTTTTGGTATTAAGGGATATAAAAAAACAGGCAAGCTTTCTGAAATGATTCTTTTTCTTATTGTTATGAGCCTCTTTACCATTATTTGGGGTGCGGTAACGGGTACCTGGTTTGGATCTGAAACTCTTGCTCATATCCCTTTCCTGAATATGCTTATCGTTGACAGAATAGCCAGTTTCAGCAGTCATGATACTTCAGAACTTATAAAGCATATATGTTTTATCCTCGGTACAATTCAAATCAGCATTGCCCATATTTGGAACTTTATTGATGAGATAAAAAGAAAACCTGTTATAAAAGCCTTTGCCCAGCTTGGATGGCTGTCGATGGTAAACGGTCTCTACTATCTTGTTTTGAATTTCGTCCTTGATCCGGTAAAGTTTCCGGTGCCGATGTTTTCTGTATACATGATTTTCGGCGGTCTCGGTGCTGTCGTACTATTCTCTGAGCAGGAAGGAAACTTTTTTAAGGGTATCCTGAAAGGAATAAGCAGTTTAATGACTATAGCGTTAAGTTCAATAGGGGCATTTTCTGATATAATTTCTTATATACGTCTTTTTGCAGTTGGACTCGCAACCTTGGCAGTGGCTAGTAGTTTCAATGCAATGGCTGCCAGTATGGGACATGGAGTTGTTGGTATTATTGGAAGTATTTTTATTCTGATTCTTGGGCATGGACTTAATCTTGCAATGGGAGCTTTGGCAATTATTGTTCATGGAGTTAGACTGAATGTTCTGGAATTCTCAGGACATTTGGGAATGGAATGGTCTGGGATTAGTTATAATCCCTTTCGAAATAGAAAGAAATAAAAAGAAGGAGAAATATAATGACCATAGGAATGTTAGGAATTGGTGCGGCTTTGGCTTTTGCAGCTATGGGTTCTGCCCTTGGTGCAGGTGCAGCTGGTATGGCTGCAATCGGAGCCTGGAAAAAGTGTTTTGCTCAGAATAGGCCTGCACCGTTTACGCTGATCGCTTTCGTTGGTGCACCCCTTACCCAGACAATTTACGGGTATATCCTGATGAACACATTGCTTGCAGCCAAAAGCAGTGCTCCGGACTGGTTTGTGATCGGAGCTGGAATCTTCGGCGGTACCGCAATGGGATTGTCTGCTTATGCTCAGGGTAAAGCTGCTGCTTCGGCATCAGATGCCTTTGCAGAAACAGGTAAAGGTTTCGGTAACTATCTCATGGTGCTTGGTCTTGTTGAGACTGTGGCCCTTTTTGTTATGGTATTCCTTATGGGAGCTGTAAAAGCAGCTTCATAAAGAATAATTACTATCTGGAAAAGAGGCGTACGGGTTTCCTGCGTCTCTTTTTGTTTATATGGAAAACATGAGTACAAATACAGTTAAAGTCGGAGATATTCTTGTAGGAGGAGGATTTCCTGTCAGTGTTCAAACCATGTGGAAAACGCCTCTTACGCCGGAAAAAAAATCATTCCTGAGTGAAATCAAGAATTTAAAAGGTTTGGGATGTGATATAATTCGCTTTTCTGTTCCGGATACGGACAGCGCTGTTTATCTTGGGGCTATTGCCAAAGAATCTCCCATACCCATAGTTGCGGATATTCATTTTGATTACAGAATAGCTCTTGAGTGTATTAAACTCGGTATACAGAAAATCAGAATAAATCCGGGCAATATTGGTGCTTTATGGAAAGTTGAGGAAGTTATAAAAGCAGCCTCGGATAATGATGTCCCACTCAGGGTAGGGGTTAACGGCGGTTCTCTCCCTACCGCGTTACGAGATATGGAGGACAGAGCAGCTGCAATGATTCTCGCAGCGGAGATGGAAATGGAGCCTCTAGAGCGGTTAGGTTTCAAAAATGTCGTGTTTTCCCTCAAATCATCCGATATTAAAGCAACTGTGGAAGCAAATACTGTTTTTTCAGAAAAGTATGATTATCCTCTTCATCTTGGCGTAACCGAAGCTGGTCCGATGATCCCCGGTGTTGTAAAAAGCACTATTGTACTACAGAATTTGCTAAAAAGGGGAATTGGAGATACGATTCGGGTGTCTCTTTCTGATACCCCCGCTTCAGAGGTCATTACAGGTATTGAGATTCTCAAAGCTTCAGGGATAAAAAAGGACGGCGTTTCCATAGTTTCCTGTCCCAGATGCGGGCGGGCTTCATTTGATACGCATAGTTTTACAAAAAAAATTGAATCAGTCCTTTATCGAAAAAAGAAAAGTCTTTCGGTTGCAGTCATGGGATGTATTGTGAATGGGCCGGGAGAAGCAAGGCATGCGGACTTGGGGATAACCGGATCGGGGGATACCGTAGTTATTTTTAAAAAGGGTAAAATTATTCATAAAACTACAACGGATATGGCAGAAAAAATCTTTGTAGAAGAATTGGAGAAACTTTGAAAACCAGACTTTTAATTTTATTGCTATGTGTGAATATAGGTACGGCTTATTCTTTTGAAGGTCAAAAACCTCTATGGCTTATAATGGATGAAGGGATTACTGCGATAGATTCAGGAGATCTTGGAAAAGCTGTCTATATATTCAGAGATATTTTGAAAAACGACAGTACTAATCCTGAAGCATTGAAATGGCTGGGATATGTTTTTGAGAAAGAAGGTGAGTTTGAAATCGCTCAAAAACAATATGAAAAAGCTCTCGAAAACCGAAAAAAACTTGAAATCCTCGAGGACAGTTATTACATCATGTATCACCTGGCTGATTTATACCATGAAATGGGTAAAACAGAAGATTCCGTTAGGATACTTAACCGCATCATAGAAGAAACACCTGCTGAAAAATATACTAACAAGCAGGAAGCTTCGATGGTGAAACTGTTACAGGATAAAGGACTGGATATTTTCTTCAAGCTCTACCGGCCTGAAAGCAGGGTTACTTTGGAAGCTCACAGGCAACTTGCTGAAGATTATTACAATTCAAAAAAGTATTCTGAATCTCTGCATCATCTGGTGTATTCTTTCGGTACTCCGGTATCTTTGGCAATAGAAGAGTTAAAAAAAATCGACCCTGATTACAGTTTCTCTCACGGTGATCGGTCAGATGATTTTGAACGTTTACTCCACATGATATCAAAGAATAACAGACTTAATATGTACTTTAAGGAAGTTCATTTTTATAATACCCTGTTAACTACCGGTAAATGTTTGTATGAATCCGGATTTAAAGAAAAGGGGATTAAAATTTTGACTCTAGTGTATAACTATTCTCCTGATATTATTACCAGGAATAAAGCTGCAAGATTCTACACACAGACACCTTAAACTGGGGTTTTGAGACATGAGTAAGTTAATTATTAAAGGTGCGCGGGAGCATAACCTAAAAAATATAGATGTTGAAATTCCCCGGGATAAACTAATCGTAATTTCCGGAATAAGCGGTTCAGGTAAGTCCTCTCTTGCTTTTGATACAATATTTGCGGAGGGACAAAGAAGATATGTTGAATCTCTTTCTGCATATGCCAGGCAATTCCTCGGGAGAATGGATAAACCGGATGTGGACTATATTGAAGGACTTTCTCCGGCTATATCAATTGAACAAAAAACAACACATAGAAATCCCCGTTCCACTGTCGGGACAGTAACAGAAATTTATGATTATTTTAGACTGTTATGGGCAAGAATTGGCCATGCACATTGCCCGGTATGCGGAAAACCAATAAAAGAACAGTCAGTTGATCAAATTATTGAAACCATTACAGATTTCAAAGAAAATACCAAGATAATGATTCTTTCACCGGTGGTAAAAGGAAGAAAAGGGGAACATACAAAGATACTTACCAACGCGCTTCAATCAGGATTTGTCAGGGCCAGAATAGATGGTGAGGTTACCGTTTTAGAAGATACAATAAAGCTGGATAAAAAAAAGAAACATACAATTGAAATTGTTGTTGACAGAATTAAGGTATCAAAAAAATCCCGTAAACGAATTGCAGAAACTGTAGAGACCGCATTGGAAGTTTCCGGCGGTAATTTGATAGCTTTTGATATGGATAATGACAAAGAATATTTTTTCTCGCAGAAAAACTCCTGCTACGACTGTGGTTTCAGTATGCCTGAACTTCAGCCCCGGTTGTTTTCCTTTAATAATCCATACGGCGCATGTGAAGCTTGTCTTGGTCTTGGACAGACCTTCGAATATGATCCAGACCTAATAATCCCCGATAAGAACCTTTCATTTAATCAGGGAGCCATACAGACTGCCAGTCCCAAATCAGCCTGGCAGCGGAGCTGGTTTGAAGCAATCGCAAAAAAGTATTCCTTTACACTGGATACTCCTTTTAACGAACTGCCTAAAGGAGTTTTGGATAAAATTCTATACGGTTCAGATGATGAACTGGAAGTGGAATATGAGAATAAAGCAGGCACCGGAAAGTTCCAATACAGATCTGTTTATAAAGGTATTATAGAGGATTTAAAACGGAGATACAGAGAATCTACTTCCGATGGTGTTAAAAAATGGCTTGAAGGGTTTCAAGCTAAAAGAATATGTCCTGTCTGCAGCGGGAGAAGACTAAAAAAAGAGAGCCTTTCAGTTTTGGTAAGCGGCAAAAATATCTTCGAAGCAAGTAACTTGTCTGTCGAAGAAGCTCTTGATTTTTTCTCCCATTTAACACTTAGTGATACAGAGTACATTATATCTGAGCAGATCTTAAAAGAAATAAGAGATCGATTAAAGTTCCTCAAGAATGTCGGGCTTGGGTATCTTACGTTAGAACGTCAAGCAGCAACCCTGTCAGGAGGGGAAGCCCAGCGAATCCGGCTTGCAACACAGATTGGATCTTCCCTTGTTGGAGTACTCTACATTCTGGATGAACCAACCATTGGGCTTCATCAACGGGATAACCATCGCTTGATAGAAACCTTGAAACACTTGAGGGATATCGGTAATACCCTTATCGTTGTTGAACATGATGAAATGACATTAAGAACTGCAGACTATATTATCGACCTCGGTCCTGGAGCGGGGGTTCACGGCGGTGAGGTCATTGCAGAAGGAACACTCAGCCAGATCTTGAGAAACCCGAAGAGTATTACCGGACAGTTTCTGAACGGAAAAATAGAAATTTCAACTCCAGAGAAAAGGCGGTCCGGAAACGGCAAGACCATAGCAATACACGGTGCCCGTGAACACAACCTTAAAAATATAGATGTTTCGTTTCCCCTGGGCAAACTCATCGTTATTTCCGGAGTTTCTGGATCAGGAAAATCAACACTTCTTGGTGATATACTCTTTCCAGCTCTTGAAAAACGGGTTGGAAAAAAACATGTTCAGGAAGGTAGTTATGATTCCATTTCTGGTGTCGAGAACATTGATAAAGTAATAAATATCAATCAGAGCCCGATAGGAAGAACTCCCCGGTCAAATCCGGCAACCTATGTAGGTCTATTTACTCCAATCAGAGAGCTCTATGCCTCCCTGCCAGAGTCAAAAGCACGTGGATATAAACCAGGCAGGTTTTCCTTTAATGTAAAGGGGGGCCGCTGTGAAAATTGTCAGGGTGACGGGACAATTAAAATTGAGATGCATTTTCTTCCTGATGTATATATTACCTGTGATGTCTGCGGCGGTAAAAGATTCAATAAAGAGACACTTGATATACGGTATCATGGGAGAAATATCAATGAAGTCCTTGAAATGACAATAGAAGAAGCCTCTTCTTTTTTTGAAAAAATTCCCGCGATAAAGAAAAAACTCGATACTCTTGTTTCTGTCGGATTGGGATATATAAAGCTTGGCCAATCAGCCCTTACCTTATCCGGCGGAGAAGCTCAGCGGGTGAAATTAAGCTTGGAACTTTCAAAAAGAAGTACCGGAAAAACTTTTTACATTCTTGATGAGCCTACTACAGGACTGCATTTTTCTGATGTTAAGAAACTGATGGAGGTTCTTAACAGACTTGTTGACAACGGCAATACAGTTGTTTTAATCGAACATAATCTGGATGTTTTGAAACAAGCGGATTATATCATTGACCTCGGTCCGGAAGGAGGACTCGACGGCGGGTCTGTTGTGGCACAGGGAACTCCTGAGGATATTGCAGTGAACAGTAGATCACACACCGGATTTTTTCTAAAAGAAATACTGGGACCTGTATAATTGAAAAAATTTTTGCTGATAATAATAGCATTATTTTTTATCAATCCCTTCCTATTCGCTGATGATCCCTCTCAATCAGGCAGTCTTATTATAAAAACTATGAAGGCGGATATAATAACTGCCTCATATTTTGAGCTAAAAAACTGGGCTGAAAGGCTTCACCTTGATACAACCGGAACTAAAGAGGATTTGGTAAGAAGGCTTTTTTTATACTACAAGATTGATTACTCGGAAAAAGCTGTTAAAGAACCGTCCATTGTAATAACATCTGCTAAAAAACTGGAGTCGATCCATATCGAAGAAGTGAACGAAGACTATATTGTTCTTTCTGGCGGTATAAGAATCGATATTCAGGATAAGGAGAAAAAAACTGTACAGACGTTAACTGCTGATAAAGTAGTCTTTAATCAGAAACAGAAAACGGTAAGTGCTGAGGGACATATTGTCTATGTTATAGAAAAAGATACAAGCAAAGAATATTTCTACGGAGATAAGCTTACCTTTAATGTCGATTCGTTTGAAGGACTTTTTTTTAAGGGTGTTTCTGAAAAACATATAGAAAAGGATGGAGAGGATAAGGTCTTCTATTTTTTTGGAGAAAAAATATACAGGAAAAAGGGAGATGTCATTATACTTGAGAATGGTTCAATTGCTTCAAAAAAAGTTAAAAACCCATACTATCGCATAAGCGCTGATAAAATCTGGATTCTTAATCCTGGGGAATGGGCAATGAGCGGTTCGGTACTTTATGTAGGACGGATCCCTGTTTTCGCATTCCCCTTCGTGTTTATGCCGGGTGATAAGCTCCTGTTTCATCCGGTTTATGGAGTAAAAGATAAAAACGGGTACTTTATCAATACAACAACGTATCTGCATGGTCAGCCCTCTACTGAAAATCAGACAAGCTCATTCTCATTTCTTCAAAGTACTGACAGTCAGAGCAAAACAATACTTAAGAGAGAGGGCCTTTTTTTGCGGAAAACAACAATTCCTCTGGAGAAGGATGAAGACTCTTACTTAAAATTATTTGCTGACTACTATACCAGAAAATTGCTTTTTGTCGGTCTCGAAGGGAGCTTCCCGAACCTCGGTACGGTAAATACTTTGCATTGGTTTGCTGGTGCTGGAATTAATAGATACGTCTATAGTGATCCTCTTTATGGGTATACCCCATATTATAAAGGTACTGATAATACCTATCAAAGCTCAATGATAAAACCCTATTTCCTTGACAAACAGCTTCCCTTCAGGTTTGGCTTTGATTTGAATCTTGCTGCAAAGATTTTTACTATCGACGTGGCATTAAAAATGCCTGTTTATTCAGATCCTGACTTTTACAGTGATTTCATGGATAGAAAAGAATACTTTGACTTTAAAGAAATACTTTCTGCTTCAGATAAGACCATCCCCGATGTTAGTGCATCAGTACAGAACAGCGTTTCCTGGAATCTTGATCTGAACTGGAGGCTGAATAGTACTGCCCTTCAGCCGTTACTATCAAACCTCTCTGTAGATAAACTGACATTTGATGTTTCGCTATTCAGCAATGATTACCAGCTGCCGGATTCAAATCCGGTTGATCCTATAAAATTCTATTATCCGCAGAATATAGTGTATCCTGATTTTACCGGAAGGATTTCAGGTGAAATCTTTAATACTGCAAAATCAAAAGCGAAGCAGGAAGCTCAAATTCCGGGTGGAGTGCTTAAAACCCCCTGGGAAACAAAAGAAAAACAGGCAAAACAGGAAAACGATAAAGACCCTGTTGTTCCTCCGCTGATAAATGACTATGAAAAACTTCCCTACGGATACCGCTATAAGGGAATTGATCAAAGCTTGACCTATTCAATCCTCCCTCGGGTAACAGTTAACTCTGTTTTGAACAGTACCGTACCTGTCGAACCAGCAGATGTCGCTGTGACCCCTGATTATTCCATGTTTACACTGCAAAATAGTTCGAGTTTGTTTTATAATATGAATGTTTCAGACACGTTACTCACTTTTGATTCGAAAATTGTTTTAAATAACAACTACCGGGATCATTTTGCAAAGTCAGATATGTTTACCGGCGATTGGAATTCATTTCTGCTTCAGGACAGAATATACAGCAACTATTCACTTGCAAATACCACAACAGTTAAAACATATCCGCTTCTTTTTTCTGAAGGTTTTACAGATTCGAATATTATCTATACAGTAAATTCAATTATTTTAAACCATTCCTTTGACAAGGATCAGTATTTTGCATGGAATAAAGAATCCATAACGGATCACCAAATTAATCTTTCACTTATCCACAACAAAGAGGGGTTTTCAAAAGAATTTTCAGCGAAATTTGTTCTCCCTCCTGAAAATATTGAAATTTATCCATTTGTAAATCTTGAAAACAGTCTTATATCTGCCAAGATTTCTACCGGTATCAAGAAAAACGAAGGGAATGTATGGGCTTTGGATCCTTTGTCCGTTTTCGGTAAGTACAGCTTTGGTGAAAGTTATGTCTCGGAAAATCTCATTATTGATACCGATGGACTGAATCGTACAAGTACTACAGAATTTAACATAAAGCTTTTTAAAGATATTTTTGCATTGAAAGAGGTATTTGTCAGCGATGTTTTAAATTTCAGGCCTGTAAGCAGCACAACAACCTTTGATCTTTGGCGCTTTACGTCATCTTTTACCGCTGAGAGAACCGAGGGGTACAATTTTAATACCTCTTCAGGATGGCAAAGTAACTTGACAGAGGAATTCCAGCCATCAAAAATTTCTTTCGGTCTCGATCTTGATTATTCCCCCGATTCTCTCTGGAAAAACCGGATAAAATTCGAATCTGTGATTAATTCCGGATGGTCGATGAATATTCTCAAACCAACTGATACGGTTTTCAACTTTGATCTTTCTTTTAACCTCAAAATAGAAGAATTTCTTGATCTGACATTTAAATCCCAATCTATCAACAGAGCTTTTTACCGTTATATCCCCTCTGCAACTGATAAAATTGGCATTTCCCAGATAGAGAATCCTTTGACAGATCTGCTTAAATCATTCAATTTTTTTAACACACAGGATAGAATAGATTCAAATTTCAACCTGAATCTTCTGGAAATTGATGCTGTTCATCATCTTGGCGACTGGGATCTCAACCTCTCATATAAAGGGCAGCCGGAAATCTACACCAATGCGGATACTACAAAAGAATATCGGTGGACTGCCAGTTTGACGATATTTGTTGAGTGGAAACCAATTCCTGAGATAAGAAAAGAGGTGCTGTACTCGGACGATGAACTGCAATTGTAGTATATTGTACTTGACTGATAGAGGAATAGGTAGCTAAACTGCTACCTAAGGAGTTACTTTGAGTAAAACTTTAACTATTGCACTTGAGGATGAACACCTCCTGAGAGAAATCTGCGGTGTAAATGACAGTGTTTCTGCGGCAATCCAGGATTCTTTAGGCGAAGATGTGTATGCCAGAGGAAATGAACTTATTCTGAACAGCCCAAGCAGGGAAAAGCAGCTGCTCTTTAAAAAACTCATAGAACAGCTTATTGCACACTACAAAGAGGGACATATACCTGATCCGGAACTGGTAAAAACACTGTATAGGTCATTAAAGGAAAAAAATAACGATACCAGCACCTTAAAGGATTCCCATATCAATATACCCAGGAGTCTTAAGGTTTTTCCCCGGAATCATAATCAGGCTGAGTACATAAAGGGAATGTTCAATAATGATATTGTGTTTGGAATAGGTCCAGCAGGTACAGGGAAAACGTATCTTGCCATTGCTCACGCTTTAAAGGAGATCCTGGAAAGAAAAAAGAAAAAACTGGTATTGACCCGGCCTGTTGTAGAAGCCGGGGAAAGTCTTGGGTTTTTACCCGGAGATTTGATGCAGAAAATTAGTCCTTACCTAAGGCCTCTTTATGATGCTATGGATTCACTGCTTTCCTTCAGTGCAATAACAAAACTGGAAGAGAGCAGAATTATAGAGGTAGCACCTCTTGCATACATGAGAGGAAGAAGTCTTAAAAACAGTTATATAATTCTGGATGAGGCACAAAATACAACAAAAGAACAAATGAAAATGTTTCTTACAAGACTTGGAGAGGGCTCAAAGGCAATTATAACCGGTGACATTACACAGATTGACCTGCCTAAAAGAACAGAATCCGGCTTGGTAAACGCTATGGAAATTTTAAAAGGAATAGAAGGTATACACTTTACTTTTTTTACTTCCAAAGATGTTGTAAGGAACCCGCTTGTTAAAAGTATCGTGGATGCATATGAAAGAGAAGAAAAGACAAAAAATAAATAAAAGGATTTCCAGTTTTTTTTCAGTTATGTTTACTGAAAACAGGAATATAACATTACTTGTACTGATATCCTTTATCCTCACGTTCGGTGTTATTGCCTATGGGACATATTCCGGCAGTATATTTAATATTCTCAGGTTAAGCGGTTTCCATAGTGGCGAAAAAGCTCCGAGAGACCTTGTTTCAGATAGGAATTTTATCTTTATTGATGAAAAAACAACGGAAAAAAAGATACAGGAAAAGATTGCCGGTGTTAACAAGATTTTCATGTTTGATGATCAGAAAGTGCTGGAGATCAATAAAAAGTTCGAAGAGTTTTCTGAAAAATATATTTCTGTACTGAATAAAAAAGGCGGAAGTATTGATGACCTCAGGAAATATCTTCCCAAAGTAAGCTCTATTGAACTCGACTTTCTCATGACCAAGGTTGATCCTGCAATTGTAATCCCTGCAGTTCTCAAGATTCTTGACTCCATGCTGCTTAAAGGCATTGTACGGATACCGGAAAATGAAAAGATAGATTATGAAGGAACAATCACCATATGGAGATGGAATTTTGGCAGAAAAGAATTCGAAAACCAGGATGTGAGCGGTATAATTACCATGTCTTCAATAGATAAAGTTATTGAAAATAACCTTATCTATAAAAACTTCCCGGAGAAAGAAAAGTATGCAATCCATCTTCTGGTTAGAAATTTTATAGATGAGGATGTCTATTTCGATTCAATTCAAACTGCCATTGCAGTCGAAAAGGCAATAAAAGAGGTTGAACCTGTTACCATGAATATTAAGAGTGGTGATAAAATAATAACCAAAGGAAATTTGGTAACAGAAAAACAGCTCATGATTGCAAAAGCTCTCGATACCTCTCCAGCTGCGGACGGACTGCCTCAGGTTGCGGCCGGTTTTATGTACCTTCTTTTACTGTATGGAGCCGGATACTTTCTGATTGCTCCTGTACTAAAAAACAAAAAAAGAAAAAACCAGTTTATTGTACTTATAGTGATCTTTTCATTTACATTCACGCTGCTTACAACTGCAGCAGTGTATTTTACAAATTTCCTCAACGGAATTGAACTCTCTTTCATTATCCCTGCGGCACTGTTTTCCATGTCCCTCTCGGTAACGGTAGGATTTTCAGCCGGTGGTTTATTTGCTCTGATGCTTGCTCTGTTTCTTCTCCTTTTCCCTTCCACTTCAATCTATGGATTCCTGTTTACATTGGTGTCAGGTTTTGCCGGAGCTTACTTTGTAAGAAAATCGGAGAAAAGAATAGATCTGATAAAGGCAGCAAGCTATCTAACCGGCGTACACATTGTCATAATATTGATTATTACCTTATATATGAACCGTGACTACACCTGGTTCTTGAAGATGACGGGAATAGGTATTTTAAATGCAGTACTGTGCAGTATTTTAAATCTTTCACTGCTGCCGGTTCTGGAACATATAATGAATCTTCCTACAGCTTTCAGGCTTGTGGAACTTTCTGACATGAGCATGCCGATATTCAAACGGATGATAACACTGGCACCAGGCACCTATGGGCACTCAATGAGTGTGGCCAACCTTGCTGAGTCTGCTGCCAGAGATATTGGAGCCAATGCATTGTTGGCCAGGGTAGGTGCCTACTATCATGATATTGGTAAAATAGATCAGCCTGAATACTTTATTGAAAACCAGAAGGGAGATAACAAACACGATGATCTTAAACCCAGTCTTTCTGTTGCGGTTATTAAATCTCATGTAAAGATAGGAATAGAACGGGGTAAAGAGATGGGGCTGCCTCCTGAAATAATAGATATCATTGCACAGCATCATGGGAGCGGAGTGATAAACTATTTCTATGCCGAGGCTGTCAAGAAAGAGAATAGAGAAAAGATCTCAAGGGAGGACTATTCCTACAACAGCATCCCTCCCGAAAGTAAAGAAGCTGGAATTGTAATGCTTGCAGACAGTGCGGAAGCAGCTTCCAGAGTCTTAAAGAAACCGACAATAGCAAAACTGGACAAGTATATCTGGGGTATCATCATTGAAAAACTTGAAAATGGGCAGCTGATAAACTGCGGATTAACATTCAAAGAATTATTAAAAATAAAAAACAGTTTCATCCAAATCCTCGCAGGACATTTCCATTCCAGAATTGAGTATCCGAAATTAGAGGAAGATAAGCAGTGAACAGTGTTGAAATATCATATCAGGGAGTAGAAACTTTACCCTGGGAAGAAAAAGTTGTATTTTATGCCGTAAAAGTGATAAACTACCTTGAAAAAAACAATTGGGAAGTATCTTTGGTGTTTGCTGCTGATGATATTATACGAGAATTAAATAGAACATATCGAGGTAAAAATGAAGCAACTGATGTTCTTTCCTTTTGTCAAGATAAAGAGGTCCCGGTAGATGTCCATGGCACATTTTATGCTGGTGATATTGTAATTTCCATGGAAACTGTTGCGAGAAATGCAGAATACTTCGATGTTGCTGAAGAAGAGGAGTTACGAAGAGTAATTGTTCACGGTATACTGCATCTATCAGGAATGGATCATGAAACAACTGACTCATCCGAACCGATGTTAATTAAGCAGGAAGAAATCCTGCTCTCATTAAAGGGAGAAAGATTATTTTGAAACCTGAAGGTTTTTTGGGCAAACTATTTTCAAAAAAAGAAATTGATGATTCTTCACTGGAAAATCTTAACTTTGAAACAAAAGATATGATTAAAGGGATTGTTGAACTCTCAGATACAACGGTGAAAGAGGTAATGGTTCCCAGAATTGACGTTGTATTTCTTTCAATTGATACTCCTGTAGAAGAGATGGTAAATGCTATTGTCAGCTGTGGGCATTCGCGGTTCCCTGTTTACAAAGAGACCATGGATAATGTAGTCGGCATTCTGTATGCAAAGGATATGCTCAAGTATTTAAACAGAGCCGAGAATGTGGAAATTGAAAAAATTCTTAGAAAACCTTATTTTGTTCCTGAAAGTAAAAAACTCGATTCCCTTTTAAAGGAATTTAAAAGAAGACATGTTCATATTGCTGTATCTGTTGATGAGTACGGCGGTGTGTCAGGCATAGTGTGTATGGAGGATATTATAGAAGAGATTGTCGGAGATATCCAGGATGAGTTTGATAACGAAGAAGAAGACATTCTTAAAATTAAGGAAAATGTATACCGCTGTGAAGGGAGAGTGAATATAGAAGACCTGAACGAACAGCTCTCTTTAGACCTTCCGGATTCCGATTTTGATACCCTTGGAGGATTTGTTTTTGATCTTTTTGGTAAAATTCCTGTAAGATACGAGAAAGTCAGTTACAAAGATATTGATTTTATTGTTCAGGATATGGATGGACATAAAATCAAGACGGTAAAACTTGTCATCAAAGGGAACGAAGGTGAAGAATAGAAGGTTCTTTCTTTATTATATCCTGCTTGCTGTGGTTTTCCAATCCTACGGTGAAACCAACACCGCAATTGATCTATTACGAACTGCAGAAAACGAGTATTACCAGGAACACTATTATTCTGCTATTGAATATTATAAAACTGCGCTGCAAAAGAATCCCGTTTTTGTTGATGCCCTATACGGACTTGCTGAAACATATTTGAAACTTTCTGAATATAAAACGGCCGAAGAATATGTAATCAGAGCCAGAAAAATAGATAAATATTCTGTTCCCTTAAAAATACTGGAAGGGCGGATCTATACTGCTCTGGGAAAGTTTAAAGAAGCTGGTGAAAATTTTAATGCTGTCCTGCAGCAGGAACCAAATAACAATGAAGCAAAAACCGCTGTAGCTGAACTGAATATAGCAGAAGGGAATATTCTCAGCGCAATTGATATTTACAATACCATTATTAACCACTCTCCTGAAGACAAACGGTCTCTGCTCTCTCTCATTCTGATTTTGGACAATCAACACTTGTATACTAAAGCAGAAGAATATGTCGAAAAAGCATTAAGACTTTTTCCAGAAGATTCCATGGTGCAGTATACTGCAGCCGTTCATTTCCTTTTAGAGGGGAACAGTGAAAGGGTAGAGCCGCATACATTAAATGCTGTTTCATTAAATCCGGAGAATACAGAGGCTGTTCTTCTGCTTGCAAGACTTTACATGGAAAGCGGCAGATACGAGGAAGCAGCAGAACAACTAAATAGTATCCTCAAAGGAAACAGAAACCAACCGCTTATTTGGTACATACTTGCAGAGGTCTACCGGTTGGAAGGGAACACCAACGATGCCCTGAGAAGCTATTCCATAGCATTAAGTTTATCCCCTAATGATGAACTTATCCGGATGGCTTTTGAAGACTTTATTGTTGACAATACTGATCCTGATAACCCAGTAAGAACCAAGTATGCCGCCTATCACCTCGAAACCGGGAGAAGATACGAGGAGCTCAACTACCTGAAAAAGGCTAAATTCGAATACCGGAGAGCTTTGTATATTGATCCTCACTCCAATGAGGGGTGGCTGGTTTATGCCAATCTATTGAAAACAGAGGGATATAAAGCGAAGTATCTTTCAATACTAAAAGAGCTGGCAAAAAATGGTAACCATGGAACCGATATAGCAGATGAAATTGAGATATATGAAAGCATACTGCAGGATAGTGTTTCCAGTATATGGGGAATTAACCAGTTCGAGATAGAAAAACCTCTTTTTAAAATTATGCTTTTTGGAATACATGAAGATTTTTCTCAAAAATATTACAATGCAGGGTTGTATATAAACAAGTATCTCAAAAACGTCTTAATGGGTAATGAAAGGATTGAGGTACTTCAAACCGATGAAACGGATGGTTTCTCGCAGGCATTCAATGAGGCTAGAGGGAATGCAGCTGATTACTTTATTCAGGTTATCCCTGAGTTAAGCGGAAACAACTTCAGAGTTGATCTTAAGGTGTACATAGGCTCAACCGGAACCCTCATCAATGAGTTTACCGTATTCAGAACCGGAAACAGAAGAATTTCAAGTGCAATGGCCATGGCAGGCTCTACGATAGAGAATTTGATTCCACTTCAAGGGACCATAATCCAAAGAGATTTTAACAAGGTCCTCCTGGATATAGGCGCTGCAGAGAGTGTTGAAAAGGGTACTGTATTTTATATAACCAAACCTCAGGAACGGCTGACAGTGGATGAAGATTTTAACTTCCGTATAGAGATGGATAAAATAATTGGTGAGGTAACTATTGATGATGTTGATGATCTTGTTTCTGAAGGTACCGTTAAAAAGTATGATTTCTTTGATTTGATTGCACCCGGGGATTTTGTTTTTGTGAAAAAGTCTGAGGAAAAGACACAAACAATTGAAAATAATGTAAATACAATAAATAATCCACCATCTAAACTGTATAAAACAATTCTTACAATACCATGATTGATTGACAATGAATAAACATCTATCATATAGTTTCTTTAAATAAAGATACCATAAGGATATGGAGGATAGGATGAAAATTGCGATTAATGGATTTGGAAGAATTGGTAGAAGTGTGTTTAAGGTTGCTTTCGAGAGAAAGGATATTGAAATTGTAGCTATTAATGATATTACAGACCCGAAAACACTTGCTTATCTGCTTAAGTATGACTCAAATTACGGAGTATTAAACTATTCAGTTGAAGCGGCCGAAGGAGCTATCATTGTTGATGGCAGGAAGGTTAAGGTTTTAGCTGAACGGGAACCAAAAAATCTTCCGTGGAAAGAACTTGGTGTAGACGTAGCTATTGAATCAACCGGTATTTTTAGAACTGCTGAAGGACCAAAAGGCGGCTACAAGGATCACATTGCAGCTGGAGCAAAAAAGGTAATACTTACTGTTCCTGCAAAAGATACAGTAGATCGGACCATCGTTCTTGGTGTCAATGATAAAGATTATAACGGAGAAGTTGCCGTTTCCAATGCATCATGTACGACAAACTGTCTTGCGCCAATATCTAAAGTAATCAACGATAACTTTGGTATTATTGAAGGGCTTATGACGACTGTTCACTCATATACAAGTGACCAGAGGCTTCATGACGCACCTCATAGCGACTTAAGACGTGCCAGAGCCGCCGCAAAATCGATAATTCCAACATCTACCGGTGCTGCCAAGGCAATTGGTCTTGTTGTTCCCGAGATTGACGGGAAACTTAACGGAATTGCAATGAGAGTTCCGACTTCAACAGGCTCAATTGTTGATCTTACGATAAAACTTGAAAAGGACCCTTCTGTTGAAGAACTCAATGCCGCATTAAAAGCAGCTGCTGAAGGACCCATGAAAGGTATACTTGAATACACCGAAGATCCTATCGTTTCAAACGATATTATCGGTAATACCCATTCTTCAATCTTCGATTCTCTTTCCACTATGAAAATCGGGAAAGGGTTCTTTAAAGTTCTCTCATGGTATGACAACGAATGGGGTTATTCAAACCGTGTTGTTGACCTGGCTGAGTTTATAACTAAATAGGGTACCGTATAATGAAAATTAGAACTGTTAAGGATATTGATCTAACAGGGAAAAAATGTCTTGTCAGGGTGGACTTCAATGTCCCCCTGAAAGACGGCTTAGTCACCGATGATACAAGAATTAGGGCAGCACTCCCTACTTTAAAGTACATTCTTGAACAGAAAGAGACTACACTCATACTTATGAGCCATCTTGGACGACCGAAGGGCGAAGTAAAAAAAGAGTTCAGTCTTCAGCAGGTAAAACCAAAACTTGAAGAGCTTCTTGGCAAAAAGGTAACTATGGCACCCGATTGCATAGGTCCGGAAGTTAATGCTGTTATCAGCTCATCAGTTCCCGGAGATGTAATCCTGCTTGAGAATCTGAGATTTCATTCAGAAGAAACCAAAAATGTACCCTCTTTTGCCGAAGAATTAGCAAAGAATGGTGATGTATATATTAACGATGCCTTCGGCACAGCTCACAGAGCACATGCATCGACAGAAGGAGTTACCCACTTTCTTCCATCAGCCGGTGGATTCCTTATTGAGAAAGAGGTCAGATTTTTTGAACCGCTTCTTTCCAATCCGGAAAAGCCGTTTGTCGCAATCGTGGGAGGAGCGAAGGTTTCTTCCAAAATAGGTGTACTTGAATCCCTTCTGGACAGGTCAACTACTCTCATTATAGCTGGAGGAATGGCATATACATTTCTCAAAGTTCAGGGTTATTCAATCGGGAAATCTCTTTTTGAATCAGATTTCGTTGATACTGCCCGGGAAGTTCTTAAAAAAGCGGAGGATCGGGGAGTTGAAATTCTGCTCCCTGTTGATCACATTGGTGCTGCAGAATTTTCAGCTGATGCTGATCCTGTTGTCGTTGAAAGTGTTGACGTACCTGAAAATCTGATGGGGATGGATATCGGACCGAAAACTGTTGAACTTTTCAAGAATGCTGTCAAGAAGGCAAAATCCCTGGTCTGGAACGGTCCTATGGGAGTCTTTGAGTTTGAGACTTTTTCAAAAGGAACTATTGCAATAGCTGAAAGTGTTGCTGAATGCAGCGGAACTACCGTTGTTGGTGGCGGTGATTCTGTTGCTGCGGTAAATAAATTTGGATTTGCCGATAAAATTGATCATGTTTCTACAGGCGGTGGAGCCTCCCTTGAGTATCTTGAAGGGAAAACGCTGCCCGGAATAGCAGCATTAAAGGAGAAATAGATGAGAAAACCGTTTATAGCCGGTAATTGGAAAATGAATAATACTGTCGGAGAATCTGTGAAGCTTGCTAAGGAGCTGCTCGAGGCAGGAAGCTTTAAGAACAAAGTCCTGGTTGCTCCCCCTTTTACATCGCTTTCCGAGGTTTCAAAAACACTCAAGGGAACCGAAATGCTTCTCGGTGCCCAGAATATGGCTTCTGTTGAGAGCGGAGCACACACAGGTGAGATTTCAGTATTGATGTTGAAGGATCTTGATGTTGATGCTGTTATACTCGGTCATTCTGAAAGACGCCATATTTACGGCGAATCCAATGAAATCGTCAATACTAAGGTCAAACTTGCTTTACACCATGGCCTTGATGTTATATTATGCGTCGGAGAAACTCTCGAAGAGAGAGAATCCGGCAATGCAGAAGCAGTTGTCAAAGAACAGCTGATTGAGGGGCTCAAAGATGTCTCCGCTGCGGATATGGCGAAGATTGTCGTTGCCTATGAACCTGTATGGGCTATTGGAACCGGCAAAACAGCAAGCCCTGAAGATGCTCAGGCTATTCACCGGTTTATACGCAATGAGGTAAAAGATCTGTACGGAGAAAAAGAAGCCTCAGAACTGATTATTCAGTATGGCGGATCCGTTAAACCCGGGAATGTTGCTGCACTGATGGCCCAGGAAGATATTGATGGCGCGTTAGTCGGCGGAGCTGCTTTAAAAGCGGAAACTTTTATTCCAATAATGGATTTTAATAAATAGATTTTTAGGAGTATTTTAATGGCAATTATCGGAGGAATATTACTTGTAATATTCATCATTAGTGCAATTCTTCTTATTATTATTGTTATGCTGCAGGATGACCAGGGAGAGGGTCTCGGGGGCATTTTCGGAGGAGGAAGCTCGTCGGCCTTCGGTTCCCGTTCTGGCAACATCCTTACGAAAACAACATCAATCATCGCGGCAGTTTTCCTTATCAGTTCTTTTGGATTGACATGGGTCAACAGAACTCCGGAAAAAGGTGATGTCCTTGGTGTAGCACGGGAACAGACTTCAGATTCCAATGCTGAATGGTGGAACCAGCCTGTAGACTCTCAAGCCGGTGATACCACTTCTAATGGGAACTAAAAAATGGTATAGTTTACCGGAAAACCAAACAATAGGTGTGTTATGAGAGTTGGGCTAATTTATTTCCCGAAAGATAATTCCTCAAAAACTTTGAAAGATATTGCTGTATCCCTTGGTTCCGGTATCGAGAAACAAGGGATACAGGTAGATATTATGAATGGTTTTTCTCTCGCTAATAAAAAAGTATCTTTTTATGACTACATTTGTCTTGGAGTCGAAAGCAGGGATTTTTTTTCTTCTAAACTCCCCGAAAGAGTAGACGTCATTATCAAAAGCCTTGGATTTGTTTCTGGAAAAAGAGCATATGCATTTACGGTAAAAAACGGGATACGATCACAAAAAACTCTATCATTGATAATGAAATTAATGGAAAAAGAGGGGTTATATCTAAAAAAATCAGACATAATCAGCAGTTCTGCAGATGCGGAATACATTGGTAAAAAACTACATATACACAAATAATCCGAGGTGGTGTTTTGAAACGAATTCTTTCTATCTTTATATTTATAATAGCAAGTACCGCAGTTTATTCTGATGTTTTAAGCGAAACAGTTGCTACGGTGAATCTTATCAAACCTGAAATGATAACATCAACACAGGTTCAACAAGAAATTGATGCCTACAATAAGCAGCTGGCCATGAATGGTCTTCCTCAGCAGAAAATTTCTAAAAAAGATATGCTTGAAAATATGATTTCTTCAATTTTGCTGCTCCAGGCTGCTGAGCGTGATGGAGTAAAAGTATCTGGTGCAGATTTACAGAAGGTAATAGATGCCCAGATGAAGAGTGTTGAAACCCAGGTAAGAAGAAAGATTACACTTGAACAGTTCAAAGGGATCGTACAGAAACAGACAGATATGTCATGGGATGAATATCTAAAGAATCTAAAAGAACAGATAATCAAACAAACTTATGTGACGCAAAAAAAGAAAGATATTTTTACTTCGATAAAACCTCCTACTGAAAAGGAGATAGAACGGAGGTATCAGGACAATGCAACAAAATTTGTCAGTCCGGAATATATAAGAGCAAGTATGATTTTTATCAGTACCTTGAACAAAAACAGTCAAGAAAAAACTGCCCTGAAACAAAAGATCGACGAAGTTTATAAGAAACTTAAAAACGGCGAAATAAGCTTTGACGATGCGGTACTTAACTACTCCACAGATGAAACGGTAAAGTACAAAGGCGGAGATATCGGATATATTAGAAGAGATGATAAGAACTTGCGGGCGAGTCTTGGAGATAGTTTCTTTAATAAACTATTTGAGTTGAAAGTAAACGAGATTTCTCCTGTTCTCAGTTCAAATACCGGATATCATATTGTTAAAATTACCGAGAAAAGAGCTCCGAAAGTTCTTGCGCTAAATGATTCTGTAAATCCCGGTAACAGTTTAACAGTCCATGATTTTCTTAAAACAGGAATTTATCAGGAAAGAGAACAAGAAGCGCTTAAAAAAGCTCTTGCAGAAGTAATTAAAGAGCTGAAAAGCGAAGCAGAAATCACAATTTTCTAAAGATAGAAGATGCAGGAGCACAATGAGTTCTAGAAGAAACGGACGGATCATTGCTTTTCAAACTATCTTTGGTTTGGAGTTTAATTCTTTAAATGCTGAAGAATTATTGGATATGGAATGGATTGATGATGAGTACAGATCAAAATTCGATTCCGTTACTATGGATTTCTCCAAGCTTCTTGTTAAAGGAACACTGGAAAATCTGGAAGAAATTGATTCTGCAATAAAAGACAACCTTGTACACTGGGATTTCAGCAGGTTATCCAAAGTTGAGCTTGCAATATTACGAATAAGCGTTTATTCACTGCTTTTTCAAAAATCCATACCTGCGGGGGTTACCATAAATGAGGCGGTGGACATTGCAAAGGAATTCGGCAGTGATCAGTCGTACAAGTTTATTAACGGAGTCCTTGACGGAATAAAAAATAAAAAAGCCGACAATGCGTAAGAAAATAATAATTATAGTTGCTATTATAGTTCTTTGTGGTACTGCAGCTGTTTCTTTTTACTTCTATCGTTTAAACATATCCAGAAATGTGCTAATTGATACATATTTTGAAACACTTGAGGAGTCTCTTAATAACGGGGATACCGCTTCTTTCAGAAATTCCTTGAAAAAAGTTATTGCATCAAAAATTTTACTACCCGATGCAAAACATTTGTTAAACTTGGTCTTTACCTTTGGCGAGCAATCAGATGATTTTAATTTGCTGGAAAGAACTGCAAAAAGATATGTTGACAGGTATCCAAAAGATAGTGAAGTTTATGCTTTATATGTATATGCTCTCATAAGGAATGGGAAAAGTAAAACCGCTTTGCAGGTCATTGAGAGC
>JANTFL010000031.1 GCA_024763455.1 Sediminispirochaeta sp. | reverse complement strand
ATTGTCAATGATTTTTTTTGTTCTTTTTTAATCTATTGTAAGAAATCCTTTATTATGAGATACTTTCCAAAACGTAACGGGGGTCTATTATGAGAATACTTGTTACCGGCGGAGCCGGGTATATTGGAAGCCATACGGTCATAGCTCTTCAGGAATCTGGGCATGAGGTCCATGTCGTTGATAATCTAAGCAACAGCAGCTACGAGGCATTGGAAAGGGTCATGAAGATTACCGGCAAAAAGGTGACATTCTATAACAACAGTGTTCTTGACGTTGCAGCTATGAACAGAATCTTTGGAGCGGCAGTCTATGATGCAGTAATTCATTTTGCCGCCTTTAAGGCTGTGGGAGAATCTGTTGCAAAACCCCTTATGTATTACCATAACAACATATCCGGTACGGTTTCTCTTCTGGAAGCGATGAAAAAAAACGGAGTCAAAAACATCATTTTCAGTTCATCTGCAACAGTGTACGGTGATCCTGAAAAAGTACCCATAGACGAGAGTTTCCCTTTACGTGCCACCAACCCGTACGGACGGACAAAACTCATGATGGAGGAGATCCTTACCGATCTATACAATGCAGAAAAAGACTGGAACGTTGTGATCCTCCGGTATTTTAATCCTGTAGGTGCACACAAAAGCGGAACAATAGGGGAAGACCCTAACGGCATCCCCAATAATCTTATGCCGTATATAAGCCAGGTTGCAATCGGAAACCTGGAACGTCTGTCCGTTTTCGGAAGCGATTATCCTACAAAAGACGGAACAGGAGTGAGAGACTATATCCATGTTACCGATCTTGCAGAGGGGCATGTCAAGGCTCTGTCCAGAATTACACCGGGAGGAGGTCTTTCTGTATACAACCTGGGAACCGGAAAGGGATACAGCGTACTTGAGATGGTAAAGGCATTTGAAAAAGCCAGCGGTAAGAAAATCCCCTATACCCTTGCACCGAGACGTCCCGGAGATATAGCAGAATGCTGGGCCTCTCCTCTAAAGGCGGAAAAAGAATTGGGATGGAAAGCGGTCAGGGGGATAGATGAGATGTGTGCCGATACATGGAACTGGCAGAAAAATAACCCCATGGGTTATGAGAAGTGAGTATGGAAGAAAAGAGGATACATAGTGAAAGTTTCAAAGTTCACACCTACGAAGTTGATCCCCATAACATTCTGACCATAGACTCCCTCTGTCAGTATATTCAGGAAGCAGCTTCCAACCATGCAGATATCCTGGGATTTGGGGTAAACTTTCTGCTGAGTAACAACAGGACATGGGTTTTAAGCAGACTAGCAGTCCAAATAGGAAGGAAGATCAAACTTGGAGATACCATTCTCATTAAAACCTGGCCGTCGGGGAGTAAGAAATTCTTTTTTACAAGGGATTTTATCATTGAATCAGATAAAGGAGAGATATTAGGCAGCGGTGCAAGCTACTGGTTATTTATCGATACAGAAAAAAGAAGACCTGTCCCCCCGTCCAGAGGAGAAATAGTTTTTGATTTCAAAGAACTTCCTGCTGGATATGATAAACCTCTTGAAAAACTTCAACCTCTTGACACTTTTCCTTCTCCCGATTACTCCTTCAGCATCCGCTATGGAGATCTGGATCTTAACAATCATGTAAATAACATTGCTTATATTAGATGGGCTCTGGAAGGGATTGAACCTGAATTCAGGGAATTACATTATACCTCTTCAATTGAGATAAACTTTATTGCAGAAGCTGTTTATGGCGAAAAAGTGTCCTTATCGACAGCCCCGGTATCCGATAAAGAGTTTCTCCACTATCTTTTTAAGGGAGAAACTGAAATCTGCAGAGTAAGAACAAGGTGGAAAAACTAAGGCCCCCCGGCTACAGGAGGGCGGTTTTGATAGTATTCAAAAAAAGATAGTTCTTTTATATTAATTTTTTCCGGACTGTTGCAGAAACGTATTCTCCAGCCAGCACAACGACAAATATAGATATAAGAATCATACTTACATTCTGCCACTTGAACAGATTCATTGAACTGGTCAGCAGGATTCCTATACCGCCTGCACCCACCAGTCCGATTACCGATGACTGCCGTATATTAATATCCCATCTAAAAATTGTTGTCCCCATAATTGTCGGCATAATCTGGGGTAATACTCCAAAGAGAAAAACCTTTCCGCCGTTTGCTCCGGTAGCCCGTATGGCCTCAACCTGACCATGGTCAATCTCCTCAATGGATTCGGACACCAGTTTTGCCATAAACCCCAATGACCGCATGGTTAACGCCGCAATACCCGCTACTGCTCCCGGACCGAAAAAAACGACAAAAATAAGACCCCATACCAGTTCATTAACTGATCTGCTGGTAACCACAATAACTCTGGCAATTGCCTGAACAACCGGATGCGGGGTTGTATTCCGGGCATTGAGTACTGCGATGGGAAATGAAAGAATAAGTGCAAAAATAGTACTCAAGGTAGCAATATTGATCGTCTCTATCATTGCAGGAACTATATCTTTGATAAAACTTACATTTGGCGGCAGCATCCTCTTTACAAGATCAACCGCCTGATGAGGCGCATCTGCAACAAAAGGCCAATAAATATCAACGCTCCTGGTTGCCCAGATAAAAAGAAGAAGCACAATAAACTCTATGCTGTATCTTTCAAGAGATTCCTTTCTGGAAAACCGTTTCCAAATATTTTCTTGTACTGCTGTCATTGTAATCTGCCCCTCACTTTGCTGCTTATAAACTCCATGACCAGAACAATGGCGATAATAACGATAAGAATCGCTAATGCTGTATCGTACTCGTACCGGTGAAATGCATTGAATAAAGCACCGCCGATTCCGCCTGCTCCAACGATACCAATTATGGTTGATGCTCTGAGATTGATATCCAGAAGATAGATACTTAACCCAACGTACCTCGGCAGGACCTGGGGAGCAACCCCATAGAGCTGTACTTTAAACCAGTTAGCACCTGTTGCCCGTATAGCCTCTACCTGTCCCGGATCAATATTCTCGATGGCTTCACCAAGGAGTTTACCCATAAACCCCAGCGCTGTAAAAGCCAATGTAAGTATCCCCGGGAAGGGTCCGAATCCGAATGCTTTTACAAAAATAATAGCGACCAGAATGGGGGGGAAAGACCGTGCAACAACAACAAAAGCCCTTGACAGCAGATACACCCATCGCACTGAAATATTCCGTGCAGCTCCAAGAGACAGAGGAACTGCAAGAATTATACTGATGGTTGTTGAAATTATTGCCATCTGTAGACTTTCAAGAACACCCCGTTGAATCATTGACCAGCGACTGAAATCAGGAGGGAACATCCGATGGAAAAAATCAACAGCCCGGGGCCACCCTGATTTCATCCTGGCCCAGTTGAGGTCCATATCGTTTAAAGCATAGAGCACATAGGCTGTAAGAAGTATTATAACTGTCCATCTGAGAATCGGATTCTTTATGAAATGATCCCTTTTCCAGATAACAGGAGAAGTGGAAGAACTCATGCTTTAGTCCTCCTCATCTTCAACTTTACGAATCGTCTTTGACCAGTCCTCTTCACCATATATTTGTGTAAGCGTTTCAGCTGTAACCTTGGAAGGGGGTCCGTCAAAAACCACTTCGCCCTCAGTTAATCCGATAATGCGGTCAGCATACTGCTGTCCCAGGGCGACATCATGAATATTTACAATAGCCGGAATCCCTTTTTCCTTTGCAAGATCTGCAATCAGCTGCATTATTATCATGGCAGTTTTAGGATCCAGACCGCTGGTAGGTTCATCCACCAGGAGGATCTTCGGATGCTGAATAAGCGCCCGGACAATTCCAACACGCTGCCGCTGCCCTCCGGAAAGGGCATCGGCGCGCTGATTATGATAACCTTTAAGACCTACTCTCTCGAGCAGGTCAAAGGCTTCGTTAACATATTCTTGAGGAAAGCGTCTGAACATGGCCTGTAAAAACCCCACATACCCAAGCCGTCCTGAGAGGACATTTTCCATAACGGTAAGACGTTCAATCAAGTTATATTCCTGAAAAATCATCCCCATCTGCCGTCTGGCTTTGTGAAGCTCCCTGCCCTTTAAACCGGTAATTTCCATACCATCAAGGTACACTTCTCCGCTGGTGGGCTCTACAAGTCTGTTGATACATCTGATAAAGGTACTTTTACCTGCACCTGAAGGCCCGAAGATAGATACTATCTGTGCTTTGTCTATATCAACAGAGCATCCTTTAAGTGCGTGCTGTCCGGTAGGATAGGTTTTAACCAGGTTCTTTACGCTAAACATACGTGTTTTTT
This sequence comes from Sediminispirochaeta sp., assembly GCA_024763455.1. Taxonomy (GTDB): domain Bacteria; phylum Spirochaetota; class Spirochaetia; order B11-G9; family B11-G9; genus B11-G9. The sequence continues at coordinate 18,892 of JANTFL010000031.1, read as the reverse complement.
CTCCTCTAATTACTCAAGATTGTCAAAGGTGTATTTGGTGCCGTTATGTTTCTGAATTGTTCTGATCGGAGCCCAGGCTTCTTTGTAGGTTACCGGGATAAAACCGTCAACACCGGAGAATTCTTTTCCAAGAGGCGTTCCTTTAAATTTGTAGGTAAGAAAAGCATCCTTGATTTTGGCTTTAAGCTCAGGGGTCAAATCATGGGCGTACCCAAAAGAAGTTGTCGGAAACGCCTGACTTTCCCATACAACCCTGATTTTATCCATACTGACAACACCGCGGTCTGCCATACGGTCAAGAACAGAAGAGGCAACACAAGCTGCTTCATAATCACCGTTATATACACCGAGGATACTTGAATCATGTCCGCCTGAATAAACAACAGTATAATCTTCACCGGGAGTTATTCCTTCTTCAGGGAATAGAGCTCTCGGTGCCTGGTTTCCTGAGTTGGAAGACTCTTCAGTATGGGCTACGGTATGTCCTTTCAAATCCTGAAGTGTCTTTATCGGACTGTCCATGGGGACAATGACCTGAAGCTTATATCCATATCCCCCGGATGCAGATCCCATGAGTGAAAAAGGTTCATACCCTGCAAGATTTACAGCAAAGCAGGTAGGTCCGGTTGAAATACCGGCAATATGAAGTCTACCTGATCTCATTGCTTCGATCTCTGCGGCATATGACTGAGTAGTGTAGTACCGAACCTCTTTACCTGTTTTCTCGGCAATGTAGTCGAGAAAGGGCTGGAACATATCGATGTAAACAGCAGGGTCTTCCAGGGGGGTATAGGTAAAGAACAGTACATCGGGATCTTTGAGTTCCTTCGGATCTGTTGGCGGATCTGCAATCAAATCTCCATCGTTGTCACAATACTGAGCATCCAATGTCCCTCTGTTGGTACATTCTACTTTCGGGGTACTGCTTCCAGTATCCTTCTGGCCGTTTGCAAAAAGGGCCGCAGAAGTTACCAATGTCAGCATGATAAAAACAATTAGTAGTTTTTTCATTCTTCTCTCCTTTATATAGTTTACAACATAGTAGATCATGAATATTCAATCGTCAAGCATTATGGTTCAAAAAAGATCTTAATCACCCAGTTCCATTTCTCTTCTTGAGGATATGGTTCGTTAATTCTGCAAATCCATGGGCTCCCCTCCCGCTGGTAATGTATGCCGGCAGGTGTTCGAGGGATTCAAGATATTTTTCAATATTTGCAACCGCAACTGTATTATCAAGGGCTTTGAACATAGGTTCATCATTCGGAGAGTCACCGCAGTAAATTATTCTTTCCTGATAGGTATCCATCGTTTCACCGGTTAAATCTGAAAGGAACCGGTCAAAACAGGTCAGTTTATCGTAGGAACCGAACCAGCAGTTGATATGAATTGAAGAGATCTTGTATTCAGCTCCTGAACCCCGGGCAATACTGCAAATTTTATCTATCTCCTCCCTGGAAAGAGGATCAACATCTTCGCAGATATCAACAGCCAAATCGGCAATCCGAAAGGGCTGGTCAGCAGAAATGCGGCAGGCGGGAACTTCCAACAGGATTTTCCTTTCGAGCATGTTTAACTTTTTTCTATTTGCTCTTCTCTCCTCTTCTGAAAGGAGGTAGATCCGTTTCATCTTACGGGTTTCCCTGCTGTAGGAGAAATAGAATGCCCCGTTTTCTCCAATTATCCCTGAAACCGGCCACATTCTAGCGAAATAGTCGCACCATCCTGCGGGACGGCCGGTTACAAGAACAACTTTTACCCCGGCATGGGACAGGCGATAGACAGCATCAAGTGTTTCAGAAGGCATCATTCCCTGATAGGTTATGGTATCATCAATATCTGTAAACAAAAATTCCAGATCAGCACACAGCTGATCCGGAATCCTTGAAACAGGAAGATTAACTGCAATTTCTTTCACCGTTATTTCCAGTACTTCTTCATACGTTCGCGCAGCGACTTCCGATACCCCTCCCAATCGGTTATGGGTTTCCTTGCAATACCTTCTTCACAAGCCGCTTTTGCAACCGCAACCGCCTCCCATTCGATTACCCGGGGATCAAAGGGTTTGGGGACAATATACTCTCTGCCAAAAGAGAACGATCTGCCGCCGTATGCCCGCCGCACTATTTCAGGAACATCTTCCTTTGCAAGAGCAGCAAGAGCCTTTGAAGCTGCAATTTTCATCCCTTCGGTTATATTTGTCGCACCTACGTCAAGGGCGCCGCGGAAGATAAAGGGAAAACCAAGAACATTGTTGATCTGATTTGGATAATCACTTCTGCCTGTGGCCATTATTACATCATCCCTGGTTGCTGTTGCAAGTTCATACGTAATTTCGGGATCAGGATTTGCCATTGCAAAAACAATCGGATTTTTATTCATGGAAAGAAGCATCCCGGGAGTAACACAGTTCTTTACCGAAACTCCCATAAAAACATCTGCCCCTTTCATGGCATCGGCAAGGGTTCTAGCATCAGTATCGTTTGCGATAAACTCTTTTTCGGGAGTCATCCGTTCCTTCCTCCCCTTGTATATCACTCCTTTGCTGTCACACATAACAAGATTCTCTTTTTTTATCCCCATGGAGATAAAAAGCTTTGCACAGGACATCCCGGCCGCTCCAGCACCGCTGAAGACCACCTTAGTCTGTGCAATATCCCTGCCGGTTAGTTCGACAGCATTAAGAAGCCCTGCAGACGAAATTATTGCTGTTCCATGCTGGTCGTCGTGAAATACAGGGATGGAACAGATCTCTTTCAGTTTTTGCTCTATATAAAAACACTCTGGTGCCTTTATATCCTCAAGATTCACACCGCCGAAGGTTGGTTCCATCATCTTTACTGTTTCAATAATTTTGTCAGGATCTTTGGTATCAAGCTCTATGTCAAAAACATCCACATCTGCAAATCGTTTAAACAGAACACCCTTCCCTTCCATTACCGGTTTACTGGCCAAGGCCCCCCGGTCTCCGAGTCCCAAAATTGCAGTACCATTTGATACTACCGCTACAAGATTTCCTTTGTTTGTGTACCTGTAGGCGTCAAGCTCCTCTTTTTCAATCTCCAGTACCGGGGCAGCAACCCCGGGAGTATAAGCGAGAGATAACTCTTCTGCCGTCGAACATGGTTTTGTGGGGATAACTTCTGTTTTCCCCGGTACCCCGTCCAGGGAATGATACTGCAGTGCTTTTTCTTTCAAGTCATTCATCGATTTACTCCCAGGGAAAGGTATAGTTCATATTAAATCTCTTTTTCAGCTCGTCCATCTGATCCTGCAGGGTTTTAGGTACCGGACAGCCATGTTCCTTACGGTACTGCCATGCCAGCCACTCTTTTTCTCCTGCCGTATAGATTCTTTCCTGTCCCGGAGCCTTCTTCGAGTTTCTTAGATCTCTCATTATGTTGCCTGCTGTCTTTTTAAACTCATCCAGTCCAAGGAATTCTTCAGGATCAATAGCAATAAAGAAATGTCCCAACGGATAAGGTATTCTATTGCCGTCCGCATCAAACCCATTAAGAGCCTTAAGGTAGGAACCTCCCTGCAATGCGGCTGACAATACCTCGACTATAGCTGCATAACCATACCCTTTGTATCCGCCGGTCTCTTCTCCCAAACCGCCTAACGGAGCCAGAGCTGCTTTTCCCTTTGTCAAATCAATAAGGATCTGCTGAGTGTCGGTTCTCGTCTTTCCATCCGCACCAATAACCCACCCGGGAGGAACTGACTTCCCTGCTCTGCCGTAAACCTCAATCTTTCCCCGCTGGGAGACAGATGTCGCACAGTCAAGAACAAAGGGGAAGTCCTCATCCGTTGGGAATCCTACGGTAAGAGGGTTGGTCCCCAGCATATTTTCAACTCCGAAGGTGGGAGCAATAGAAGGTCTGGCATTGGTTCCAGTCATACCAATCATTCCGTTTTCTATCGCCATAAGAGCATAATACCCTGCTATACCGTAATGAGTTGAGTTTCTTACAGCAACCATACCCATCCCGTGAGCTTTTGCCTTATCAATAGCCATCTGCATTGCCGTTTTGGAAACAACGTGCCCCATTCCGTTATTTCCATCAAGAACAGCAGTGGTTTTACGGTCCCGGACTACGGTAATCTCGGTAACAGGATTCATTATACCGGCATCTATTCTGTCAATATAAATTGGTTTCAGTCTGCCGATCCCATGAGAATCTATCCCGCGTTTATCAGAAGTGATCAGTACCTCTGAAATTATCTCTGCATCTTTTTCAGGGATTCCTACTCCTTTAAGAGAGTCCTTCATAAAACTCTCCAGGGTTTCAAAATCTACCCATTCACAATCTTTGTACGCATCTGCGTATCCCATAATCTCCTCCTGTAAAATATTTATTCTATCTTTGGTGCTTTAATTATTTTTATCCCCACCGATTCCAAGTTCTCACGGTAGCTCTCCACAAATTTCCAGTCCGTTACCAGATAGTCGAGATTGTCTACCGGAACCGTAAGAAAATTGGAAATACGTCCTATTTTTGAATGATCCGCAACACAGATAACATCTCCCTGTGTCCGCTCTATCATCCGTCTGGTGACTGCTGCCTCCTGATAGATCGGAGAGGTAAGTCCACCTTTAAAACTCAATCCGTCTGCACCAATTATTGTTTTGGAAGCCATTATCTGGGAAATTATCTGAGAAGTAAATTCTCCTACAACACAGTTGGACGCAGTACGGTATCGTCCCCCGGTTAAAATGATCTCAATCCCCGGGAAGCTCCCGAAATCAGCTACAGCTGCAACATTGTTTGTAATCACCCTGACATTGTTCTTCCCTTCCAGAAACCGGATCACCTGATACGTGGTTGAACCGCTGTTAATAAACACAGTATCCCCGTCTTCTACCATGGCTGCAGCTTGCCTACCGACAGCTTCCTTATATCCGGAGTTTATTTTATATTTTTCGTGGTAGTTATACTCTTTGTTTACGGGACTGGTACTTACTGCACCCCCATGGGTTCTTTCCAACAGCCCCTTCTTCTCCAGTACCGCTAGATCTCGTCTTATGGTAATAACCGATACCCCAAGAACTTCTTTCAGAGATTCAACGGTTACCAATCCCTTCTCTTTTACAAGCCTTGCAATCTCCACCTGTCGTTCGGCAGGTATGGCATTTGATCTCATTGTTACCCCCAATTCAAGTTCCGCTTAACAGCATTTTTCCAGCCTTCGTACAATCCTCTGGAAATTCCCTCTTCCATTGAGGGGGTAAATATCCGGTCTTCCTTCCACACAGACTTGAGTTCATCAAGACTTTTCCAAAACCCAACTGCCAGCCCTGCCAGATACGCTGCACCCATTGCGGTAGTTTCAACATTAACCGGTCGTACGACATCAATATTCAGAATATCACTTTGAAATTGAAGCAGAAAGTTATCCCTGGAGGCTCCCCCATCAACTTTCAGCTCTTTAAGTTTGATTCCTGCGTCCTGCTCCATGGCATCCGCTACATCCCTGGTTCTAAATGCTATGGATTCTTCTGCTGCACGGATAATATGAGCTCGGGAAGCACTACGTGTCAGCCCTACAATACCCGCACGTGCTTTCTGGTCCCAGTAAGGGGAACCGAGTCCCTGGAAAGCGGACACAAAATAGACTCCTGCGGTATTTTCTACCCCGGCTGCTATCGTCCCTGCTTCAGAGGCATCCTTGATAATACCCAGATTGTCCCGGAGCCACTGCATCACAGCACCTCCCATAAAAACGGAGCCTTCCAACGCATAGGTAACCTTCCCGTTGAATCCGAGGGCAATTGTTGTCAACAAACCGTTCTTTGATCTCCGGGGGGTAGTCCCCGTATTCATCAGCAGAAAACAGCCAGTCCCGTAGGTGTTTTTAAAATCTCCCTCTTCTATGCACATCTGACCAAAAAGCGACGACTGCTGGTCCCCTGCAATCCCGGCAATCGGTATCTTTGCACCGGCAACATCCGGATCTGTATAACCGTAAATCTCACTGGAAGATTTGACCTCTGGAAGCATGGACGCTGGAATTTTAAAAATCTCCAGAAGTTCTTTGTCCCACTCCAGAGAATGTATGTTAAAAAGCATTGTCCGTGAGGCATTCGTATAATCGGTCACATGAACCCTGCCGCCGGTCAATTTCCATACAAGCCAGGTATCGACCGTTCCAAAGAGAAGCTCTCCCTTTTCTGCTTTCTCCCTGGCTCCCTCTACGTTTTCCAGGATCCAGTTGATCTTTGATGCAGAAAAATAGGCATCAATAACAAGACCCGTTTTCTCCCTGATGGTATCCTCATACCCTGAATCTTTCAGGCTGTTGCAGTAATCAGCAGTCCGCCTGCACTGCCAGACAATAGCATTATACACCGGTTTTCCTGTGTGTTTATCCCAAACTATGGTAGTCTCCCGCTGGTTTGTAATTCCAATGGCGGAAATACCCGCACCATTGACTCCCTCTTTACTCAGTACCTCTTTAAAAACACTGAGCTGCCCTGAAAAAATCTCATCGGGATTATGCTCTACCCACCCTTCTTCAGGCATTATCTGTCTGAATTCTTTCTGAGCGACAGCGACTATTTTTGTGTCATGGTCTATTAAAAGAGCTCTGGAACTTGTTGTTCCCTGATCCAATGCAACGACATACCTCATAACAACCTCTCTTGAGTATGTAGTTTACCATAAACAGGGATTTATTAAAAGGGGAAAACATCAAAAAAAATCAATAACGGTCAAAAAAATACTCAGCTTCAACGGTGTAAACTGCTCCGGAGGGCTTTAGAACGCTGGAAAAGAGAACAAAGGTGTCGACAACAAAGCTATCTGTTCGAAAAGAATCATTATTTTTCAAAAAGCGTTTTACAGAGGTCTGTGGAGAATTATGCAATCTTGCTATGGTTACATGAGGAAAAAATTTTCTCCTTTCCCGTTGAATCCCAGCATTAAACATGGTAGTTTCAATCTTTTTCCTTAAAGAAATCATTCCTTCAGAGTGAGCTGTTCCAGTCCATAATACTCCGGGGAAAAAGGAACCCACCCCCCTGAACTGCAGGGAAAATGGCCGATGGCTAACAGAGGCAAGATGCTCCTGTATCAATGTAACCGTATGACCTTCGACCTCTCCGATAAATTTAAGGGTAAGGTGAAGCTGTTCAGATCCCATCCACCGTGCTCCCGGGATAGTAGAACGGAGATCCAGGATTCTCTCTTTAATCCCTTCAGGTAGAGGAACGGCAACAAATAATCTGTACATACCCTCTAATAATACCCCCTATTGAAGATATTTTCCATAGGGGGTATAATCTTGGTTTAATGCTAAATAACCTTGAACAGTGGAAAACCATAGTCCTCTCTCTTCCCGATGACGATTTTTTCAGCATCATGAGGAATTATCTCGGGGAAATAAAAACACCCTTTAACAAACATATTCTTGTAGACAAGCTTCTTGCTTTTCTTACCAGAGAGGACACAATTGACAGAATTGTTGCCCTTATAAGCAGTGAGGATGCTTATATTTTGACTCTGATTTACTTCCTCGATGAGCCGGATATAAAAACCCTCTACGAATTCTTACAGGACAACACCTCTTTTCTTGAAGTTCAGCATCGTTTACTCAATCTTGAAGAGCGGCTTCTTACCATTAAAGAACCCGGGACAGGAAGAATAAGGCTCAGCCCGATTTTCAAGGAAACACTTGTAAACCAGGTACTGAATACAAATCTGCTATTCCCCTCAAAAAGGGTAGGAACGGAGAAAATCCAATTCCCCTGGTTTAACGAAGCTGTTATAACTGCAGTTTTATCTTTTATCAACCAGACACCTGATATCTTTAAACTGGACGGTGAGCTAAAAAAACGTCCCCGGGAAAGTTTGATGCAGATATTCCCCTCTATTCTCGAAGAAGTGGAACAGGGCAGTACAAGATTCTCTGCCATTACAGAAGCATCAATACATCTAAACCTGCTTGTTAATGACAGGGGAAAGCTTTTGATACAATACAGGAATCTCAGAGAATTCAGCAGCCTGAACAATGTCGAAAGATGTTCCCTTCTCTGGAGCACTGCGGTATACGACGGGGAGGAGATGACCACCCTGATCCGTGTATCCAAAGTTATTTCAACATTTCTCGGTTCAATACCTACCGGTACAGGATTTTCCAAATCCAATCTGTTGTTTCTTCTTAAAGCAGCGACAAGGGAGCAGGATTTATTCGAATTGATAAAAGAAAGTATCCTTCCTGCTTTAACGTTGAGAGAGGTATTTCTTAAATATAGCAATGACCTTTATGTCCTTAATCCCATGGTAAAAGAAATGATCTCTGATGAACCGAAAAAGGAGCCTGCTCTTATCATTCAATCCAGTTTTTCCATAACCGCAAAGCCATGGATAACCTTACAATCAGGGATTCTGCTGGCACTCTCATCAACCATAAAGAGTTTCGACCTTTTTGCACAGTATGAAATAGACAAGAAATCATGTATTGGAATACGCAAACTGAAACTTTCGTATAGTGATCTGCTTTTGTATTTCAAAAAAGAGGGCGGTGCCGGAATTCCCCAGAACATCGAAACCTCACTCAGGCATTGGGCGGAGGAATACAGCACAGTTCAGCTTTACAAAGGGATTACTCTTGTTGTTTCAGAACCCAAACAGGTACTCATTGATCATATCAGCGCACTCGAACCCTTTATCAAACTTCATCCGGCACCCGGAGTCTATCTTTTCGATGAAAAGGATAAGACTGAATGGATAAAAATTCTTCAGGATGAAGGGATTCCCATTCTGCCGGAAGTAAAAATGTATTCCCCCGAAACTGAAGAGACGGGTAATTTTGAAGCTGTGCAGGGGGAAACGGTTAATCAGCCTAAATTGAATTTCATAAATAACAACGGTTCTTCTGTCAAAAAAGATGATTCTTTTATTGAAGAACTTGAACGCGCACTTGAGAAAAAGAACTATACCGCCAAAGAGAAAAAGGGACTTCAGGCAAGAATCAATAAAAAACTGATTCTTTTTCCTGAACAGCTTCAACGGGGGATATACAGGAAAGAAATTGTTGAAGTACGGGGACTTGATTATACGGGTAAGATCAGACTTATTCACAGAGCGATGGAAAGCCAGACGGATATCCTGGAGATAAAAAGCTACTCGCTGCCAAAAGGAAACCGCAGAATCCTTGTAAAACCTGCCAGGATACAAAACGACAGTGACAAGCATCTCTTGATTGCCCATACCCTTCCGGAAGAAAAAGAGGTTGAAATCCCTGTAGGAAAGATAAGTTATGTGCGGCTCTTAAAGAGTTCTCTCTATGCTCCTGTTAACAGGAACTAGTTTTCGGGATAATCAACCCCGGTAAAGAGCTTAAACTGCAGTTTCCCCTGAATAAAAAGCATCTCAAGACCATTAATTGTCCGGCATCCGGCTGCTGCTGCCTCTTTTAAAAAGATGGTTTCCTCGGGAGTATAAATGAGATCATAGACAATCTGCTCTTTCCTGAAACGGTAACCAGGGAGAGGGGTTTTATCCTCTAATGGATGCATCCCGACGTTTGTTGTCTGCACAATCAGGTCACAGCGTTCTATCTCTTCGTAACTCGATAGGGGAAAATACCGGATGCCGAATTTCTGTGAAAGGATACGGGCTTTTTCCTCTGTTCTGTTGAAAATATGGATCTGTGCATCAAGTCCCTTGAGAGCCCTTATGACAGCACCCGCAGCTCCCCCTGCTCCGATAATTGCAATCCTCTTTATATCCTGGAGTGAAATCCGCTTTTCAAGAGGCCTGAAAAACCCTTCTATGTCTGTATTCCACCCCTCATAACCGTTATCTTTACGAACGACTGTGTTGCAGGCATCTGCCTGAATAACGGATTGATCAACGTTATCAAGGAATCTGATAACATCCTTCTTGTACGGTACTGTTACTGAAAACCCTTTTATAGAAAGTGTATTGGCAAATCTCATAAATTGATCAGGATCATCTACAGGGAATGGGATGTAAACAGCATCCATACTATATTTCCGGTACCCCGCATTGTGAAGATGCGGTGATCTACTGTGCATCACCGGATTACCGATAATACCATAGACAGCCGTATCGGGAGTTATGATATCCAGATTGTAAACATCTTTCAGCTGCTCGGGAGAAATATGCCCTGGAGCTCCTGAAGCCTCTGCACCAGAGCAATAGGTCAGCAGTGAGCCGAATTTACGGTAAAGAATCCTGCTGAAAAATCCGTATGCTCCCATTCCCACTATGATTTTTTTCTCCCGGTCTTTAAAAGTACTGTACAACTGCAAAAGTCCGAGGAGATCTTTACTGCTCTGCGGGTACACAGCTATTTTGGGAATTTCACTATCAGGAAGGGAGAGCATTCCTTTAATACTACCCTTAGAAACTTCTACGCCGCTAAAGTTGTGAATTGAACGGATTACCGCAGTTCCTTTATTCAGTACCGCAGCCTCGACTTCCGGAAAATCAAAACCATACTCCAGGTCTACATATTCAAACCCTGCTTGTACTGCATCAAGAAGGGTTTTTCTACGGAAACCTTCATCCCCGCGGAATCTTCCACCGTCACATACTTTACGAAAGGTGGCAATTGCTGCTATCCCCATCCTTTTCCGTATCCCGTTCATGTCCCTGAGTTCTTTCACGGGAAGATAATCCATTCTCAATTCAGCAATATCGATCAGGTCCCGGTTTTGTTCCAGCAGGGTAAAATTTTCTTCCATCGATCTTCCCGTCAAAGTCAGACATATCATTCTATCTTTCTCTCCACCTCTTTAAGTTTTTTCCTGACGGCGCTGTTCGCAGGATCAAGTATAACTGCTTGTTTCAAATACCGGTAGGCCTTACGGTACTCACCCTGCTGTGTGTAAAGATCTGCAAGGGAGATTATGGCATCTATATTCTGTAAATTCTCAAACAAAGCCTGCTGAAGAAACTCTTTCTTGGTTTCCAGATCATCAGTACAAAGGCTTTTATAGTAGTAAAGGGTACTCCGTTCATGTGGAAGTTCAGACTTGTCTATCCAGTTCGACAACTCCTTTAGCGCAGTGTCCTTTAACCCTTTGTTAAGAAGAAGTTTCGTTCTATATATGTAATCCTCAAGATCCGACTCTCCAGAGCTTAGAATTTTTTCATTCAAGACCATCGCTTTATTGAAAAGCTTCATTGTATAATATACAACAACACCCTCCCTTTGAATCTTCAACGATGGCTGATCAGCAAGAAGCTGTGAAACAACAGAAAGAGCATCGTTCCACCGGTCTTTTTTTATGTATATCTCTAAAAGCATTTCGGAAAGAATTCTATTCCCCGGATTCCGGACTAATTCTTTCTCCAGGAAAAGAAGACCTTCATCATATTTTCCTGTATTAACCAGAATTTGTGCATACAGGACAGACAGCCGGGGACTTCCTTCAAGAAGATCTTTATGTTCCTCAAATAACCCTTCAGCCTCCCGGTACCGCCCTTTACTCGACAGGATTTTAACCCTGATCGCAAGGCTCTCCGCACTTACCCCCCGGGATGCTTCAAATATGTCGGTCAACTTTTCTGCCCGTTCAATCTGACCGGAATCCAGAGACAGCCGTGCTTTTTTCAGAGCAAGTTCCACATTTTCCGGTTCTGCCGATAAAACCTTCTCCAAAAGGGTATTTGCTTTGCCGGTTTCACCAGTGCCGATATAACTGTCGATAAGAAGATCTCTGATCTCTTTTCCTTCAGGGTACCGGGAATATAGTCCCTCCAGGATATCAACAGCTTTGCTGTATTCTCCCTGTTTTAGATAGATAACCGCTTCTCCAAAAGCTGCAGGGTAACAATCCTCAGCTTTTTCCAAAACTGTTTGGTAATCTTTCAGGCTTTCATTGAAATCTCCCTCTTCTTCACTGATCTTTGCTTTGATGAGTAACGGGTACAGACTCCCGGGACTAAAACTGAAAAGCTGATCAGCAATCTCCGCTGCTCTCTCGAAAACATCACTTTCCGTAGAATAAAAAACTACCGCCGAAGACAGCATCAGCGTAAAGTAACTGGTGTTTTCCTCGTTTATTACAGGAACGGTACCGTTCCTCACCGTTTCAACAAGCTCAGGGTATATACTGGATTTTAAAGAAACTCCTGTCCCGTAGGGATCGCTGGAGTAGGGATATATCAGAGACAGCAGAGCGGAAGCGATATAATCCAGCTCTCCTCCCTGTTCTGTATTGGTTAAATCAGCCTCTGCCAAAAGCTTCCGGGCATGGAGAAGGGCGCCGGGCATTCCTGATTCGATAAGGGTTTTACTCTCTTCAATATTTTTTAAAGCGGTATCTTCGATAGAAACAGCCTCCTGAACCGGAGGCTGTACTGCTGTACCCGTAGCTGTAGTACATCCTGAGACAGACAGGATACAGAACGTGATAATGACTGCTTTCTCAAGATATCCGTTGTTTCTCTGCAAAGTATGGTTTCACTTTCAATTCATGTTATATATTATCTGATCGGCAAATTCTCCTGTAGAAACAAGCTCCGATTCCTTCATCATTCTGTAAAAATCAAAAGTCACCTTTTTACTCATTATTGCTCCTTTGATTCCTGTTTCAATCAGATCAGCTGCTTCGTTCCATCCCAAATAGTCGAACATTAGTTTACCGGAAAGAATCAGGGAACTTGGATTTGCCTTACCAAGACCTGCTATAGAGGGAGCTGTGCCGTGGGTAGCTTCAAAAACGGCAGTTCCTTCTGTATAGTTTATATTGCCTCCCGGTGCAATACCAATACCTCCGACCTGAGCTGCAAGGGCATCTGAAATATAATCTCCGTTCAGGTTCATGGTTGCAATGACATCTATCTCTTTGGGTCTGGTAAGCATCTTTTCAAAGAACGCATCGGCTATGACATCATCCACAAGTATTTTTCCTTTTGGAATAGTTCCGTCCGTATCGCGCTCAAAGGCAACTACATCACCAAACTCCTCTTTTGCCAGCTCATACCCCCAGTTTCTGAATGCACCCTCGGTAAATTTCATAATGTTCCCTTTGTGAACCAGGGTGACGATCTTTCTCTTATGCTCCACAGCATAGTTCAGAGCAGCCCGTATAAGCCTTTTTGATCCTGCTTCCCCTATGGGTTTTATTCCAACACCGCTGTCTCCGGGGATTTCCCATCCAAATGTATCTTTAAGATGCGAAATCAACTCCACCGCTTCTTTACTTCCTGACTGCAGCTCCAGCCCAGCATACACATCCTCGGTATTCTCTCTGAAAACAACCATATCAACCGCATCGGGATCGACAACAGGAGCGGGTATCCCCGGATAATGTTTAACCGGTCTGAGGCACACATACAGATCGAGTTTCTTCCGCAGCGTAACGTTCAGGCTCCTCATTCCTCCACCAACAGGGGTTGTCAAAGGCCCTTTTATCCCCACAGAGTATTCTTTCAACGCAGCAACAGTTTCCTCCGGAAGCCACTCATTTTTTACTTTAAACCCTTTTTCTCCGGCATAAACCTCCAGCCATTCAATCTTTCTCCTTCCGCCGTAGGCCTTTTCAACGGCATAATTAAATACCCGTACCGCTGCACCCCAAATCTCGGGACCTATACCGTCCCCCTCAATAAACGGTATTACCGGATTATCCGGAACTTTAACACCATTTGGTGTAATAACAATCTTTTCAGCCATAGGTTCTCCTTATCAAGCTTTGAGTCTAACGAAAGGGATGATAATGTCAATACTCACCCTCCTCTGAGCAGATTGACCAGCTCTATCCGGCTGCCGTCTTCCACCCGGAAACTGTCCCATGAATCCCTTTTCACCGCTTTGCCGTTAACATGGACCATAACCGACGGCTTTTTCAGCGTGTATCCTGCCATACGGAATACATCATAGAGGGAACATCCCTCCTCCCAATCATATTCTTTCTTATTAATCTCTATCATTTACGCAAGTCTCCTGTGAAGCAGCAGATCCAGTACTGCATTTGCCTGCATCCCTGCAGCGATAATAACCCGGGGCGAAAGGAGAGGAACTCCTTCTGCGACCCCGGTCTCTTCATCCCCGATCATGACTAACCGGCCTATTCTTCTTTCAGCCATTGTATCATTTCTTCCGTATCCGGCAATACCGGATGCAGCCACAACCGGAATCTCCTCCGTTTCTGTGAGGATTGATTCAATAATTATTCCCTTAACAGCAGCTCTGTCTACCGCTTCAATAACAACATCCACTCCCTGAAATAAGGAACTGCAGTTCTCTGAAGTTATCTTCCTGTTAAGCAGTTGGAGCTCAACATAGGGATTAACCGCCTTTATTTTCCCTGCCAGGGCTTCCGTTTTCTTCTTACCGATATCATCCAGGGTATAGTACTGTCTGTTTAGGTTGGAAAATTCAACCACATCGAAATCAACAAGCACAAGCTTTCCGATCCCTGCCCTGGCAAGTGCTACAGCCGCATTAGACCCAAGCCCTCCAAGACCGGCAACCCCTACCGAAGATTCCCGTAAAATTGCTGCCACCTGTTCAGTATGGATTTTGTTCTGCATCCTTCTATATTCATTTTCTGTGTATTTCACCATAGTTCAAGTGTATAGTTTTTACTGTTTGTTTTCTACAAAAATCCGGTTCTGAATGTTGCTATACCCCGGTTAAAAAAGCTACACTTTGCCATTATGTTTGAAAGCTCCCTCTTTATCCTTTTTAAATATTCATTTCTCATTTTGGCAGGAATTGTTTTTATTATACTTTTCTTTGTTTCTGCAGGATACGGACGTTTTAATACAAAAAGCTGGGGACCTCAAATGGGGAACAGAACCGGCTGGATAGTAATGGAAGCTGTTTCACCCCTCATATTTTTTATAATCTTTCTTAAGGGGAGCAAAGATGTATCAGCGATTCAGATTGTATTCTTACTTATCTGGGAGATTCACTATGTACATAGGGCATTTATCTATCCCTTCCTGATCCGGGGTCATAAAACAATTCCGGTAAGTATTGTGGGGATGGGGGGTATCTTCAATCTGATTAACAGTTATCTTCAGGGAACGTTCCTGTTTTTAATGCATCCACTTTACCCTGAAAATTGGTTCAAGCAGCTTCCGTTTGTTGCCGGTCTGGCCATTTTCATTACAGGATTCATCCTGAACATTCATTCTGATCATATTCTTAGAAATCTTCGTAAAGGGGGGGAGAACAGCTATTCCATTCCCAAAGGAGGTATGTTCAGATTTGTGTCATGCCCGAACTATCTCGGCGAAATTATGGAATGGATAGGCTGGGCGCTTCTTACTTGGTCCCTGGTTGGTCTTATTTTTGCTCTCTGGACAATGGCGAATCTTATACCCCGCGCTGTTTCATACCAGAAATGGTATATTAAAATGTTTCCTGATTACCCAAAAGAGAGAAGAGCAATTATCCCCTTCCTCCTATAACCTTACTGTGCTATTGTCCAAAGGAGAGTATTTAAGTATAGTATTTTTATGACTGAGTTGATCCACGACATCCGGCAATGGTATCGTGACGGATGGGACACAATAGTTCTCGCTGTTGTCATTGATCTGGAAGGCTCTGCCGTCAGAGGCAGGGGGGCAGTTATGGCAGTACGTAACGACGGTCTTCTTACCGGTTCTGTCAGTGGAGGCTGTATTGAATCAACCGTACTTGGTGCAGCAGAACGGATTTTTAAAACAGGGAAACCGGAAATACTTACCTTTTGTCAAATTGATGATGAAATTCTCGGGTCAGTTTCTCCCTGCGGCGGAGAGGTAACTATCGCACTAACCCTCCTCAGCAAACCTTTTTTTGATGATTTCTGCGGGTTGATCGAAAACGGAAAAGGCGGCAGATGGGGACTTGTCAGTAACGGCAACCCGGAGGCAGTCGGTTCTCTGTTTGCACTGGATGAAAAAGGGAACCTCCTTTCATCATCTTTCACTAACACAGGATCTTTTTCCAAAGAAGACGCTCAGGCTTTTGCCGAGTTATCTTTTACCAACACTACCACAGGAGTCTTTTCCCTCGGTACATCCCGCCTGTTTTCTGCCGTTCTTGCCCCTGCACCGCAGCTCATTATTATCGGGGCATCCCATATCGGTATTGCGCTGCACACGATTGCCCGTCTAACCGGCTACCGGACAATTATTATTGATCCGCGGTCAGCTTTTACCCGGAAAGAACGTTTTTCCGATACTGATAAACTTTACCGTATGTGGCCGCGAAAAGCCTTTCAAACACTAGAACTAACCCCCTATACAGCAGTTGCAGTCATTACCCATGATACCAAGATTGACGACCAGGCACTGCAGCTTGCCTTACAGACAGAAAGTTTTTATATCGGCGCACTTGGCAGTAAAACAACACATAGAGACAGGATTGACCGGCTGCTGAAAGCAGGTATTTCTCAATCTGACTGTGATAGAATTCACAGCCCTATCGGTCTGCCTATTCAATCTGCAAATCCTGAAGAAATTGCGCTTTCCATTATGGCGGAAGTGGTAAAAGAATTCCGGGCGAGATACGGAAAGGGATAAGGAGCAGTCATTATTCACACAGTAAACCTCCCCTGCCGGGGCTGATTCAGCATCCCTTATTGCTTAGAGAGTTCAGCTGTGATAGTATCCAACAGATGAAACGTTTATTCCTTATTATACTACCAGCGGCTCTGCTCTTTATAGCAGGCTGTGGACACTACAACGATCCCTACTATGTTACAGGGACAAAGGAACAGAAAAAGGAACTCTCCCAGCTTTCAAGAATGCTGCAGGGACAATCCGATACTCCGGAGAGTAATTTTATTGTTATACAGGAAATTATTAAAATACTGCAAACTGAAGACGAAACGGAAAAACTCAATCTATTTCTGACCACATATGTTGAACAGAACAGTGAAGATCCCTTCAACGCATATTATCTCATGGTAGTCGCCCAAAACTACCTTAAAAGAGGGGCCAACCCTTTTGCTGTTCTTTACTTCGAAAGGATCCTTAAAAATTATTCCGATATCCTGGTTCATGGTACCTCGGTTCATTATACCTGCCTTTCAAACCTTATCGACATGGTTGATGATCCCTATGTCAAAGTAAACTATTTTAAAGAACTATTAGCCCGTTTTAAAGATGCCATAAGTCCGGGTCCTGTCTATTTCCATCTGGCGAAAACCTACGAGAAACTTGGTGAATGGGATCTTGCCATCCAGGCATATAAAAATTTCATGAAATATCCAGACGCCAAGGTCCCGGGCCATCCTGAAGCAAGGGAAGAGATTAAGCCGATTATAGATTTTTATGATTACAGAAACAAGAATTGGACGATGGCGAATTTGGACGATCTTGTCAAAGCAATAAAAAGTGCAATATACAGACGTGATGCCAGACGTCTGGCCAGGTACATGTCCAGAGTTAACTTCTTTGCAATAGCATGGGAACAGGAAAACGTAAAAGCCAACGACGAGTTCCTCTCCCAGTTAAGCGTTTTTATGAGGCAGCGGGTCCGGTATGCATCTGAACTCGACAGAGACTCAAATACAAAAGAGGCTTATTTAAAAACATGGGGCTGGTCTTATAGAATAAGAACATGGTATCTGTACTTCAAACGGGTCTATTTTCCGGCTGATCCGGAGATTCATGGCCAGTGGGAATGGGCAGGGATATATTTCGGAGACAAACCTTTTTCAGGAGCAGAGTAATGTTTCGAAGAGTAATGATTTTTGTTTTATTATTTTCAAGCTCACTGTATCTCTTTGCTGTAGACTATACAGTTACATCAGAAGTTCTGTGGCCTGACGATGCACTTATTATCACTATTGTATATCCTATTCCCGTAACGGAACGCCCCCTGCCTGCAGTAAAAAAACAGATTGAAGAGAAAATTTCAGATAACTTGCCGGTAATAATTTTTGATGAACTTTCTGGGCTGATACTTGATTCACACACAAGGATACAAGACTATCTAAACAAAAAAACTTCGCTCATTCCCAGGGTTTTTAAACTTGCAGATAAAGCTGAAAGAGAAAGATCTATTTTCTCCAAAGACATGAAAAACCTTGAAATACAATACACCATTAATCTTTATCCTGACATCGTTGAAATTTTTCTTCCGTCACCGCCCCATGAGGAGATAGGAAGGCTTTTAAGGTTTGTTCCATCTGCCGATTTTACCGGAATAGTTATCTACATTGATGAACATAAAGATTTTACCCCATCACTGTTTCCCAGAATTTACGACCAAAACATGAACCTTATTATGGATAGATTCCACATTGATACGGATATGCTAAAAAAATGGGGAGCAGCTGGATACCGGAAAGATCTCGATTTAGCCGGAAGTGCCGGGAGGATTGGACTTTCACCTCTCAAACTTACCGCACGAGGATTGTTCGGAGTAAACAATACTGATATAATTATCTCTACCCTGGACGCTGAAAAAATACTATCCCGTGGAAAAAATATTAACCTTATTTACCAAGGGCGAATACTTATTGTTTACTAAAGGAGTACCAGATGACTAATTTACCCGGAAAGCCAAAGCTGTATCTTGTCATAATGATTTTAGTTTCACTACTGTCCGTTTCCTGCGGAAAGAAATACATTGGGTACGGAGTTCTCCTCTGGTCGCCTAATGAGGAAATATTACAAACAGGAGCAACCCTTCCAATAATTTCAGAATCAAAATTAAACGACACCTATACTGTCCAAAAATCAGACAGTAAAGAGCAGATAGAACTCCCCAAGTGGCGGCTGGATGTTTTTGAGACGGAGGAAGAGGCCGGGAAAAACGGCGAGACGGTGGCACAGTATAAAACAATATTCGCTCACAATCTAAAAGATGGTCTTTTAATTAGGGAAACCCCCGATGTAACATCAAACAGGGTTTATAAGATGAAGCGGGGACAGATAATAAAAATTATCGGCAGAACCGATAAAATGGC
>JANTFL010000030.1 GCA_024763455.1 Sediminispirochaeta sp. | reverse complement strand
GTGTTCCACCCGTTCCCATCCCGAACACGGAAGTTAAGCCCTTCTGCGCCGATGGTACTGCCAATAGGTGGGAGAGTAGGTCGTCGCCAGGCTTTTTCTTTGCCCTGATAAAAACAATATTTTTTATAATTTTCAACTTTCCTTAATAATTCCAAATATATTAGATGCGTTCCTCAAAAATCCGGTGATTCTTTCCGGTACGCATCTCTGGCATACTACGGCTTACGAAGTAAACGTGCGGGCCGTAGTACCGTACCGATAAAATCAGCGGGCGGAGATTTTCGGCAGCAGGGGTTAAGGATAAATCTTACAACGACAAGCAAGTTTTTTAAGGTTAAAATATAAATCGGACATTCCCCTGTGCCGGCCTGGCGTACCGATTACAGGAGTTTGGCTTTCTTGGGGCCCCGTTTGCTTTTAGAAAAGTCAAGTAGAATTTGAGTTATGCATGTTAAAAGTACAGCTTTAAAATTACAAAGTTACAAGCAGCAGTTTCTGCATAAATGCGAGATTGGGTTGAATCTCGGAATAAAATCCGAATATTTGCACTATTTTTCGGAAAGTATTCCGACTATTTGACAATTGGGGTTTGCAGTGTTATCATGAATGTATGCTGAGTTATAGTGAAATCGTTACAGTTATTCAGGAAAGTGCTGCGTATCAAACCCAAAATATCGTTATCAGAAAGTTGGAAGAAAATTTATCAGAGAATCTTTTAAAGAAGAAACCTGTTAAAGTAATCACAGGAATCCGCAGGTCAGGGAAATCATTCATTCTAAAAAGATTGTATCAGAAAATATCCAATGAGATTCCAAAACAAAACATACTCTTTATTAATTTTGAAAACGACAGGCTAAGCAGTTATCTTTCATTGAAAGCTCTTAGAAATATCTACGACACCTTTAAACTTAAATCGGACCCCCGTCATCCGCTTTATCTGTTTTTTGATGAAATACAAAATATAAATTCCTGGGAGAAATTTATAAGAACAGTCTATGACTCAGAAAATGCCGATATATACATTACCGGATCTAACAGCCATCTCTTGTCCAGTGAGTTCAGCACGGTTATCGGTGGACGGGTGCTGGAATTCAGGCTCCAGCCTTTTAATTTTAAAGAGTATCTTGATTTCCATGGGTATACTAAGCTGGACTTGTTTTCTATTAATGAGAAAAGAACAGAAATCAGCCAGTTGTTTGAGAGTTATATTAAATACGGAGGATTTTATGAAACCTTTCTGCTTCCTGCCGACCAAAAGGAGGCTTACCGTCAGTCTCTTATCGAAAAAATTGTACTAAAAGATATTATAAACCGTTATCGCATACAGAAGCCTGACAGTATACAAACCCTGTTTCTTTATATTGCAAAGAATCCGGGAGCAGTTGTCAGTGCAGCAAAACTAAGCAGGGTTATGGGAATAAATGATAAAACGGTCAGTCTTTTTCTTTCATATCTCAGCAGCGTATTTCTTCTAGGGAGAGTTGATAAGTACCAGTGGAAAACGAAAAGAATATTCCGGACCCAGAAGAAATACTATCTTTCCGATAATCTGTTTACGCATCTGTGTCTGGAATCAGGGAGATTTGAAAATCTCATATATAACCATCTTGTTGAAAAATATGGTGAAGCATCAGTTTTCTTCCTAAGGGACGAGAAAGGCCATGAAGTTGATTTTGTAGTTACCTCTGGACGGAATTACCACTGTTACCAGGTGTGTGTGGACTTGAATGATGAAAATAAGAAGAGAGAGTTCCGGAGCCTTCTGGATTTAAGAAAATACCGGACAGGGGAAGAATTAAAGGGTGATACATACTATCTCCTCTATCAAACAGATTCCAGGCTGGTTAAGGATGCACCCCCGGGAATAGAGGTAATGCAGATCCTCGATTTTATTTTAACAGAATAAATGACGGAATATATTGCAGGAAATACTTGTTGATAAAAACCCGTAGTGATCCGTTTACTCTCTATACAGATGAGTAGAGAAAAGTTGTAAAATATCCTGAATATCATAAGAATTTTCCAAAAGCATCGGTGAACTGCCAAGGATTTCTGTTCTACTTTTCATAGATAAAAGCTCTCTTCTTTGTTGATAAGTTGTACATAAGCAGATCATACAAGAGATTGAGCTTTTAATTCATTATTCACTAAATCATTTTTCCGGTACGCATCTCTGGCATAGTACGGCTTACGAAGTAAACGTGCAGGCCGTACACCCAAGAAACATGTAATGGTTATGGAATACAGAGGTCTCACAAGAAATTGTGACTGATTTGTAGTTTTGACTGCTTAAATGGTACTACTGGCAGGTTTTGCCAGAAAACTTTTTGATGACTTCCTGGAAGATCCTGACAGAGCAGTTCGTTGATTGAAAAAAGGGTACGATAAAAGACTGCTATTGATTTTACAGAAAGCGGCACGACCGTAACGCCTGTATTGCTTGTTTTTAAATATTACAAAAAAAGAAAGAAATTAGATTGACCATCTAGATGACATATACTACTTTTTAAGTATGAATACTATCATGCGGATAGAAAACCTTAAAAAAAGTTATGGAAATGTTAAAGCTGTCAATGGCATTAGCTTTTCCATACCCGAGGGGAGTTGTTTTGGATTGCTTGGACCAAATGGTGCCGGCAAAACAACTACAATAGAGATGATGGAAGGAATCCTTTCTCCGACTTCGGGCAAGGTATATTTCAGGGGAAAAAAGATTGATAATCATTTTAAAAAAAAAGTAGGAATTCAGTTTCAAAGTACAGCATTGCCAGAGTTTATTACAGTAAAGGAAACGCTGGAGATGTTCCGGTCTTTCTATCCGAAACCCAGAACTTTAGATGAGATTATCGAAATTTGTTCGCTTACAGATATTATAGACAGGGATAATAGAAAACTTTCAGGGGGGCAGCGTCAAAGAATGCTTCTTGGTCTTGCCATTATTCCTCATCCAGAAATGGTTTTTCTTGATGAACCGACAACAGGTCTTGACCCTCAGGCACGAAGAAATTTCTGGAACCTTATTGACCGTATAAAAGCAGAAAACACAACAGTTCTTTTAACTACCCATTATATGGAGGAAGCTGAAATTCTCTGTGATCAGATTGCAATAATGGATCATGGGAAACTGCTTGAACTGGATACCCCGGCAAAGCTGTTAACCACCCACTTTAATGGTGTCATAGTCAGGATACCCCACAGCGGACTGCTTGATTTTAACTTTGAAAACAGTGCGGTTATAGGGGATTTTCTTGAGATTACAACAAATAATCTTGATAGAACAATGAAAGAACTCCTGGAGGCAAAGGTCAATCTGGAAGGGCTTATCATTAAAAAACCAAATCTGGATGATCTTTTTTTAAAACTGACAGGAGCCTCTTTGCGCTCATGAAAGGATAGTATGCATGAAGAAATTTACCGCAATAGTGTATGCCAGAACAATGGAGTTCCTTCGGGACAAAGGAACTTTTTACTGGAATCTGCTTTTCCCGATAGTTCTGGTTGT
Source organism: Sediminispirochaeta sp. (assembly GCA_024763455.1). GTDB lineage: Bacteria > Spirochaetota > Spirochaetia > B11-G9 > B11-G9 > B11-G9. The sequence goes on along the minus strand of JANTFL010000030.1, from coordinate 20,457 downwards.
CGGCTTTTCATTTGCTTTTAACGGCAACAACGATACCATATTCAAAATTGGCGTCATAGGCGAATCCACATTAGGGGAAGAAGCATTTCTTAATCTCCCTTCGATAGAACAAATAAGCTATGATTCGGATAAGCAATTACCCCTGGAAAAGATCCGGCGCCATCAAATTGATATGCTGATAGATTTTAATGATGGAACATACTATCTAAACAATGAATCGAACAGCTCCGGTTTGCTGCGAATAGTGGGTGAAAAGGATCTTGCCGGATTTCAGGAGAAAGAACTAAGCGGTAGCCCTATTCGGTATGTCGATTGGCTGGTCCCCGGGGTCATCGGCATGAATATGCTTTTCAGCTGTATGTTTGGTGTTGGTTTTGTCATTGTCCGGTACAGGAAAAACGGAGTACTCAAAAGAATGAAGGCAACTCCTGTTTCTCCTATTGTTTTTATTTCCGCACAAATGGTAAGCCGGTTTATCATAGTTATTTTGACATCAATCCTTGTTTTTACCGGAACAAATTTATTTTTACATTTTATGGTACATGGTTCTTATCTCCTTTTGGTTTTGGTTACCAGTCTATCCATAGTGTGTATGATCTCATTTGGGCTGATTTTTGCAGCCCGGTTAAAGAGCGAGGAGCTGACAAGCGGTTTAATGAACCTTGTTACCTTTCCTATGATTATATTTTCCGGAGTTTTCTTTTCTCTTGAAGGAACCCCGAGGTTAATGCAGCAGGCATCAAAATTTTTCCCCTTGACGCATTTTATTGAAGCCTCCAGGGCTATTATGATTGACGGAGCAGGTATTGTTCAGATCCTTCCGAATATTCTTGTGTTAAGCGGTATGACACTAGTATTTCTCATAACAGCATCTGTACTTTTTAAATGGGAGTGAAGTATGAAATTAAAATTGTTTATTGTATTCTTAGTGTTCCTGGCCATCTTTGCAGGAGCCCAGTCCCTGGACCGTGAGATACGAAAACTTGCGGTGGATATTACCCGCAGCTATATGGAAAGCCATGGAGAACTGCTTATAAAACCCCGTCTTGGTGTTGCCGATTTTAAAGAAGAGACGGAGGATGCCGCAAAAAACTCTGTAGGGTCCCTTGCTGCAGTACTCTTAACAGACGAGTTCAGCAGATCTGCAGTTTTTTCCATCATTGAACGGAAGAATCTGGATCTGCTGATGGAAGAATACAAGCTGAATCTATCGGGTTTTACTGATACAACAACTGCACCGGAGATTGGAAACCTGCAGGGTATTGAACTCCTTCTGGTAGGATCTGTTTCAGGAGCAGGGAACAGGTATCTTATTTCAGCCAGACTTGTGGATGTGGAAACAGGACAGATTGCTGCAGGTTCCAGTATTGAGGTAGCCAGGAGTGAGATAGAACAGGAAGCTCAGCGCTACATTGCCTCTACTTTTCAATCCCCTTTTGGAATAATACTTGCTCCGAGTGTTACACCACTTTTTGAATTAAGTTCAAACAATAATGCTCTTACCGTAGTTTCAATTGATGCCGGATACCGGCTGAGCAAGTGGCTCTCCTTATCCCTTGGGTACGTCCATACCCAATCTGCAGAACTTCATGGAATGGATTCTGATAAAATATCTGTACAGGATGATGAACTCAATTATCATGACACGACCAGATATTTTACATTTTCTGGTGATGGGATTAAACTTGCAGGGGAGTTCACCCTTTCTCCTACGGTCCGTCTTTCCCTTGGTGCCCAGGCTGCAGCGGTGCTCTATTTTAATCCCATCCTTACACAGGATTTTACCGACTTTCCTGTCTGGTATCCGGATAAGTTGACTCCTGGTAGTCTTGCAATTGCTACTGACCGTCTTATAGTAGATGGATTTAATCATGATTTCTACGCTAGTTATCATCTGTCGTTAAGTGCCAACTATCTGGTTTCCAGCAGATTGTCGTTTTTTGGAAAACTCGGGGCATATTTACTTCCCCCTTTTACTCCTACTTCTTTTACAATTGGAGCAAATGTCCGGGACAACACAATAAATTCAGATGCGGATATTGATGCTAATGGAATATTCCCCCAGTACCAGAGTTTTAATTTTGCCAGGAATTCTGCAGGAGATAGAATTAGTTTTTCATCCATGGGGCTTTCTGTACAGCTTGGAATGGCCTTTAACTTTTAAACGGAAGGTAGTAGTTTAATGCTGATCAGCTGTATTTCACAAGTCATTGACCGTTAACTACAAACTGCCCAAGCACAAGCAGTGTATAGTAAAACAGGATGATGAAAGAGGAAAAAAGGAGTGCCTTTCTATTATTCAAACCGGGGGAAAAAGTAATGATCCCTTTTTCCTTATGTGCTTTTAACGGGGAGTTCAGTGTTTCCCCCAATAATAAATCAACATCCGAAATGAATGATTTTCGTTTTATTCTGCCCTTGCTGCTGTAGAGTTCCTCATAAAAATAGAACATTTCGGCCAGGACACCTCCTAGACGTCCAGGAAATTTTAACCCCGGGGATACCGAGAACAATGAGGTGAAAACCAGTCCAATAAGTAACAATGATTTATTAATTCCGGAAAATAATGCACCCTTTGTAATGGTAATTATTTTAAGATCCAGTAATACCTGCCCAAAGGGAGAAAGAAGCTGAAATACCGTAATCCAGATAAGCAGATTCAGAAAATATACATAATAAATCCGTTTCCCGGATAATTTACAAAGAATACCCAAGGTTACTACATGAATTATTTTTAAAAGGAGAACTTCCTGAAAAAAAAGTGGTATCAGGAGCAGCAATCCCAAGAAAAACCGTAGTTGCGGGTGAAGAATAGCTGCAATGTAATCTTTTGATTTGTTTCTTGCTGTATTGTTACTTTCCAAATGAGGGGTATCAGGAATTTTGAAAACCTGCTTATGTACCATTGCCTGGTACCACGCTGATCGTACCGAAAACCAATTGGCGAATATACCCATTGCAGTTCCGCTGATCAGACCTATGGTAAAAAAATAGGGTATAATATATCCGGCATTGGAACCGAATACGATTAATATTGATAGAGTGACCTGAGCAGCATTACTGAAAACTGCTCCGATTATACTTATTCCAATGAATGATAAACCAGGTATTCTGCGGACTGAATACATGGCAAAAAGGCTTAAAAAGGTACCGGAAAAACTAAATAGAATAACATAAGATGCCAGGGTCCCGTTGATAAGCCCCTGGCCAAGCACTTTAAGGAGTGCAAGAAGCATGAGATAGGGGAAAGGCAGTATGTTCAAAGAAAGCAGTATGGGAAGATTTGCAAGCCCAATCCTGAAAAATGGGACTGGTTTTGGAAAAAGATATTCCAAAGTAGCAAAAAACAGGCATAAGGCTCCTAAAAAGGCTGTTTGTGTTAACAGTTTATGAGATTTTTGAAAACTCCTAGAAAGAGACATCATCAACCTCGGTATCACTGGCGGAACCGGAAATTGTAATGAGAACTTTGTTCGGCAGACAGGCTACCCAGGAATTGTAGGATGTGATTACTCCGGTTGCAATGCATATTTTATTTTTGCATGGAGAATCACTTATCCATGCTTTTCCATGGTCTATATTAACCATTGTTGTTCCCAGAGGACCGTCTACTCCAATTTCCATTTTTTTATCCAGTGGATAAATCCATTCCCCGCTTGAAGCGGATATTTTCAACATGAGGTTATTGTTGGAATTTGATTTCCCGAATCCTGAATTGATTATCCCGTAACTTGCTGCCAGCAGGGCAAGTGCAATAAAAAAAATTATAACATCGCCAGTTTTGAGCCCCGTTCTCTTCATATTTTTAATACTGCCACAAAGGGATTATTTAAGATAGCTTTTAAGTTTTGCAGCGACTTCTATTCCAAGGTCCTTTAACCCTTCTGAAATAAGCTCTGATGCATCTTTAACCTTCTCATCCCCTTTTGAAACAAGTTCGAGATCATCATCGTTTAACGCTCTTTCATCCCCCTGATATGTTGCCCAGGAAATGCTGTCTTCAGTATCTTTATTCAAAGAATCACTCAGAAGAACGGTAGAAGTTTCAATATCCAAAAGTTTGTAGCTTATAAGAATTTTAGCACTGGTAACTTTCTTGAAAATATCAACATCTGCTTCAACGGTAACCGTTTCTCCTTCTAAAGGGTCCCTCCCAAGATCATCAAAAACAGCTGGAACGTCCTTTTTCCGATGCTCGACTTTGTGGGTTACCACTGGTTTATCATAGGATATCTGGTTCGTTTTCCCTGAAAAAATCAGATTGGCACTCACAAGTTTTCCGATTTCAACACTTGTCGTATCATCGAAAAGACCTGACAATGCCAGCTGTTGACTCTGCAGAATAGGTTCCAGCTGAGACTGGTCCACAATTTTAGTATATTCCATAACTTCTTTATCTGAACTAAGCTTTGCTACGATGTTATCCAATAGATATTCGTTTGCATTGAGATCAGAAATGGTATAGTCCAGGCCTCGAAATGGTAGGAACACTATAGCCTGAATTGCCTTGTTCCGCGCAGCAGCCTCTCTGGAAACAGCATCTTTGTAATCCGGTATATATTCCAATGCTTTCAAAAAAGCTTTTGATGCTGCCTTTGCATCTTCTCTAGTGCCATTTCCCGCCAGCTTTAGTCCTTCCTGATAATATCCTTCAGCAGCAGCTTGTACCGCTTCATCCATTTCTTTTGAATAATCAACAAGGTTAAACGAAAGTACCTCTTTTGTTTTCGGATGTATCAACTGCGGAAGATTGTTCATGGCGAGGTAGATCCTGTTCAGGCTGGTATAAATTGATGCCCGGCGGTCAAGCGTTTCCAGGCTATCCTTTTGTTCCATATTTTTAAGTTCACGAAGGTAATAGGATTGGGATTCAGGATAAATCTCGTCAATAAGCTTAATAGCCTTTTTGTACTCCGGGTCTATCTGCAGGGCCATACTTACATTTGTTATTGCATGGTCATATCTTTTCTGCCGGGCAAGTGTTCGAGCCTGGCTGTATAAACGGCCTTCTTCTGTGAACAAGGTTTTACAGCTTGTAATCTGAAGCAGTACTAAAATAACAATAGGGAAAAATACTACAGTTTTCTTCATTTTCATAGTCCTTTAAAAGTTCTTTCTACTGTTTAATTCTAACAGAGCCCATCCATATATTCCAGTAAATTATAACTGGTAATCCTGATTTTGATTCAAGTTGAAGAATATCAACTTAAAAATCCTGGTGGTGCAGTTTTGCTTTTAAAAAACAGGATTAAAATAAATATGTTTGATATTTTTGGAATATGATATATATTTAGAACGTATGATGATCTTGTTCCCAAAAAAAATAATAATTCTATTACTCGTACTTATAATCCTACAGGCTGGCGCCGGGTTCTCACAGGAAACCGGCAGCGGGGATAAGGCAGAGAAGCCTTCACTGGCAATTATTCCGGTCTTTTCAAAAGATGTTCCCATCTATATTCCAAAGGTCGTGGATAAGCTTGTGGATGCGAAGATCGAGAAGATTAATACGTATCAGGTACTTCCTAAAGAGGACCTGCAGAAGTTTCTCGGTGAAAACGGAATTGAATTAAAGTCCCTCCCCAGGATTGAAGATATCGATAAGTACGCAGCCCAGCTGAATGTAGACCAGATTTTGTTCGGGAAGGTTGTCCCTGAGGGTACCGGGTATAAGCTGGAAACGCGTGTGTATGATACGAAGGAAAAGAAATTCCTCATTACAGATTCAGAAATTGCCCCCAACCTGAAGGGGCTTGACGGAGCAGTAGAGGGGCTGGCAAGAAAAATAGTCCAGACTCAATTCCCACCCGAGGTTGTCACAGAGGTTCAGAAGACTCTCGATACTGAGAAGGAAACAAAGAAAGAGGCCCAGGTAAAAGAGAACATTGATACCTTCGCAGACCTTGTGAAAAAAGATCCTGAAAAGGCGCTGGAGCTCTTCGATGAACCTGCACGTACAGCCCTGGAGGACAAGGTCAAGGAAAAAGTAGTTGAAGGGGAGATTCAGAATCTTTTTGAAGAGGAGAAAGCTGCTAAAGCACGGGAACAGAAACGTAAGTGGCAGCATTGGACAGTTTTCTCTCTGGTAACACTTGATCAATTTGGTAATCTTTCTGGATCTTTGGCTGAGTACGATAGGATTAACTCCCTTATCTACTGGAATAAATACATGAATAACCAGTTTCAGGATGATCCTTATCGGCAGTATAGGCAATCTACCATGGATTTTTCAGGCTCTTTATCCATGACGTACGTTTTTTCAGGATTAGGAAATATTGGCATTGGTGTGGGGATCCACTCTATGCTGGATGATGCATATTCATTTTCTCCGGCAGGGAAGTACCTTTTTACACTATTCTACGGGATGAATACCTTAGGGGATGCGTTTTCTGCTTTGACAGATCAACTCTCGTTTATTTCTTTAAGAAGGTATCTGGAATATGCGCAAGCCACATCCGATTTTACTGCAAAATATACTAGCTACCGGGAATCCCTGCTGCTTCCGGCTATCTCTAGATATACTGCCTACGGTCTGTGGAGTATAGGGTATGCGGGGATGATTACCGCAGCGCTCCTTCCCGGAGAGCATAGCCCTATGATTGTTTCCAAAAAGGCACGAAACCTTTTAAGCTGGGGAAGCACTCTTGCAGGGTTGGGTACAATAGCATCCGGTCTTGCACTGAATTACCGCGGAAAGGCCGAAGAATCATGGATAACCGATAACTCGCCTACAGGTACAATTGGAGACAGTTTAACGAAAAGATATTCTGTAACAGCGGATATTTTATCGTATACAGCCTACGGATTGCTTGTGGGCGGTACTGTTTTATCTGTTGCCGGACTTCTTTCTCCTGCTGAAGGAGCTGGAGGTAATGGCCAGGATAACACAAAGGAGAGTAATCTTTCTTTCAGGGTGGTTCCTGCCGGAAACGAGACCTCTCTTGTAGTCAATTTGAGGTTAGAGTGATGAAATTGAAACGACTCATTTATATTTTGTCGGCAGCCTCTGCAGTGTTCTTCTTGTCTGCCTGTGACTATCTTCTCCCACTACCGTTAGGGAGGGATAATCCGGCTGATGATGAGGCGCAAATCGGCGGGTTTAGTGCTGCTGTATCAGGTATAGATTCTATTACTGTTGTATGGGGCTGGCTCGCACCTGCACAGGATATTCCTGATGATCAGGTGATTGATAAAATAAGAATTGTGCATAAAGTAAATGATCCCCCTTCCAGCGTAGTTCAGCTAAATAAAGAGGACTATACGGATATTAGTGATATTTCAACCTGGCAATTTGAATGGAGAGGTCTGCAGCAAGGGGAAGATCAGTATTTTGCTCTCTATGCTCATGAAAAAGGAGGGAAGTGGCTTTCTCCCAAAATCGAAAAAAAATGGATTAACTCTAATGTTTACCCCAATTCATGGAGTCCCGGGTTTAATAAATTTTATATCTCTTCTGCGTCACCAGGAAATGTTGTTACTACAGCTTCAACGAATGTTACTGGTACAGTCCCTGGTGGCAATGTTGGATTTTTCGAATTCTATAATTTAAATGATCCCAATTACGGTATCGTTTCTGAGGCAGCAATCCGGGGTTGGAATGTTTCCGCATCAGGAGATATTCTCATTGTTCCCGTAAGAATCAGACTTTACGATTCTGTAACAACTTGGGGACAAATCGCCGGACAACTTGATTATCAGCATGCACAGCAGGTAAATAATATCAGCTCAACGGATGTGGTTGAAATCAAGGAACAGATAAACTTAGCAAGAGTGTACGGTTCTAACACCATAGCATTTATTGCAGCAAATGCAGTAGTAGATGTAAATATAGATCCCCTTACATTTTGGGATGGGAGTACGGATCGTTTTACAGTATGGGAGAATAATTAGTAAATGAATAAGTTTAGATATTTTATTATTATATTATCTTTGATTCTATTATCCTCCTGCAATCTACTTGTGTCTCCGCCCCTTTTGCGGGAAAATGCTAATGATGAACAAATCCAGATTTCCGGATTTACCGCTGTCCCTACAAGTGATACATCCATTACAACTATTTGGAATTGGGCACCACCTCAAGATTGGATGGATTATGATGAGAGAGTGGAAAAGATTAATATTCTCCACAGCACTCTCGGTTATCCGGGATTCACTATCCCCTTTGCGGGAGAGACATTTACTGATCGCAATAAATGGGAGTTTCAGTGGGAAAATTTGGATTCTTCTAAAACTCACTATTTCTCACTGTTTGCAAAAACGGGGTTTGGAGATTGGGTTCCTGTCTATAAAGTTAAGGTTATGTTTCCCGGTACATCGGAAAGCGGTGTTATGTATTCCAGGGATCAGGCTTTCAATATCGATAATGCGGGTATGATAAGTTGGAATCAAGCTTCATTATCTGTTTCAAATTCCCAGTGGGCTGTAATCTCTTTTAATTTTCCTAAAGATGTCTATATCGTCAATGCGGTTATTACAATTTCAGTTACTGCATTAACCGAAATTACTTTTGCTCCCCTTGATGGCTTTCCAAGTAATGATGATATGACTAAATGGAACCAGCTTCTATCCAACACTATTGTAAGAGAGGATTCTGCATTGTCATTTAGTAGCAACCTTCCTGCCTACGATATAACAAATGTCGTTAGGGCGGCTATGCTTGGTCCACTGAAAGCAATACTGATTAAAACCACGGATGGATCAAATTTTACGATTGACAATAATGCTTCTGCACCTTTTATAACTGCGGATATTATCAAATAACCGCCACTGGAGGATAAAATCTATTTATTTGCACACTATGATACCATTATGGGAAATATTATTACAACGGTAGTAGTAGTTATGAAGAAGTACAAAAGTAGACTGTTAACGTTGGTTTTAACGTTAAGTGTGATGACATTTATAACTTCCTGCGATTTTCTCCTCCCAGCTCCGCTGGGGAGGGATAATCCTGATGATGACGGAGCACAGATTGTTAAATTTGCAGTAACTCCATCAGGTGCTGATTCAATAGTTACCGTCTGGAACTGGAAAGCTCCTGATCCGGCGACACCTGAAAATCAAGTAATTGATAAAATTCGAATAGTACATAACTCAAGTAATCCTCCCAGTAGTATGTATCCCCTTAATAAAGATGATTATGTTGATATAGATTCGAAGGTACAATGGAAGTTTGAATGGGAAAATCTCCGGGAGGACAGCGATCATTATTTTGCACTGTATGCGCACGAGAAAAGCGGGACATGGCTGGCTCCTTTACACAAGTTTTTAAATTTGAATTATAATCCTCCGCAGGATTCATATATTCTGGTAAGTGATGACAATACAGCTCCTGATGATCCTGAGGAGTTCAAAGTGTGGTATTTCCAGCAGACACCCTATGTAGTTAATGATTTTTCAACTATGGGAAACTATAGTTGGCCGGTTAGTGACATATTCGTATTACGGTTTAAGGATTTCAACCCTGTATATTTTGATAAATTTCTATTCTTTTTGCATAATACTACCCAAGGTCCCGATGTCGAGTTAAAAATTTATCCCCTTAAAAAGAATAAAGAAGATATTTCCGATTGGAATGATTTAATAAGCCCCGACACAATGGATTACTCAGCTGCAATGGTTTATCAAATTCTGGATGCGAACGGCGACAATCAGCTTGTAGATATTTCCGATGTTGCAGATAAAATGGTGCTTAATGAAACTGTATCTATAGCTCTGTCAATAGACACTGGTTTAATGATCAACCCGTCAGCATGGACAATCGAAACCCACAGCTGGGGTACAATGTGGTAGCTTTACCCCTGAAGCACAGGAAGAACATATTAAACCAAACCTGACTGATCATTTCCGCTGATCCACTTGTAATAATTTAATTTCATCACTATTATAGACCCATGGAAAACGAAAATTTTGAAAAACTCCTGGAGGACAGTTTCAGCGGTGTAAGCTCGTTGAAACCCGGTCAGGAGATAGAGGCCGAGGTTGTCTCGGTTACGGATAACTGTATTTTTCTCCAGCTCAACGGCAAGAGTGAAGGGCAGCTGGATGTAGAAGAGTTTATGGACAAGGACGGGAATATTACCGTTCATGAGGGAGATAAGGTAAAGGCTTATTTCCTCAATTCCAAAAACGGGGAGATGCATTTCACAACCAGGATCAGCGGGGAAAAAGCTGGAGATGCTCTTTTGCAGAGTGCTTTTGAAGGGGGGATCCCTGTTGAAGGTACTGTCGAAAAAGAGATTAAGGGAGGCTTTGAGGTAAAAGTAGGAGATTCCAGAGCCTTTTGTCCCTATTCCCAGATGGGTATGAAACGGGTGGAGAATGCCCAGGAGTATATTGGAAAGCATCTTACCTTTAAAATAATGGAGTACAAGGAGAAGGGGCGGAATATACTTGTTTCAAACAGAGCTATTCTCGAAGAAGAGCGCAGGGAAAAAATTGAAGCATTAAAGAAAACCCTTCAGGAGGGGATGACTGTTACCGGTGTTGTAAAATCTCTCCGGAATTTCGGTGCTTTTATAGATCTCGGCGGGGTTCAGGCGCTTCTGCCTATCTCTGAAATCAGCAGGAGCCGGGTGGAGGATATCGAAAAAGCTCTTTCTGTAGGGCAGGAGATTGAGGTTGTTATTCTGAAACTTGACTGGGCAGCAGAGAGAATCTCAGTAAGTATGAAGAAACTCCTCGCTGATCCATGGGACAGCGTTAAAGATAAATACAAACCCGGATCAAGATACACCGGCGAGGTTGTCCGGCTTACCAACTTTGGGGCTTTTGTTTCTCTCGAGCCGGGGCTTGATGGTCTTATTCACATATCTGATCTTGAGAAGGATTCCAGGGATTATCCGGAACAGAAGCAGAAAAAGCTTAAGAGAGGTGACCGTATTTCCGTTGAGATAAACAGTGTGGACGTTGATAAAAAAAGAATTTCTCTGAAACCTGTAGATGATGATCAGGGAAAAGAGAACTTTAGTGATTATATGGATTCCGGTTCAGATTCTGAAGGGTACAATCCTTTTGCTGCGCTGCTGAAGGATAAAAAATAGCTTTTTTATTCAGAGCTTTCCGGTAATAAAAACTGTGTAGTACGAAACGTATTGCCGGAAAGTTTGAAATCCCGCCAGAAGTCTATCTTTATCTCTGAAGTAAAAAGGTGAGCTGTTCCCATACCGATACGTTTCCCCAGAAGTTTCGAGACAACATCCTCCATTACCGGGTTATGGGCAACTACCATTACACTGTAATAGATATCGGGTATTGATTGAATTATTTCCTCATAATCCGAGGGGGATGCTGAATAGAGTCTTGCTGCCGGTTTCATGACAGAGCCGCTTTCAAGAACATCTTTAATGATTGATGCTGTTTCCAGTGCCCGGACTGCAGATGAATGGATAATAAAATCAGGATACATCCGGTTGGAAACCATCTTTGCACCGATGACTGCGGCCTGGCGAAGCCCTTTCCCGTCCAGTCCTCTCGATTCATCGGATTCCCCGGGCTGCCGGGATGCAGCGTGACAATGCCTCATAAGTATAATTTGTTTCATAATTTACCTTTTAAGTAAATATTAATAAAAATATTGCTTGATAAAAACAAAATATCATTATAAAATGCTTTTTTCATCATTCACTAACTATTGTAGTTAACAGGAGGCTTGTATGTCAAGAGAACTGGTTGTAATAGCTTTGGGCGGGAATGCCATAAAGCAGGCCGGCGAAAGCGGTACAACAGAAGAACAGTTTAAAAATGTAGACACGGCAGCAGAGCAGATTGCCAAGATATCGATGGCTGGGTATAAGATTGTTATTACCCATGGAAACGGACCTCAGGCGGGAGCCCTGCTCATCCAGCAGGAGGAGGGCAGTGATCTTGTTCCTCCCCAGACGCTTACCGTTGTAGGCGCTATGACCCAGGGGCAGATCGGATGGATGTTTCAAAACCGTCTTTCCTATCACTTACGGAAGATGGGGAAAGATGCACCTGTCTGCAGTGTTGTAACACAGGTTGAAGTTTCAAGTGATGATCCCGATTTTCAGGATCCTTCAAAACCGGTGGGCCCCTTTTACACAGAAGAAGAAGCTAAAAAGCATGCAGCAGAAAAGGGCTGGATCGTAAAAGAGGTTAAACCGGGGGTTGAAAAAAGCTGGAGACGGGTTGTTCCTTCTCCGGAGCCGCTGAGTATTGTTGAAGACAGAGCGATTAACTCACTCTTAAAAGAACGTGTTATTGTCATAGCTTCCGGAGGCGGCGGTATCCCTGTAGAAAAAGATGCGGACGGCAGCTGGAAGGGTGTTGATGCCGTTATTGATAAGGATAGAGCTGGTTTTAAGCTGGCTCAGGCGGTAGAAGCTGATAAGTTTATGATACTCACCGATGTAGAGAATGTGTATGTCAACTTTAATAAACCGGACCAGAAAGCTCTGCAGGAAATATCCCTCAGCGAAGCTCAAAGCTATCTTGATGAAGGTCAGTTCTTCAAGGGTTCAATGGGACCCAAGGTAGAAGCATGTATGCGGTTTGTAAACTGGAGCGGAAAAGAGGCTATTATCACCTCTCTCGATAAAGCTCTTGATGCACTGGAAGGTAAAACAGGGACTCGCATAAAAAAGTAAAATAGTGTAGAGTTTTTATGTAGACATGCCCTGCAGTGTTCTGCGGGGCATTTTTTTTAATAGAAGGAGGAATGAATGAACCCTATTGCACAGGAACTTAATTCCGCACTTGAAGGCACAGTGGTTTCACAGCTGTTGTCTGAGTTTGGAAAAAGATTCTATTTCCCCAAGGGAATCGTTTCCCAGGCGGGGGAAGCAAAACAGAAGGCTCACAAATTCAATGCCACAGTAGGAATGGCCACAATAAAGGGAAGCCCGATGTATCTGGAAAGTGTCAGGAAACAAGTTCCGGGACTTACACCGGCTCAGATGTTTCCGTACGCACCGACTCCGGGGGTGCCTGAATTGCGGAAAAAGTGGCGGGAAGAGATGGATGTAAAGAACCCCTCCCTTAAAGGGAAGCTAACCTCTTTACCTCTGGTTACTTCAGGTCTGACCCATGGAATCTCCACGGTTGCGGACATGTTTCTGGATCCGGGGGATCCTATTATTATCCCGGATATGTTCTGGGGAAATTATACCCTGATTTTCGAGGGACGTAACAGAGCTTCAATAGTCAAGTTTGATTTTTTCAACGAAGAGGGAAGGATAAATCTTTCTGCTCTTGACAGGGCTATTACCGCTGTAAAGGGAGACAAGTTTGCTGTTATTCTGAACTTTCCCAACAATCCTACCGGTTATTCTCCTTCTGTCAAGGAGTCTGAAGAGATTGTTTCTCTTCTTAAAACGTGGGCTGATAAAGGGAAAAAGATTCTTGCCATAACTGATGATGCATATTTCGGGCTGTTTTACGAAGATGAAACGCTGAAAGAGTCGCTCTTTGGAACATTTGCTGATCTGCATGAGAACATCCTTGCGGTAAAGGTAGACGGTGCAACCAAGGAGAACTTTGCCTGGGGATTCCGGCTGGGTTTTCTTACCTATGCTTCAAAAGGGTTGAACAGCGGGCAGCTCGATGCATTAACTAAAAAGACCATGGGTGCGATAAGAGCTTCTATCTCCAATTCATCCAAAATGGCACAAACCCTTGTCCTGAATTCTCTTCCGGCGGATACCTATTGGAAGGAGAAAGAGGAAGGATTCGAGATACTCAAGGCACGGTATCTTAAGGTAAAGGAAGTTATTGCATCCTTCGGGAGTGATTCACCTCTAAAACCGCTTCCCTTTAATTCAGGCTATTTTATGACCTTCCAGTATAAAGGTAACTCCGAGAAACTGCGGACACATCTGCTGGATGCGTATGGTGTTGGTACTATTTCCATTCAGGAAAAGTACCTGCGGATTGCGTTTTCCAGTGTTGAACTGGAAGATATCGAAGAACTTTATACCATTATTAACAAAGCGGCAAAAGAAGTTCTATAATATCTTTGATGGATGTTAAGTTAAAAATCTATTTCACAGATGACACCGGTACCCAGTTTATGGGGATCGGTGTCTTTTGGCTTCTTCAGGGCATTAAAAAAAATGGATCCATAAGAAAAGCTGCCATGGATATGGGGCTTTCTTATGCAAAAGCACACGGGATGATAAATAATCTTGAGGGGCATCTTGAAATAGAGGTCGTTGAGCGGAGGAGGGGCGGGGACAGCCGCAGCGGCGCAGTATTGACCCCGGCAGGAGAAAAGCTCATTGCTCTGTATGAAACCTATCAGAATAGAGTGAAAGCTTTTGCAGAAAAAGAATTTGCAGATTTTAAATCCAGTCTTCAAGGGATCTATTGACTTTTAACCTGTATTCCTTATAAAAAAAGTACACTGTTTTAATCAAGGAGTTATTCATGCTGCTCTCAAAAGAGTTTAAATTTGATTCTGCCCACAATTTGGTTGAATATCACGGGAAATGTGAAAAATTGCACGGGCATACCTACCGGCTAAGGGTAACCATAGAGGGGAAACCGGAGAAAGACGGTATGATCCTTGATTACGGTATTCTTAAAAAGATTGTTACTGATAAGGTAGTATCAAAAGTGGATCATCATTATCTGAATGATATTGTTCCGCAATCATCTACCGAGAACCTGGTTGTCTGGATGTGGTCGGAACTGGCGGAACCTCTTTCGGGGGATAATTATAGTCTTTTTGAGATAAAATTATGGGAAACAGAAACAAGTTTTGTTACCTACCGGGGAGACGACAATGCTGAGTGATGTACAGAAAGAGAAGGATCTGCGTCAGGTACCGATCAGGAAGGTCGGAGTAAGGGATATCAATTATCCCATTACTGTTTTGGACCGGTCCAGAAAAGCTCAGGGTACCATTGCAAACATAAATATGTTTGTCGATCTCCCCCACGAATACAGGGGAACCCATATGAGCAGATTTGTTGAAGTCATTGAGCGGCATAAAGTAAATCTTGATATTCATAACCTAGAAGGAATACTAAATGATATGAAGGAGACTTTCTCCTGTGAAACTGCCCACATTGAGATCAGGTTCCCCTATTTTATCCGTAAGAAAGCTCCGGTATCAGGAATAAGCAGCTTGATGGAATATGGCTGCACCCTGGAGGCAACCAAGGCGGATTCCATGAATATGAAGCTTACCGTTGAAGTTCCCGTAACAAACCTCTGCCCCTGTTCAAAAGAGATAAGCAAGTACGGTGCCCACAGCCAGCGGGGGATTATAAAAATGAGCGTGGAGTCTTTGAAGTTTATCTGGGTTGAGGAACTGGTGCAGATGGCTGAGGATTCATCATCATCTCCCGTATTTACACTTCTTAAACGGCCGGATGAGAAATATGTAACCGAGCATGCCTATGAAAACCCGCGGTTTGTTGAGGATGCTGCCCGTGAAGTTGCTGTGCGGCTCAGGGATGATAACCGGGTGACTGCCTTTCAGGTAGAGGTTGAAAACTTCGAATCAATACACAATCACAGTGCCTATGCCTGCGTAACCGGTTAAAAAACCGAAAGTATCCAAAAAAAATCTCTCGCAGTGGTTATTTGTTTCTTTTTGCACTATAATATTAGTATAATTGTAAGCAATGGGGGCAAATATGAAAAAGTGGGACGTCATTATTATTGGCGGAGGCGGTACCGGGATTACAGCTGCGTTTACAGCACATGGATTTGGTAAAAAAACACTCGTCATTGAAAAAGATAAAATGGGAGGGGAATGCACATGGAACGGCTGTATTCCCAGTAAAACACTTATTAACATTGCCCATAAAGCACATATTACAAAAAAAATGACAGGATCCCTTCCTCTAGTATCAGCAGCCATGGAGACGGTGAAAAACGTCCAGAATACAGTGTACCGCCATGAATCCCCGGAGGCTCTTGCCGATATGGGGATTGATTATATTAATGCACCAGCTTCCTTTACCGGTAAACGGACGCTTTCTGTTAACGGTGAGGAAATAAGCGCCGGTAAAATAATAATTGCCACAGGTTCTTCCCCTTTTGTACCGGAGATTGAGGGTATTCATTCAGTTCCATACCAGACAAATGAAACTCTTTTTAAAATTGATCAGCTGCCAAAGAGTATAATCATTCTCGGAGGCGGACCAATTGGTGTTGAAATGGGGCAGGCCTTGAACAGGCTTGGGGTTGCGGTTACGCTTGTGGAACGCAACAACCGGGTACTGCCGCGGGAAGAAGCGGTGTTTAGTGAAAGAATGGGGAACATCCTCACCGGAGAAGGGGTTCAGCTGGAAGTTAATGCCGGAGCGGTAAAGCTCGAAAAACAGAGTGGTGGGATCATGGTAACACTGGAGCGGGAAAAAGAGCGTTTTACCTTAGAGGCAGATGAAATCCTTGTCGCTGTGGGCAGGAAGCCAAATACAGATTCGCTGAATCTTGAAAAAGCGGGAATACAAACTCATCGGCGGGGGATTGTTGTAGATAAATATTTAAGGACAACCAATCCGTCGGTATATGCAGCCGGAGATGTTGCCGGTCCCTACCTTTTCTCTCATATGGCGGAATACCAGGGGAAAACAGCTGCTTTGAATGCAATGCTCCCCTGGAAGAGTAAAACAAATTATAATCATATAGCGTGGACTACCTTTACCGATCCGGAATTGGCTCATGCCGGATTATCCGAAGCTGATTTCCCTTCTCATAAAATACATGTCTATGAATATGATTTTGAAGATCTGGATAGAACAATGACGCATCCGGGAGAAACCGGTTTTGTTAAAATTGTTTGTGATAAAAAGTTTAGAATTCTTGGAGCCTCTATTTTTGGACCCCGTGCGGGGGAATTGATTGGAGAGATTCAGGTATTAAAAACTCTTGGTATTCCCCTTACGAAAGTAGTAAATGTGATTCATCCCTACCCTACATATGCCGATATTATACGCCAGATAGCTAAAAAAGCATATCTTGATAAGGTTCTTGATAATCCGTTTGTCAAATTGCTGCGAGCCTTTAAAAAGTAGGAATAGTGCATGCTTAAAGTTAAAAATGTATCTAAAGAATATCGGGGCAGGAAGGTTCTGAAAAATATTGATCTGCATATTCACCAGGGGGAATTTTTTTCAATAGTTGGACCTTCCGGGGCTGGAAAATCAACCCTTATGCGGATAATAAGCAACCTGGAGAAGCAGGATTCAGGTGAAATTGTATCGCTCAAACCTTATTCCAAAGAAAATCCGGTAATTATGGTTTTTCAGGATTTTTCTCTTTTCCCCCATTTGACTGTATTGGAAAATGTTGCGTATGGATTAAAAATGAGAAAAATACCGAGACAGATGAGAGAAGAGAGAGCCTCAAAGCTGCTCTCGTGGTTCGGTATTTCTGATAAGGCCCAGGAATTTCCATCAATGCTTTCAGCTGGACAAAAACAGCGGGTTGCTATTGCCAGAGCCCTTATCCTGAATCCCATGATTCTCATACTTGATGAACCCTTTGCGAACCTGGATAAAAATCTCAAAATGAATACGGCTCTGTTTATAAAAAAAACCCAGAGGGAATTTGGAATAACAACAATTATGGTTACCCATGACCAGGAAGAGGCTTTTTATATTTCCGATAGAATAGGAATTTTAATTGAAGGAAGACTGATTCAGACAGATACGCCTGAAAGGGTGTATAACCAGCCGGTTAACAGAGAAACAGCATTGTTCCTCGGTCAGATAAACGAAATTCCAAGAGAGTATCTGTCCTTCTTTTCCCTGCCGGATTCACTTATTTTTGATACCGGAAAGGATGAGAAAAATTCTTCTGTTATATGCAGATATGAAGCACTATCCTTTTTTCCGGATCCCAATGGACCGGGAGTTGTTACCGGGATTCATGTCTGGGGGAAAATGATTCTTTACACTATCGGCATAAAAGATATTACAATTGGTGTGTATGCATTGCAAATGTCAGTTCAGATTGGGGAAAAAGTTTCCCTTACGATTCATCATCTGATACAACAAGGAGCGTAAAATGAAAAAATATTGGTATACAGTAGTTTTTGTAGTTATTGGATTAATCACTGCAGGCTGTTCACGTACAAAATCTGAAACAGTGGATCTGGCTGATTTTGAAGCGGTATCACAGGCTGCAAGAGGAACGACGGTCACCTTTTACATGTGGGGAGGTTCTTCGGAAATTAACACCTGGGTGGATACCGTTGTTGGTAAAAAATTGCAGGATGAGTACGCGATAACACTGAAAAGAGTTCCCATGGATGCAGGAATCTTTATTAACAAACTGCTTACTGAGAAACGTGCAGGTAAGGAAAAGGGAACCATGGACCTTTTATGGATTAATGGTGAGAATTTTAAAAATGCACGGGAAGCTGATCTTTTATACGGGCCTTATACGTCCGTACTGCCCAATTTCCAAAAATATATTGATCCTGATTCAGTACAGACAGACTTTGGCTACCCGGTAGAGGGATACGAAGCTCCCTATGGAAAAGCTTACTTTGTATTCGAGTACGACAGCAGTAGAACATCGGTTATCCCGGAGAATTTTACTGATCTTCTTTCCTGGGTTAAAGAACATCCCGGCCGGTTTACCTATCCCCGGCCGCCTGATTTTACCGGATCGGCTTTTGTCCGTCTTGCTTTTTATGCTGCCAATGGAGGATATGACGCATTCGCCGGAAAGTTTTCAGAAGAAAAAGCAACGAAAGGTTTGAATAATCTTTTCATCTATTTGAAAGAGCTGAAGCCGTATCTGTGGCAGCAGGGGAAGGTTTATCCCCGGGATTCAGCTGCTCTCGATTCTCTTTTTGAACAGGGAGAAGTGGATTTTTCAATGAACTATAATGCCGCCCATGCTCAAAATAAGATAAACGCCGGCCAGTATCCTGAAAGTGTACGGACATTTGTTATGGAGCAGAGTGCTTTGTATAATCTCCATTTTACCGCAATACCATATAATGCTCCAAACAAGGCGGCTGCTCTCGTGCTCAGCAATCTGCTTATGTCACCGGAAATTCAGTTATCAAAGAGTGACCCTGCCAATTGGGGAGATTTAACCGTGCTGAATACAAAAAAACTAAATCCCGAAATGCAAAAGAAGTTTACTAGTATAAATTCCGGAAAGGCTATACTCCCTTTGGCAGTGCTTTATAAGGAAGGTGTTCCGGAGATCAGTGCTGAGTATCTGGATGTTATTGAGACTGCCTGGGAGAAGGAGATGCTCAAGGAGTAGATGAAAAAAAGAACACGAATAGTATTACAGCTAAGCCCGCTGCTCAGTATCTTCATCGTTCTATTGGCAGGAGGGTTTACCTTTACGCTTCTTGAATCTGTTCACCTTACTGGATTTTCTGCAGGGAAGTTTTCTTTAGCTGCATACAGGATTCTTTTTACCGATACACAGTTTACCGCTTCCCTTCTGTATACAGTATTTATTGCACTTATTTCTTCTGTCAGTGCTGTTATTTTAGGTACCATTCTGGCTGCCGTAATCTGGAGACTTCCCGTTTCTTTTCAGAAGTGGACTGTGGTGTATAAAATACCACTCATACTTCCCCACATCACTATTGCGTTTATTACCATTCTTTTTTTAGGAAGAACAGGAATTCTGTCAAGGATCGGCTATCACCTGGGCCTGATACAGACAATGAAAGCGTTCCCCAACATCCTCTACAGCGGGAAAGGGATCGGGATAATCACTGCCTATGTAGTGAAAGAAACCTCTTTTGTTATCCTGATGGTTTTAGGACTGCTCTTTAAACTTTCTGAATCCCAGGTACAAACTGCCCGGATGCTGGGTGCTTCCAGGTTTACATTATTCACGACGGTTATTATTCCCTTTACGTTTCCGGCAGTACGGATGAGTTTTATCATTATTTTTTTGTACAGCCTTGGCGGCTTTGATATACCCTATATACTGAGTGAAAGCAGTCCTGAAATGCTCAGTGTATCGATTTTTTCCCTCTATTTTAAAAAAGATCTTATCCATCGCCCTGAAGCTGCGGCGCTTTTGGTCATACTGTTTCTCCTTTCCCTTCTGTTTTTACTTCTATTTTTTAAAAAGGAGCGCCATTATGAAGTATAAATGGATTATAGTGGCCGTTTTAATTACTCTCTTTATCTCTCCGGCAATACTTCTTTTAATTACAGGATTTTCTTCCCGCTGGGTATGGCCTGAACTTTTTCCTGATTCATTCAGTTCACATGCCATTGGGTATGTTATCAGGGAAGCTCCTTCCATAGGGAAAAATCTGGCAGGCTCTTTTTTATACTCAATAGCGACTGTTATTTTTTCGTTTCTTCTGTCTTTTGCTCCAGCATCAGTTTTATCCCGGGAAGAATTTACCGGAAAACAGATTTTGAAAAATCTTTTTCTTTTACCGGTATTGATACCTTCCATCACCTTTGCAATGGGCATCCATACACTGTTTATTCATTGGGGACTAACCGATACTTTTTGGGGAGTAGTTTTTATACTGACCATTTTCAG
>JANTFL010000029.1 GCA_024763455.1 Sediminispirochaeta sp. | reverse complement strand
AAGGTCTTGTTGACAAGCCGCCGGCGGATGATACCATTGTAAAGATAATAAACCAGATTGGACCTCTTCTGGATAACTCGAACGAAACCCTGATTTCGCTGAATTCTGTTTTGAAAACCGTGGATGACAGCCTGAACGGGAAGTCTGAGGGACCTGCAGGAGATATTGTCGGGCGGTTGAGCCTGCTCACGAAACAACTCAACACCCTGATGGATGATGCCTCAGGTCAGATCAATTCCATCCTCAGCGACACCTCGGGAATTACTTCAAATATTGAAGCAACCACTTCACAACTTACCGATACCACCGGTCTTGTAACAAAACTCCTTGACCCTAAAGGCTCCATTGCCAAACTGCTGGATGATAATCTGGAATTGTACAGCCAGATCACCGGAATCCTGTCCAGCGTCGAGCTGACAACTTCTGAATTAAATACCTTTACCAGATATATAAACTCCAGCAGGCCGCAAATATCGGGTTTGCTTGAAAGCAGTAGAGAAGCTCTACAGAAGGGAAAGGATGTCCTTGAGGCGCTGAGCAACAATCCGCTGCTAAGGGGAGGGATCTCTTCGGGGAAAGAGCAGCCGACAACGTTCAAGGGATACAGGGAGGAGGATTTTTAGATGAAACAGAAAAAAAACAGCTGCTTGTTTCTTATGATCCTTGCGGTTTCCCTTTTTTCCGGTTGTTCTACTACCAAAAAGCTTCTTCCCGGTGAGGTTGTAGAAAAAAGAAACAAGGCTGCAGAATATGCTGAATTCGGATCCAAATACTACAATGAGGCTGATTACAGCCAGGCACTTGATTTCTTTTTTCTTGCCTTAAAACAGAATATTCTTATTGACAGTGAAAAAGGGATTGTTGAATCCTACAATTCTATCGGGAAGACTTACCTTGCAGCAGGGAAAACTGCCACCGCAGAGGAGTACTTCTTAAAAGCCGGGGAGGTTGCAGAACACCTCAATGACCCGGGGCTGATTATACGGTGTACCAACAATAGAGGAGAGGTATTACTGGCAAACCAGGCCTATACTGATGCACTTGCAACCTTCCAGAAAGCATATGCACTCATTGAAGACCCGGAAAAATACGAGGATTCAGCAGTAATTCTTCATAACCTTGGAGTTACCCATAAACGACTGGAAAACTATGATAAAGCAGAGGAATACCTGCTTCTTTCCCTGGATTATAATGTTAAAAATGAACGGTATAAGGAGGTGGCTTCAGATAACTATGTTCTTGCGTCAATTTACTCAAAGCGGGAGAACTATGCCAAGGCGGAATCCTACATAAATAATGCTCTTGAGTTTGACCGAAGAACGGAAAATAGTTATGGAATCACCAAAGACCTTATTGCAAAAGGACTAATATTAAGAAAATCAGGAAGAGAGGAGGAGGCCTACTACACCTTTAAACGGGGGGCTCTGGTTGCCGAATCCCTGTCGCTTCCTCAGGATCTTGTTATTTGTTTAAAAAATCTGGAGGAATTGTCTCAATCCTTATCCTACAGCGACGATACACAGCTATGGAGAACAACCAGAGAAAAACTGGAGGAAAAACTTGATTCACAAACTAACAAATAAGTTCTCAATCGTGGCCCATGGGTACCTGAAGCTCGCTGCAGGTATACTGAAAGCAGTTTTTATTCTTGCAGCTGCTGCGGGAATAAACATTCTTCTCATTTATCCGCTTTGGTACTCAGCAATACGTTACAGCAGATTTTACACTACCTTCACAGGTGCAGTCATCATTTTTGTATTAATGTATTTTACGGTAAAAGGTGTACTCAAGAAGGCTTCATCGGAAAAGGCAAAGGGGAATTCTCCGGCGGTATTCCTTCTAAGACCACTGGTTAAGACCGGGGCTGCAGCGGTTGTGCTCCTCTGCCTCTACCTGTTATCATTACTTTTTTTTAAAGGGCACAGAATTGCTGCGCTCACAGGATTACTCCTCTTCCTTTTTGCGGCAGGTTTGGTCTTTTTTTCTAAAAAAGGCACATAATGCATTCTGCAAAAAAAGCCGTTCTTTCCACCTTATTGACTGCTCTCCTGATTATTCCCGCTTTTTCCGCTGATAACTATCCCCTGATACGCTCACTTAACCGGTCGGATCTTCTCTTTAAACAGCTGTCAGAAGATATCCGGCAATACTATGTTTCCAGTGAAAACGAAAGCCCTGTCCCCCCCCTTATCATTTTCAAATATCTGCTTCAGAAGGAGGATTCACTATTTTCTGTTGCTGCACGGCTTAATATTCCTATTGAAACGTTAGTGACTCTGAACAGGTTTACTTCACCTGATGATGCAGTAGTGGGAAAAAAGATACTCCTGCCTAATATGCCCGGAATATTTGTGAACGAAAATCCTGATACCGACCTTGAATATATTGTCGCATCCTGGCGCAGGAGGGGCAATGACTCAAAAGAGATCACCATACGGAACGGTGAAACGGTGAAATTCTTTTTCCTGCCGGGGGAAACCTTTCATACGGTGGAGAGATCGTTTTTTTTCGGCGTCATGTTCCGTTTTCCCCTTCCCAAAGGGGTAATTACGTCCAGATTCGGACCCCGCCTGCAGCCCTTTACCGGAAAAGAGGAGTTTCATCGTGGAATTGATATCGCGGCACCGGAGGGAACCGGTGTCATGGCCTCGAGAGGAGGAGTCGTAGCTGAAATCGGAAATAATGCTGTTTGCGGTAATTTTATTCTGCTTGATCATGAATCAGGGTACGAAACCAAATATTGTCACCTAAAAAAAATTTTAGTTTCATTGCATCAGAAAGTAAGATCAGGTATTATAATAGGAGAGGTGGGCATGACCGGGATGGCTACAGGACCGCATCTTCACTTCGAAATCAGGGAAAGAGGGAAGAACAGGGACCCGTTGCTTATGATACAGGGAAAATAGGGGTGAAAAAATATTTAATTTCAGTATTATTATTTCTCATCTCTTTCGGCATACTTTGTGCAGCCTCCATAAGAGGAAATTCGACCTATATTCTTGATAAAGAGATAACCTTCGGCCTCAATGACCTGGTAGCAGTCCCTCTTGAAGACAGCCTGTTTACCGATGGTATTGAACTCACCTTTACCCTTCCTGAAGAATTTCTTCAGTACAGAGACAGCTTTGCACTCACAATCTATTCTGGAATGGATACAGCTGTTACCCCTGACAGAACTATATATACAGGACGAAAATCATTTTTCGGTGTGCTGCCAGCTGTTAAAAAGATGTTCATCGATATCCCGGTAAAGAAAAAACTTGATATAGGCTCATCTTTCGGCACCTATGTATTGGATACTGCCATTCCCTTAGATGCTTTTCCGCTTCTCATCAAGATAGAACCTGTTATGAAAGGGATTCCGTCTTCCCTCCTTAACAAAGTATTCCATCTCAGAGCTCGTAAAATCTTGAGCAACAACGGGGCACTTTCACTCACTATTGATACCGGGAAAAATAAACAGAAAGAGTATAGTGTATTAATTGACAACAAACCAGTTGTGGACCCGGAAAATATCCCGCTTCTTTCAGCAGGATTTCATCAGCTGATGGTGCGTTCAGATTACTATAAGGAATTTACAACCCGATTTGCGGTAAAAGCAGGAGAAACAACGAATCTCGATATTGTTCTTACCCCATACAACCCGACTGTACAATTTGATTTCCCGGAAGGAGCAAAAGCGTACCTTGACGGCAACAAGCTTGAGACACCCCAAGGAACTGTCTCATCCATCACTCCCGGAGAGCATCTGATAAGTGTCTCAATTGGAGATTATAATATTAGCAAGAAATTTACCGTAAAAAAGGATAAATTATATAAAATATCGCTTTTCCTTGATATTTTTGTCAAAGAGAATTAACTTTTTTATGAGATAGCCGATACTAAATTTGTCGGGGGTAGCGGTGTAGTTCCCCTCCCAGTTTACTATGCTCTACACCGACAACATTTTGGCCGATTCTTATTGAATCGGCCTTTGTTTTTTCAAAGTATTGACAAAACCCAAGATTGAACCATAATGTGTTGATATGATTTATACTGGCAGAAAAAAGGTACTCGTAGGCTTTATTTTATTTTTAACTTTTTTAGCCGCCCTTCTAATTGGGTCAGGACTCGGTTTTTTTCTATCTACCTCGGTAAGTACCGATATCCGTGAAGACCTCAGTACCTATAAACCGGCACTGCCAACACAAATTCTTGACAGAAATGGTGAACTGATAACAGAAATCTTCTCCGATGAAAAGAGAGATATTGTTCCGATACGTGATATTCCCAAGATACTTGTTTACGCTCTCATAAGCCGTGAGGATGAAACATTTTTTGAGCATCATGGATTCAGCTTCCGTGGAACTTTCAGAGCTGCATGGAATATACTTCTTGACAAGCTCGGATCAAGGTTGGGGTATCATTCGGGAGGCAGCAGCCTTACACAGCAGGTTGCCGGAAAACACTACGCAGACAGAAAAGATATATCTATTAAGAGGAAACTCAAGGAACTCTGGTACTCGTTTCAGTTTGAACGGACAATGTCAAAGGAAGAAATTCTGCAGCTGTACATGAATGAAATGTATTTCGGCCACAATGCATACGGTGTTGAAGCCGCATCTCAGTTCTACTTTGGCCACTCTGCCAAGGACATTACACTGGCTGAGGCTGCAATACTCGTGATACAGCTTGCAAGTCCTGCTCTGTATTCCCCGATTAACCACCCTGACAGGGCCAAATCCAGACAGGAAGACGTTCTCGATCAAATGGTCAGCCTCGGTTATGCAACTCGTGAAGAAGCTGATCTCTCTATGCAGCAGTATTGGGATAACTACAACTATACCCGTTCCAACATAGCCAGCGCTTACTTTGACAACAACAGTAAAGCTCCCTATTTCAGTGAGTATGTCCGCATTCAGCTTAATGACATGCTGTACGGTGCGGTGAATATAAACAAGGATGGATACATTGTTCATACCACCCTTGATCTTGGATATCAGCACATTGCTGATAGTGTTATGAACAACGCCTTTCACAGTATAAATGAACGCTATAAAAACAAAGCTGATGATAGACTCGGTATTGTCGATAACAGCTACGTACCAATAATCGACATGCTGGGACTTGCTTTTAATCTTGAAGATATTCAGGTTGCCGGAGCACGGCAGAAAAAAGCTGCCAGAGCTGTCTTTTACAAAAAACTGACTCCCGCATTGAATGTAGTATCCATGATGCTGGGGATATCTGATATCAACAATATATCCGAGGTCGCCTATTCCAAGGATCAGCAGTCTGCAAAGAAAACCACCGTCGAGGGTGCCCTGATCACTATAGATGACCACACAGGACAAATCCTGGCCATGGTTGGCGGAAGCGATTTTGAAACCAAGAAATATAACCGGGCTGTAGACGCTCAAGTTCAGCCTGGATCAAGTTTCAAACCATTGTACTACTCAGCAGCGATCTCTTCCAGAAAATTCACACCTTCTACCAGGATGTATGATGGTCCTATTATCTTTTACGATGATGATGGTAATCAATATACACCGACTAATTATCTGGGAAGCTGGGAAGGATCGGTTCTTCTCCGATATGCTCTCGCACATTCCATGAATGTTCCCTCCCTACAGGTACTGCAGGGGATTGGATTTGAGGCTGCAATTGACAGGGCTTCGAAAATGCTCGGTAAATATGATCAACGGGAGAACAGGACTCTCTTTCCACGAAGTTTCCCTCTGGGTCTTGGTGTTACCTCAGTTGCTCCTATAGACATGGCAAGGGCATTTGCTACCTTTCCTAACCGGGGAAAAGCAGTTGAACCAATCGCTATAACTTCTGTCCTTGACAGAAACGGCAGTACTATCCTGGAACCTGAAAAAGAAAGGCTGAGGGAAGCACAGCGGAACAGGAAAGACGACCAGATAATGAGCCCGCAAACTGCCTACATTATGGTATCGATGCTGCAAAGTACAGTAGAATACGGTACGCTGAAATGGAGACGGATAAACATAGGCGGTTTTGACGGTATGCCGATGGCAGGGAAAACAGGGACAACCCAAAACTGGGGTGATGCCTGGACTGTAGGATTCTCTCCATATTATACAACCGCAGTCTGGTTTGGATTCGATACTCCCGGAAACTCTCTTGGCAGGGAACTTACCGGCGCTACTGCAGCCGGTCCCTATTGGGCTCAGTATATGAAGGAGATCCACCGGGGACTACCGAGAATTCAATTTGATAAACCCGAGACCGGTCTTGTCGAACAAAAGGTGTGTGCCGTTTCAGGAAAGCTTCCTACAAAATACTGCACTGACGGACTGGTAGATGAGATATTCCTTGCAGGTACCGAACCCAAGGAGTTCTGTGATATCCACACCTTTGAAAAAGAAAGAGACGATGAGCTTATCAACCGTCTTCAGGACACCTTGACTATTGAAAACTTTGGAATTGATACCTTTGATACTGGAAACAATTCACTTACTATTCCTGATCTGTCAACACCTCCTCCGGACGGCGGCAACAGCAGTACGAACCCTCTTCTCGAGTAACAGAGTATTTTGATGCAGGTAAGAATCGAAGATATTAAAATAAAAAAGAGGGCCCGGCACAACCTTGGAGATCTGAAGGATCTTGCAAAGAGTCTCAGTGAACACGGCCTTATGAACCCGGTATCCATCACCGAAAACAAAGTTTTAATATCCGGTCACAGGAGAATCGAAGCAGCCAAACTACTGGGATGGAAAACCATCGAGGCAATAGTCCACCCGAATCTGAGTACTATCGAACTCCTGGAGATGGAAATTGACGAGAACCTGCACCGTAAGGATTTTACCTCAGATGAAATAGTCGAAGCATTTCATCAGTTGGAAAAACTGAAAAATCCGGGCTTTTTTAGAAAAATCCTTCATTTTCTTAAGGAACTCTGTAGAAAAGCAGCAGGTTTATTCCGCAAAAAGGGCTAAACTCATTTTATCAAGAGGTTTTATCTCCCCTCCTCTGAGTTCAACGTACAGATTACCATTCTCCAGGATCAAAGGAGTGTATGGGATAACTTCAACTTCTGACTTTGCCGCCAAGGTAAGACTGCTGTCAAATCGCCCGACATAATACTTTCCCGAATCCCTTGTTACTGCATATATTGCCCCATCAGAAACCAAAAGTGCTGAATACTCATATATATCGTTTTCACCCTCTTTTTCAATCTTAAGGGTATCTTTATTCATGGTCATCAGCCTTACAGCCTTAGGAGGCTGGTCAATACCGGAGATAAACAGCAGGCTGCTGCTTAAAGTATGATACTCCCTGCCCCTGACAGTATTCATGGAAGATTTCTTGTTAATCTGTCCTGATTTTTTGTCTATCAGGACAAAAGTGCCCATAAAAGGAGGTTCCCCTTCTTCAACCAGCAAAAAAGGAACCAATTCAGGTGCTGCAGCAGCTGTTGCTGCAGAGGTACCGCTGTTCTTGCTTTTCTCTTCAATCAGCTGGTTCTCATCCTTGGCTATTCTATCCCTCTCTGCCTGAACTGCTTCCTGCCGTTTCTGATTTTCCTCTTCTCTCGTTTTAACGGCTTCTTCCTTGGTTTTTAAAGATTCTTCTTTTTTAATAATCTCTTCGGTGGTGCCGGTGGTACTTTTTTCTTCCTCAATAGCTTTTTTCTCTTGCTGAATATCCTCTTTTGCTTTCTCTATCGCTTTTTGTTCACCTTCGATCTCTTTTTCTTTCAGCTCAACCATGTCTTTCCGGGAATCTATCCCTTTGTCTGCCTGAGTTCTGAGATCCTCTATAACTTCGTTGTTACTTATGGTATCAATGTTGACTTTTCCGCCGCCGGAAGCAGATACGGGAATCAGCATCTCTGTATTTCCGGGCCATTCGTTATACCGGGTTGCTATCCCTGCTTTTTCGGGGGTTAGTTTTTTTATTACCTGGTCAGTATAGACTTTTGAAAAATACTCCATATTCTTGCGGTAAAAGGCATTGTAGTAGGTAGTAAACTCGGCAATCACTCCGGCATCCTCCTGAGAGTATCCATAATACCCCTCAAGATACCCAGAAAGTATCCGCCGTACATTATCAATATGATCTACAGATGCATTCTTCTCAATGATAAAAATATCCGCATTCAGTTTAGCACCGCCTGCAGCATCGATAACATGAATAACCCGGTATTTGTCAAAGTAACCGGCGCTCTGTCCACTCCCGGATAATCCCTCCGCTACAGCCCGGCCTATCCCCCGTATCTGTGCATCTGTCTCAAATTTGACATGAGGACCTTCGTAATTCAGAAATTCCACAGAATCTCTGTTAACCGAAAACAGCTCTTCCTTCACCACCTGCTGCGCAGAGAGGGAAGCCAAAATAATGGTCATCAGAAACAGAACGGGTATCTTTCTCATTCTTTAATTATAATACCAAATATAGTTTTTTCCAGCTACTTTTTTATTGTTTTAAGCAAATCGAGTACTTTCTCTTTCGTGGAAGTACGGCTGCTGTCCTGGAGAATCTCCAGAGCTGTGTTAATACCATCACCACTCAGGGTTCCGCTGTATTGTTTCACAGACTCCAAAGCCTGTACCATTACCAATCGTAACGCTTCCCCGCCGTAACCGGATCCATGAAGCTGATAATAACGGTAAAGTGCTGCCTGAGTAGCTCCATTTTGGGTATCTCCCAGCTTGCCGAGAGCATCAATAATTACTTTTATCCCGTAATCATCCCATTCACTGAATAAAATACTGATCAGGGCTTCTCTTGACCTGAAATCTCCATAGACTCCCAGGATACGGTCTGCACCTGCACGGATTAACGGGAAATCGTTTATCAACTCACCGTTACGGTAATCAGGTCTGGTTATACAGTCCGAGGCAATATACTCCAGAAGGGGAAGAAAGAACGACTTTCCACGGTCGAATTCCGCATCAGACAGTCTCATTTCAATTTCCTGCAAAACCTGCCTCAGAATGGGTCTGTTATTTGAATCAGACATTATCTTAAGATAGCCGTAACTATTTGAAGCGTTAACAACACCGTCCCAGGATTCACGCTTATGAAGATCCATGGCTATCCTCCGCCCTTGGCCATCTCCGTTTTCGCTTTTCCATCCATTCCAGATTTTCGGGTAAACAACGCTGTTTTTACCGCTTTCAAAGTATATATTCCAGTCCCTGCTTCCGGATATAAAAAGACCTTCTTGTAAGGGAACAACAGGAATTGATGGTTTTCCTGCTGCTGTATTGCCAGCTTTCCTTCCTTCAAAATCATAGAATGTAATTCCTCCAGTTGTATCGGAAACACAGAGAAGGTTTTCATCCGAAGCGACGGAATAGAGTGGGATATTCCCGCCAGATCTCCATTGTATTTTCCCATCAAGATCAGTTGAAAACAGCGTTGCACCTGAAACCGAAACAAGACTTTCTGTGCTGTTCATTATGAGGGAATAAACCGGACTGCCAAGAACGGTACTCCATAGTTTTCTGCCCATCGTATCAATCCCTACAACAGTACCTGATGCAGTTCCAACGTAGAGAGCATTAGAGCCCAGGGCACAGCTGAGGGCATTACCGGAAAGGAGGAACTCCCATTTTAAGGCCCCCTGCCTGGTGTATAAATAAACTCTGCTGTTGTTTGTAAAAATATATATTCCGTGATTATTTATGGCAGGAGCCAGTACAGGGAATGCAGGAAGCTCAATCATCCACCGTATGACACCCGTGTGGCTGATAGAATAAAGTTTGCCGCTGTCAGTAGCTGCGTACAAAGTGCCGTCAGGATCAGGAACCGGATTACCCACAGGAACACCATTGATTTTCTTGTCCCAGATAATCATTCCGGCAGGATTTACAGCCTTAAGATTTCCTGATGCAAATCCGCAATACAAAGTACCGTCAAATCCTTCACAAAGCGAATTCGCCGGCCTGTTATCCATCCATGTCCGGTGAAGGAATTGGGCATCTCTGTCAAGTGTATAGAGATACCTGTCCCCTGAAAGAACATGAACCGTTTTGTTATCTCCATTATAAACGGCAGCTGTAATTCTCCCGCCGGTAGGATACCGTGCTTTAAAACCGGAGTGTTCCTGAGCCGACATCTGAACTGAAAGAGTAGCGGATAGTAACAAAAAAAATAAAACCGGCGGAATTCTTTTGTGCACATCCGGATTATAGCACAAAACCCGCCGGTTAAAAACGTTAAAAAGTATTAGATAGTCAGCCTTGTATGGTGCACGTACATCTTGTCCCTTACCGCTTTGACCTCTTCACTGGCCAGATATTCATCAAATTTCATATACCTGTCAATAATGCCTGTAGGGGTAAACTCTATTATCCTGTTTGCGATGGAATCTACAAACTGATGGTCATGACTGGTGAGAAGAATAACCTCAGGGAAGTCAATCAACCCATTATTTAAAGAAGTTATCGACTCAAGATCCAGGTGGTTGGTTGGTTCGTCAAATATTAAAACATTCCCCCCCTCCTGCATAATCTTTGAAAGCATACAACGTACCCGCTCCCCTCCGGAGAGGACCTTTACCTTTTTCAGCCCCTCTTCTCCGGAGAAAAGCATCCGTCCGAGGAATCCTCTGACATAAGATTCATCATCTTCTTTTGAATACTGACTGAGCCATTCTGTCAGATTGTAATCATTGTCAAAATATTTGGAATTGTCCTTAGGATAGTAAGAAGGAGAAATGGTTACTCCCCACTCATAACTCCCTTCATAATCGGAAATTTCTCCAGCTATAATTTGAAATAACGCTGTCTTTGATGCATGAAAGGGACCGACAAAGGCTATCTTATCCCCTTTGTTAACCGTAAGATTAAAGTTATTTAAAAGTTTCTCCCCTTCAAAGGAATAATTCAGATCTTTTATCTCCAGTATGTTCTTACCGCATTCCCTCTCAGGTTTAAAACCAACATAGGGAAATCTTCGTGAGGAAGGCTTAATATCATCAATGGTAAGCTTGTCTATCAGCTTTTTTCTGCTCGTGGCCTGTTTTGACTTGGCGGCATTTGCACTGAAGCGTTGTATGAATGACTTGAGTTCCGCTATCTTTTCCTCTCTCTTTTTTTTATCATCCCTGCGCTGTTTATTTGCCAGCTGACTAGCCATATACCAGAAATCGTAGTTACCGACAAATAACTGTATCTTTCCAAAATCTATATCTGCTATGTGTGTACACACCTTGTTCAAAAAGTGACGGTCATGAGAAACAACAATGACGGTATTTTGAAACTTGTAAAGGAACTCCTCCAGCCAGGCAATAGATTCCAAATCAAGGTTGTTGGTGGGCTCATCAAGAAGCAATATGTCCGGATTACCAAAAAGAGCCTGGGCAAGAAGCACTCTGATTTTCTGTCCTCCTTCCAGTTCCTTCATGTTTTTATCATGAAGCCCCGTCGGAATCCCCAGACCGTCCAGAATTTGTGCTGCTTCGGATTCAGCCTCCCATCCGTTAAGCTCGGAAAACTCCCCTTCCAGTTCCGCCGCTCTGATACCGTCCTCCTCGGAAAAGTCCTCTTTTGCGTAGATTGCTTCCCGTTCAACCATGACATCATACAGTTTCTTATACCCCATTATTACGGTGTGCATAACAGTGTATTCATCGAAAGCAAAATGGTCCTGTCTCAGTACCGCCAGCCGTTCACCGGGAGTAATAAAAACCTCTCCTGAATCCTGCTCCAGCTCACCTGAAAGAACCTTAAGAAAGGTTGATTTGCCGGCACCGTTGGCACCAATTACCCCATAACAGTTTCCGGGTGTAAACTTGATATTTACATCTTTAAAGAGAACACGCTCCCCGAAGGTAAGCGTCACATTACTCGCACTAATCATCTTTTCACCTCAGATTTAAAAAGCTGCCCGGGATTACCGGGCAGCTTACTATCAGTTATACTCTCTTTTGTCTATTTCCCGGAAGCTTCAAGAACAGACTGCGCTGCTGCCAAACGTGCTATCGGCACTCTGTACGGAGAACAGGAAACATAATTCAGTCCGGTTTTATAACAGAACCGGATTGAGTCTGGATCTCCCCCGTGCTCACCGCAGATTCCCATCTTCATCCCCTCGTTTACTGAACGGCCCTTCGAAACAGCGGTTTCAATAAGCTGTCCAACACCAACCGTGTCCAGGGTCTGGAAGGGATCTTTCTCCAGAACATTCTGGCTAAGATAATCTCCGACAAAACTTCCAATATCGTCTCTTGAATACCCAAAGGTCATCTGAGTCAAGTCGTTTGTTCCAAAGGAGAAGAAGTCGGCTACCTGAGCCACCTGATCTGCTGTAAGGGCAGCTCTCGGAATCTCAATCATTGTTCCGATCTTGTATTTTACCTTCATACCTTTTTTCTTGAAAACAGCCTTAATGACTTTTTCTGCATTTGCCCTCAGAATCTCAAGCTCCCTTTTTGTTCCAACAAGAGGAATCATTATCTCAGGTTCTACTTTAACCTTTGCTTTTGCAACTTCACAGGCAGCACTCATGATAGCTTCAACCTGCATGTCGTAGATCTCAGGATACGTTATGCCAAGACGGCATCCTCTATGCCCGAGCATCGGGTTGAGCTCATGAAGACTCTCTGCCTTCTTCTTAAGATCACCGGGTTTAATTCCAAGTTTTGCAGCAAGTTCTTTAACCTCTGCGGGAGTCTTAGGGATAAACTCGTGGAGCGGAGGATCAAGAAGTCTAACCGTAACAGGAAGTCCGTTCATTGCTTTAAAAATTCCCTTGAAGTCTTTTTTCTGAAGGGGAAGAAGCTTCTTGAGAGCTTTCCTCCGTGCTTCAAGATCTTCTGCCACAATCATTTCCTGAAAGATTTCAAGTTTTCCTGCATCGAAGAACATATGCTCAGTCCGGCACAGCCCTATTCCTTCTGCACCGAAGTCACGCGCTACCTTTGCATCCGCCGGCTGATCGGCGTTTGTTCTTACGAAAAATCCTTTACCTTTAATACCATCCCGTTTTGCTTTATGTCTGACCTCGTCAGCCCATCCAAGAAAGGTTGCAAGATCCCTGGTAACTACAGGATTCTTAAGTTCAACTTCACCCTCAAAAACCTCGCCTGTGGTACCGTCAATGGTGATAAAATCTCCCTCTTTGTATTTCTTGTTGCCAACCTTCATTGACTTACCGGATACAACAACTTCCTTACAACCTGCTACACAGGGTCTTCCCATACCTCGTGCTACTACCGCTGCATGGCTTGTCATACCGCCGGTTGAAGTGAGGATACCCTCAGCAGCATCCATGCCGCCGATATCTTCAGGTGAAGTCTCCTTTCTTACGAGCAGAACCTTTTTCCCTTCTTTAACCCATTCTTCTGCTTCATCAGCAGTAAAAACGATCTGCCCGGTAGCAGCACCGGGAGACGCATTAAGTCCCTTTGCAATTGCTCCGAGTGTCTTCTTTACTTTAGGATTGATCATTGGGTGAAAAAGCTGATCAAGCTGGTCAGGAGTCACTCTAAAGAGTGCTTCCTCTTTAGAGATCATTTTCTCTTTAACCATGTCAACAGCAATTTTCAAGGCAGCAGGTCCAGTCCGCTTTCCGTTTCTGGTCTGGAGAATATAAAGGGTTTTCTGCTGGATGGTAAACTCCATATCCTGCATATCCCTGTAGTGGTCTTCAAGTCTGTCCTTAATATCAACAAGCTGTTTGTAAGCTTCCGGATTCTTTTTCTTAAGGGCTGTAATGGTCTGCGGTGTCCTGATACCGGCAACAACGTCTTCGCCCTGAGCGTTCATAAGGAACTCGCCGTAAAACACTTTCTTTCCTGTAGAGGGGTCTCTTGAAAAACACACACCTGTACCGGAGTCATTACCGAAGTTACCGAATACCATTGACTGAACGTTAACCGCAGTTCCCAGAAGGCCGGTGATATCGTTAAGTTTTCTGTATTTAATAGCCTTTTCGTTGTTCCATGATCCAAATACTGCATCAATTGCAGCGTGGAGCTGTTCAAGGGGGTCCTGGGGAAATGCTTTCTTAAGTTTAGCCTTGTACGCTTTCTTGTAAAGTTCAACAAGTTTCTTAAGATCTTCGGCATCAAGCTCAGTATCCAAATCAACCTTTTTCTTTTTCTTCATATCTGCAAGAATATCTTCAAAGACATTGATATCAAGCCCCATGGCTACGTTTCCAAACATCTGAATAAATCTTCTATAAGCATCCCACGCAAATCTTTCGTTTCCAGTTCCTTCAGCAAGGCCTACAACCGCCTTATCATTCATTCCAAGGTTTAAAATTGTATCCATCATACCGGGCATGGAAACCGCAGCTCCTGAACGGACAGAAACCAACAGGGGATCAGAAGCATCACCGAGTTTCTTTTTCATCAACTTTTCGAGTTTCTGTAAATTTTCCTGCAGCTGTACTTCCAGCTCAGCAGGATACTTTCTATTATTTTCGTAAAAGGATTTACATACTTCCGTTGAGATAGTAAACCCGGGAGGAACAGGAACCCCCAGATTTGTCATCTCAGCAAGATTTGCACCTTTTCCACCTAAAAGGTCTTTCATTTCAGCCTTACCCTCGGCCTTCCCGTTCCCAAAAAAATAAACCAGCTTGTTCGCCATACTATACATTTCCTCCACATATCTTCTTTTAAGACAATAAAATAAAGTATTTACGCCTCATTGTCAATGGGACAGATGAGGCGTAACAGAAGATTAAATTATTATTATGCTATATATGATTCAAGATACTGACTACGGGATGGATGCTGGAGTCTCTTAATTGCTTTTTTTTCTATTTGGCGGATTCTTTCTTTTGTCAAATTGTATCTGTCGCCAATATCTTTAAGAGACATGGGAGAATGGCCGTTAAGACCGTACCGGTACTCAATGATACTGGCTTCTTTTTCGGAGAGGGTACCTAACACTGAATTTATGTCGTCTTTAAGTGATTTCTCAATAGCTATCTCATCCGGAGACTTATACTCATCATCCTGTATGAAATCACCAAGTTCACTGGCCCCTTTTTCGGCATAAACTGGAGTTTCGAGGGAAACAATATCCTTTGAGATATTGATCAGGTTCATTACGTGATCATCTTTCATATTGGTTTCACTGGCAATATCGCTTATATCGACATCTTCACCCCTGAGACTCTGAAGATTTTTCGCAGCTTTCTGAATTTGAACCAGTTCGTTTGCTCTGTTAAGCGGAAGCCGGATCATTCTTGACTTCTCACAGATCGCTTTCAATATAGCCTGCCGGATCCACCATACTGCATAGGAGATAAAGTGATAGCCCTTGTCTACATCATACCGTTCAATAGCATTCATAAGACCAATGTTGCCTTCGTTTATTAAGTCAGATAGGGGAAGTCCCTGATTCTGGTATTTTTTTGCAACGTTTACAACAAACCGGAGATTTGCCTTCACGAGCATCTCTCTCGCTTCGGGATCACCTTCTGCAGCTCTCCGGGCGTAGTGATCCTCCTCTTCTCTCGACAAAAGAGGAATCTTGTTTATCTCTTTCATATATATTGATAAAACATTTTCATCGTTATAGGGAGATCTTTCCGTCTGCACTCTTTTCTTTTCTGCCATATTAAGCCTCCTGCATCCTAAGATGCAAGATGCGTGCCAAAAATATGTTTTATCTAAAATATTTTTTTATTCATTACAATATAAAGAGTTACAAGAATATTGGATAGGTATTAAAGGATAAAGCACCAATAAGCATCGGCGGCAACTGAGTCATAATTACACACTATACTGTTTTTAGTGAGAAAATGGTTCAAAATAGGACAAAAAAAGTATTTACAGCTGATCTTCGAAACTTTTCCGGATCAAATAGTCAGGAACCTCGGTATACGGGAAGTAGACAGTAAGTTCACTGCAGATCATGATTTTCTCTTCCAGACTCTTGCCGTCCAGCAGACCTGACTTGTCCAGTTCCTCCCAGTAGACAGACAGGAGATCCTCAATCATATCCCGCTCCGCCTGAGACCGAATATCCCTGCCGCTTATCTTGAGGTACAGAGAAAATTGTACAGAAAAAAATATTTTCCTGTTTTCAGCAGTTCTAGTCTTATAATTCTCCGGGTTGTACAACTGTAGTGCCATGGAATAAAGATACAAATCATTTTTATGAATGACAAGTTTTAATTTTACTAATTTCTTCTTGACGATTAATTTTTTCATGCGTATATTTCTCTAAAAGCCAGCATTATTGAGCTGATAGTGAACTCTTTTTATATTCAGGAGGAAATTTATGAAGGTTAAACCCCTTAGCGATCGCGTATTGATCAAGACAGAAGTGATGGAAGAAAAAACAGCAAGCGGACTGTTTATTCCCCAGACTGCGCAGGAAAAGACACAGACCGGTGTTGTTGTTGAAGTTGGTGACGACAAAGAGATGATCAAGGTTGAAGTCGGTCAGAAAGTTATGTATGACAAATATGCGGGAACCGCGGTAACAATTGAGGGCGAAGATCACCTTCTGTTAAGAATGTCCGACATACTTGCAATTATTGAATAGATAATTGAATGAAGAACTGAGAGCAGCTCCTTTTTAGAGCTGCTTTTTTTATCGCCTAAAAACAGCGTCTTATTGAGGGTACAGAAAATTCTCAAGGTCCAGCAGCAGTTCGCTGCTTTTTTTTATACTTTGTACTGTTTCCGGCAGAGATGAAAGAAGTATTTTACCGTAGTGCTTTTTTATTATCCTCGGATCCAGAACTAACACTGCTCCATGATCACTTTTACGTCTCATAAGTCTGCCAAAACCCTGCTTGAGCCTCATGGCAGCCTCGGGTAATGATAATTCAAAGAACGGATTCCCTCCGCCACGTTCAATCAGTTCCATTCTTGCCATGACAATGGGGTCCGTAGGGACTCTAAAGGGTAATTTACAGATAATTACAATTTTCAAAGCATCTCCGGGGATATCTACTCCTTCCCAAAATGAATCAGTTGCAAACAGGACACTGGAAACATCAAAGTTAAAGGTTTCAAGCAGCTTAGCCCTGTCCTTTTCGCCCTGCTTAAGTACCGTTATGCCCAGATCTCCTAACAGAGGACTGACCTCGGAATAGGTCTTCTGTAGCATTGAATAGGAAGTAAACAGGACAAGCGCTTTCCCTTCTGACAGAGAAACAACCTTCCCGACGATATCAGAAACATACGACTGGAATTCCGCAGAGGATGGATCTGGAGCGTCTGAGGGAATCCCTAAAAGGACCTGCTTTTTATACTCGAAAGGAGACTCAAGCTGTTTGAAAGAAGCCCGCTCTTCCTCCTCAAGAAAAAGTCCGATTCTTTTTTTCCAGAAATCAAACTTTTTCCCTATGGTCAGGGTTGCAGAAGTTAAAATAATTGTTGACTGAGTATCATACACCGCCCTCTTCATTGTATCCGAGATATCCAGCGGTGTTATTGAGAAGGAGGTATATATCTCATTTTTCCCGGTCCTTTTCTTTTCCAGCCAGAAAATATAATCTGCCCTCTCGTTAAACTTTCTGAATGATCCGATAATACTGCAAATTTTCTGAAGCCTTTGGAGATTTACCCTGAGTTCAAATATGTCAGAATTATCATCTCCCTCGGCCAAGAGCTCTTCAGTATGCTCTTTGACAGTTTCGATAAGTTTCAATAAGTCTCTTTGAAGTTCGTAAAGGGATACAAGCATATTCTCAAGCTCAGGAGAGCTGTCAGTATTTATTATCCGCCGGGAACTTTCTCCTCCCATAAAAAGCTGTGATAGTTGCTCAACTCTTTCAGCCTTATCCCTGACATTGTTTATAAGAACGGGGATTGCGTTCAATACGGAAGGCTCAGGCAGGTATTTTTTAACTCTCTCAAGCAGGCCGTACTTTTTTCTTCCCTTTCTGGAAAACAGAAAATTTAAATTCTTGTAGAGCGTAAACTTATTGTAGTTTTCTGAAAAAAAACTGGTAGCACTCTTTTCAATTGTATGGGCTTCATCAAAAATCACTCTCCCGAAGGGAGGCAATACAGCAGTGGCATTGAAACCTGCACCGTTCACCCTCATGGCAAGATCCGAAAACAGAATATGATGGTTTACAACAAGGATGTTCGCATCTGCTGCATTCTTCTTCATTTTTAAAACAAAACAACGGTCTCTCTGGGGACATTTCATTCCCATGCAGGCATCGGATTCAGAACAGACTCTATTCCACAATCCGGGGCTCGGCACAAACGAAAGATCTGATTTGCTGCCTGTTGAGGTAGTTTCTACCCATTGGGTTAACCTTGAGAGTTCTTCGGTATCATCGCTGAACAGCTCCCCCTGGCTTCCAATTTCCTCCAGCCGCCGTAAACATACAAAGTTTCCTCTGCCCTTAATAAGAGCAGCCTTAACATCCGAACCGGTCAGTCTTTTAATCAGGGGGATATCCTTATCCATAAGCTGTTGCTGAAGGTTTATGGTTGCTGTCGATACAACAACCCTTTCCTTGTTAAGCTGAGCCCATTTGAGGGAAGGAATAAGATACGCAAAGGACTTTCCAACACCCGTCCCGGCTTCAACAGCAAGTATTTTCTGTTCATTAAACGCATCGGCAACATCTTCCAGCATCTCTACCTGGGGATCTCTTACCTCGTAATGCTCAAACTCTCTGCTTAACACCCCGCCGGGAAGCAGGACAGAGCATAATTCTCCGGAATCTAACTGTTTTACTCTTCCAGGCGAAACAGGCTCACAGACACTGTAAATCTTTGTAATAGTGTTGTTTACTATATAAAACCCAATTCCCTGATTTCCGAGACGGGATGCGACGGCTAAATCATTACCACTCGGCTTAAGAACCCCCGAAGGATGATTATGGATAACACTGTCACCCTTTTCCATATAGGGGAATATTGCAGGAGCGGCGCTGTCATTACCCTGTGCAGCAATAACTACTTCACAGCCGAGTCCCTCTTCGTTATTCTTAACAACAAAAAGGACCTCCTGCCCATCTGCATCGTTAACAGCTTCCCGCATCTTTATTATTACTTCAGGTGTAAGTTTCTCAGCACTCTTCATCTGTCTAAAAGAAAGCCACAGAAGAGGGAAATAATCAATATTATTGTAGTCTTTTTTTCTCTTTTAGATTAGTATTGCTATCAGATGGAACTGGATTTTTACAAACTAAACCTTTGTGGTAACGATTTTATTCTCTTTAACCTTCTTAAAGGGGAACTCCCCTCTGAAGACACCCGGGCGGAAGTAGCGCGGCAGATATCCAGACGTACTGAGGGTGTCGGCTCTAATGGCGTCATTTTTCTTTCAGAAAATACTGAGTCCCGTGCATCTGTACATCACTATAATTATACAGGGACTGAGACTCCTTCTTTTGATGCATATCTGTGTGCGTCAAAGTTTCTCTTTGACTACGGTTTTTCCCGGGACGGCACGATTAGCTTTTTTTCCGGCGGATCTGTCATTACGGTGGATGCCATAGACAGCTTGACTTTCAGGATTTCTTCGGGAGTTCCTCATACCGGAAACGAAGAGATGATCGGAGTGAACGGGAGTGAATATATGTACACCCCTGTTTCGTTTGAACAGATTCCCGGTGCAGGTGCAGCTTTCTTCTTTTTTAACAAAAACAGAAAAGAGAAAGAAGAAATTGCCCGCCTGTTTAATCTTGGAAATGATGTATCCCGCAGGTACAGAACTGTTTTCACCACAGTTTACAGCAATGATGAAATAGAGATTGAACCTGTTTTCCGCCGGCTTGAAAAGGATATGATTTATGCAGCTTCCGTTGCAGGAGCAGCATCATCCTACCGTTCATACTGTGATAATGAAATACTGGTAAACTGCAAAGGAGGCGAGCTTTTTTTTCAGAAGAATGAAATTACAAACAACGTATATATAACCGGCAAACCGGAATACGTTTTTAGAGGAAGCTATTACTTCGATGAATCAGATAATTGACAGATTTTACCGTATTCTCAGATCCTACGGGGTTAAAACTGATACTTATGAGGATACAGACTACAGTGCTGCATGGGATGAGCTGAACGACTTTTTATCCGGAGAGGTTGAAACAGACAATACGACCGCGAAATCGCTGCCACCCGATTTTCTCAGGGAAGATTACAGAGTCATGGAAGTTGAATTCGGTGCGCCGTTCAAGGTTGTAAAGAAACAATACCTCTTTCTTGTTAAAAAGTATCATCCCGACCGGAACAATACTTCAGATGAAAAGATCAAGGCGGTAAATATCTCCTACAACAGAATCAGAGCATGGGAAAGGGCAAAAGCAGAGGGATAGTTAGAGCTTCTCTTCCCCTGCTTCAAGATGATATTCCTGGATTTTCCTGTGTAGGGTTTTTCTTCCTATACCAAGAACTTCAGCAGTTTTTGTTTTGTTCCCTTTTTGATGTATAAGAGTCATTCTGATAACTTCTTTCTCGGCATCCTCCAGACTGATCCCGGGGGTTAATTTTATGTAATCACTGCTGCTATCAGCAGTAATTGACGGAGGCATATCCTCCAGAGTAATTATGTTTCCTTTGCACATAACAACAGAACTCTCAATACAGTTTCTGAGTTCCCTGATATTTCCCGGCCAGTTGTACTCGTACAAAGCAAGATATGCCTTTGGATCTATACCATCTATTTTTTTACCGTTCTCCTCGGAAAGTTCTTTTAAAAACGCAGCAGCAAGGAGTGAAATATCCTCTTTCCGTTCCCGCAAAGGGGGAACATGTATATTTACAACGTTAAGACGGTAAAAAAGGTCTTCACGGAAAGTACCTTTTTCTATCTCACTTTTTAAATCTCTGTTGGTTGCGGATAGTATTCTAACATCTACGTCGATGGTATCTTCTCCCCCCACCCGTTCAAATTTCTTTTCCTGCAGAACCCTTAGAATCTTGATCTGGACACTTTGATTGATCTCTCCAATCTCATCCAGAAATATGGTCCCCTTATCTGCGAGTTCAAAACGTCCCCTCTTTCTGGCAATAGCTCCCGTAAAGGCTCCCTTTTCATGGCCGAATAATTCACTTTCCAACAGATTTTCCGATAGTGCTGCACAGTGCACTTTGACAAAACTGTTATCGCGCCTGCTGGAAAGGTTATGAATAGCATCAGCCACCAGTTCTTTTCCGACACCGCTCTCACCGGTTATGAGCACCGATGCCTTGGTATCCGCTACCTGGTCGATTATCTCCAGGATCTTGCGCATCTGAGCACTTTTCCCGATTATTGAGCTGAACTTCTGTCTGCTGCTCAGCCGTTTTACCTCTTCTTCCAGTTCACGGTGTTTTAAAACCAGCTGGCGGCTGGACAAGGCTCTTTTTACAAGGAGGGACAGTCTGTCAAGGTTCACCGGTTTAGTTAAAAAATCAAAAGCTCCGTCCCTCATGGCGTTTACAGCGGTCTCAATAGAGCCATGTCCGGTAAGAATGATGACCGGTATGTTGGGGTTGGTTGAAGTTACTTTTTTCAAAAGCTGTTCACCGGATAGTTCAGGCATTTTCAGATCCGTGATAACTAGGTCAATATCATTCCCGTTAATGATTTCAAGTCCCTTTTTACCGTTCTCTGCAAGATACACCTTGTAACCATCCATGGTCAGAGACTGTCCCAGCCCCTCCCTGATGTTTTTTTCATCATCAACAATTAATACGTTAAACTTCATTGCCACCTCTCCAGTCAAGAAGGCGTTTAACCTTCTGAGGAATAGGGAATGTCAGCATAAAGACAGTTCCCTCACCCTCTTTGGAATCAAGAAAAATCTCTCCGTCATGCTCCTTGATTATCTTGTAAACGACAGTAAGCCCGAGTCCGGAGCCAAAATCCTTTGTCGTAAAGTAGGGTTCGAATATTTTGGCCATATTATCTTCTGATATTCCTGTTCCTGTATCCTGAATATGCAGATGAACCATACCGTCCCCTTCAAAAGTCCTCACAGTCAGCCCGCCTCCATCAGGCATTGCAGCTTCTGCATTTTTTATTATATTCAAAAGAGCCTGTTTCATATATTTCTCATCCATGTATATCTTGGGAATATTCGGATCCAGATCCATATGAATAACAATTCCGTTCTGCTCTAATTCGTGCTTTACAAACTCAATAAGGTCGGAAACAACAGAGTTAATATGAGAAAGAGCCAAAGATGTGTTCATCGGACGGACAGCAAAAAGGAAATCCACAATGATTTCGTTAAGTCTCTCCACTTCTTCGTTGATTATATCCAGGAAATTACCCGCAGTTTCCTGGGTAAGAGCTTTATCTCTTTTAAGGGCTTTCTGCATGAGCTGGATATGAATACCGATGGATCCGAGTGGATTTTTAATCTCATGAGCCACCCCAGCAGCAAGGGTCGTAAGGGAAGCAAGGCTCTCAGCCCGCCTCAAGCGTGCTTCCTTTCTCTTCTTCTCTGTGATATCTGAAACCAGGATTACGTTTCCCTGGATACTTCCGTCTTTTACCAGAGGGAGGATATCCAGGCAAATTGTTTTCGTAATACCTGAAAAGTTAAGAGTAAATTCTTCTTCAGTTACCCGGTCCCCTTTTTTTAGAACCTTTTTAATAAACTCCGCAATCTCAGCATCTTCGACCACTTCCCAGATAATTTGATCTGAGGGGTCTGTAACCTTAAAGCAGATCATCTTTTCTACAGCCCTGTTTAGGGTTATAAGTCTATTATCCAGATCAACAACAAGAATACCATCAAGAATGGAATCAAGAACGACCTCTAAAAGCTCATTCTCCGATGCAAGATCAAAGAGAAGATTCCGGATCTGTTCTTTGTCCAGTTTGGGTAATTTATTGAGAGCTTTCTGAATAAAATTTCTCATTTCCTGATCCTGTAGAGATACGATAGGAAAAGAAGCGGTACGCTTTGATTGTACATCGTTCTATCTAAAAGTATTTTGTTCAATTCCCGGTACCAGGTATCAAGAACAGGGAGAGGGACATCCTTGAACTCTGAAGTTCTTTGATACAATATATCCTGAAACAGGAGTGAAAGTTCTTCGAGAAAGGGATAGAAATGTTCAGTGTCTGAGATATCACTCACTAGTGTATCCAGCTTCTGTGAACCTATTCTTTGTCCTGATACAGCAGATTTAACAATCGAAAGAGCATGAGCTTTAAGCTTTTCCCTGTCTATACCGTTTGTTTCATAAAAAAAGTCTTTTAAGGAGCTAAAGGATTCACTGTCTTTCCTGAATATCCTTTTAATGACCTGCTTCTGCTGTTCTGTGCTTCGAGGGGAGAAATGGTATGGACGGAGTCTTGATAGAATAGTAGGAATTATTCCCTCTTTTCTGGAACTGATCAGGATAAAATAGACTCCCGCAGGCGGTTCTTCAAGAACTTTCAGCAGAGCATTCCGTGAACCTTCCCCGAGGGTATCCGCACTGTCCACAATAACAATCTTTGCACCCTCATTATTGGTAGTATGAACCCAGTATGTCATTTTTCTGATACGGAAAATCGGTATACCGTCACTTTTAACAAGATTTTCCAGCTTTTTCGAAGAGGCAAGTATAGCTGCCAGTACCTTTGCAGAAACCTGTTTTTCAGCAGTGCTTTCCCCAGGGAGGATCTTCAACAGGTTCTCATTTAGTTTCTCCAATTCACCTGAGGCTTTTTTTAGAGTTTGATCATTGTTCTGCCACTGAGCACTGTCAAACTGTT
This sequence comes from Sediminispirochaeta sp., assembly GCA_024763455.1. Classification (GTDB taxonomy): domain Bacteria; phylum Spirochaetota; class Spirochaetia; order B11-G9; family B11-G9; genus B11-G9. The sequence continues at coordinate 1,055 of JANTFL010000029.1, read as the reverse complement.
TTAAAAGCTTCTGAACAGCTCTCACAAATAGATATCTGGCAGCTTTCCCTGAATCACCTGAGAGAGTATCTGCACAGACAGCAATCTCATCGGTAAACCGGCGGGGGCTTAAAATCAAGGTGTTGGGACTTTCCAGCAGCCTGTGCTTCCTGCAGGAAACACAGGAACATCCCCAGCTGCCGTCTTCCCTGCAGGAGAGTACCCGGGCAAGTTCCAGAGCAGTAGTCAGCTTACCACCGAAGGATTCACCGTAAAACAGCATGGAACCGGGAAGCCGGCCTTCAACAACTGCAACCTTTAGATCCGAGATTATTTCTTCATGACCAAGAATGTTCTCAAACAATTTTACCTACTTAATGCGCTCTTGATTCCAGCAGCTCTTTTCCCAGGGGAATAATTTTATCTGCTGCCTGATAAGCTATGCTGTCTTTAAAGAGAGAGTCTATCTCAATAAAAGGCTGGATTTCAAGGAGAAATACGATCAACACAACCACAATGCACCCTTCAATAATACCAAGGAAAAACCCCAAAGACTGGTCCAGTTTTTCCAGTTGAACTTTCTCAATCAAAGAGTTCAGTGCATTTTCGAGAATTTTTACAACAATGTAGACTGCCAAAAATAGCAGCAGAAAGGCAACGACAGGACTCCAGAACTCAGAATGAATGTACTTGTCCACAAGAATTGTTACCTTCCCTGTAAACAACAGTGCCGTAGCAAGCCCCAGTATCACGGCAGCCATAGAGAGGAATTCATCAACAAACCCTCTGAAAACCGCTCTAACCGCCATTATCAGGATGACTACAAGACTGACAATATCAAAAGCTACAACGTGCATCTTTATTCTCCCAAGTATTCAGTTACTATTCCAGCAATCTTCTCAGCTGCACCAGGTATACAGACGGACCGTGCTGCCTGACCCATTGTACTGCGCCTCGCCTCATCATCCATAAGAGCAGCAATTCTGTCAAACAGAGCCTGTGGGGTTACGTCCCCCTTCATGACTTCTGCAGCTCCATGCTCAGCAAAGAATTCTGCATTCCGGATCTGATCACCT
>JANTFL010000028.1 GCA_024763455.1 Sediminispirochaeta sp. | reverse complement strand
GATAAAAGAGAGAAAAAAATAGCCTCGGTAGAACTCTTTAGAAACTCTTCCTGAAAGGGTAAAAGGCCGGCTCCAATCATTGAACCGACAAAGACGTACCCAACTGTCTTTGAATCTTCCGAAGTACGAATAGGAATTCCTGTATCCACCGGTATAATAGAACCTGGCTGATATTCTCCTGTTGATATGATAACACTGCCATTCAGATCTGTGACGACAATATGGATACTTCCCATCTGCTGCGCTCTTCCTCTTTCAAGGTTCCGGCCCATGGAACCCATAATCCTGCCTTGAATATATATGTGCTGATATGGTTTAAAAACTATTTCATCTACATTCTGCCAGGATCCTGTCTCCTCGTAGAAAGTTGCAAGTGTCTCAGCTAGCTCCTTTGCTACAACAATATCTCCCTGACGTACCATGTTGCTGAAGGCAGTGTAAGTAGCCCTGTTTATAGAAAAAGCAGCAATAATACTCCCCAATCCAATAACTACTGCAAAACTAAGCATCAATTTAAACCATAGTTTAGTCTTAAGCAAGTTTGTACCCCACTCCCCAAACGGTTACAATATATTCAGGTGAAGAGGGGACATCCTCCAGGACCTTCCTTATATTTTTTATATGAACATCGATAGTTCGCTCATAGCTCTCGTATGACGCCTCCTGTAGTGCTTCAAGGAGATCACCCCGGGTAAACACCCGACCTGGGGTGTTAAGAAAAGTTTTCAGAAGCTCAAACTGAACCATCGTCAGGGGTACACTTTCACCTTTCTTTTTAACAACTCTGCTCGCCACATCCATTTCGATATCCTTATAGCTAAGTATCTCCTCCCTGCTACCGCTGCCGCTTTTAGCACCACCGGTTCTTCTTAAAACACTACGGATACGGGCGGCTAATTCTTTAAGGCTGAATGGTTTTACTACGTAATCATCCGCACCAATCTCCAACCCCATAAGCTTATCCGTCTCTTCTGCTCGTGCCGTCAGCATTATTATAGGGACGGATGAATGATCAGAAGAGCTTTTTCTTATTTTGCGTATAATATCTATTCCATCGATTCCTGGGAGCATGTAATCAAGAACGATCAAATCAAATTTTTCACTCTCAGCCATCTTTAAAGCAGAAAATCCATCAGCAGCCCCTTCAGTCTGGAACCCGACTGCCTCCAGATAATCTCGTACCATCTTTTGTATTTTTACTTCATCATCGACAACAAGAATCTTTTCCATATTAATAGAGTATACACTTAAAATATGAATATTGTATGAATCAGAAGTATTTTTTTCCCTGTATTACATAATATGGAGGAATATGAAACGGTACACGATTTCCTTAATGCCGCTGCTCTGAAATACTTTGGGATACAATACCTTTTTCCCTATCAAAGGCTGGTTATTACCAATATACTCGAAGCTGCAGGGGTAGATGGGTTTGCACCGAAGCCAGGCCGGAATTCAGTTACTGGAGAGATGGAAACGTATGACATAAATCCATATCAGATAGTAATCCTCCCTACCGGTGCGGGCAAGTCTCTTTGTTTTATGCTTCCTGTTCCCCTTATAAACGGGATAACCCTTGTAATTTTCCCACTCCTGTCACTCATTGCAGACCAGGCGAGACGGTTAAAAGAAAACAATTTCAGTCCTTCAATTCTGAGAGGAGGGCAATCAAAGACTGAAAGAGATAAAATATGGAATAATGTAAGAATCGGCAAATCAAAAATTATCCTTTCCAACCCCGAAACCCTGCTGCAGCAGGATATTCTTGAAAAACTGAAAACGTTGGACATTAGACATCTTGTAATAGATGAAATGCATATTGTTTCAGAATGGGGCGATACATTCAGACCTTCATACCTTTCAATAAGCAGAATTTATAAAGAAGTAGACATTGATGTGGTAACCGCTTTCACTGCTACTGCTTCAGAGACCATTTTATCTCGGGTAAAGAAAATACTCTTCCCTGATTCCTCTCCGTCGATTATAACGGCAGATCCTGACAGACCGAATATCCGCTACAGGGTAATACGTTCCATATCAAAGAATTATGATCTATTTCAGCTTGCACAGACATGCCCTAAACCTCTGCTCGTTTTCTGCAGGAGCAGAACAAGCACGGAGCTGACAGCCCGATACTTGAGACAAAGACTTGAAACAAATAACATTTTTTTCTATCACGCAGGTCTTTCAAAGGAAGAAAAGAAAGAGATCGAAAACTGGTTTTACAGCAGTACAAGCGGAATACTGGCAGCAACATGTGCCTATGGTATGGGAGTTGATAAGCAGAATATAAGAACGGTAATACATCTTGACCCGCCCCCCTCGGTAGAAGCTTACCTCCAGGAATCAGGCCGGGCCGGACGGGACAGAAAAGAGGCGGAAGCTGTCATTCTAATTTCAGAGAGTGATTTTACCAACACTCAAAGGATGGATAATCCTGTTCTTAGACAGCGCTATCTTACGTTTCTCCACAGTCTAACAAATAACAAAGTATGCAGGAGAGTTTCCTTGCTAAAACTGCTTGGAGTTTCAAATGAAAGCTGCAGCGGATGCGATGTTTGTGACAGAAACCTACAGAAAGAAATATCCGGGAGTACAGTACTTTCCAATTTTGCAAAAAAACATTCCCGTAAAACAGGGTTAAGAGAAGCTGTCCTGACTCTCTCGGGGAAAAAGTACCTTGAAGTTTATTTAAACAGGTATGACCATTCCCGTTTTTATGGAACTCTGTCCTCCTGGACCGAGGAAGAACTCAAAGAGGGAATTATTGAACTTATGAAGGAGGGTGTCATTTCGATTCCAAAACACGGTCCATATAAAAATCTTTTAATTTATCATCGGAAAAAACAAAAGTTTATCAGTTATTCTTTTTCCACTCCTCAAATGCATTCTTATCCTTTTCCAGATAGAGATTAAAATCCCCTTCTATCACACCATTAAAAGTATTCCAAGGCGATTTTTCAGGGTCAGGTACTTCGATTATTGGTACGGCTGCTGATTTTTGTTCCTCCGTCCCTCCGGGGCTATCTACACTCTGTACCTGCGATGTACCCGGAAGTACCCTGACAGACACTTTCAATCTCCGTTTCCAGTAAGTGGTGTCAAGACTTGTTATAATTACCCCCCTTTGAGGTCCTGCTGACACGCTGTGAATAACTGCATGGTTTCCTATGTAAAGGGCGACGTGGGTTATTGTTCCTCCGTCCCTCCCGGTGGCAAAAAAAACAAGATCACCAGGCAGAATCTCCGACATAGGTACCTTCCTGCCGTAACGGGCCATGTCCCGGGAGATTCTGGGCAGCGAGGGGACATATTCTTTAAGTAAATATGTTATAAATCCGCTGCAATCGAATCCTGATGGTGTAGTCCCGCCGTATTGATAGCTTGTTCCCTCTAACGCAAGTGCTTTATTTACCACCGATTCCCGTATATTCTCAGCAGCATACAGTGGGTGGAGAAAGCTGAAGAGAACGATACAGAAAAAAACTACCTTCCTCATTTCAATATCCCCTTGAACACATTATCGGCAGCTTTAGGATAAAAGAACCTCATCATTCTCAAACTCTTTCTTCCGTATCACCTCAAACTTGTTTATTAACGCTTCTTTGGTTATGTTTTTCTTGGTATCTCCCTCAATATCGTAGATGATCTCACCGCTATCCATCATCAGGAGTCTGTTTCCGTATTTAATTGCATGTCCCATGTTATGGGTTATCATCATTGTTGTTAAATTATAGTCCTTTATATACTTAAGAGTCAGATCCAGAATCATCCTGGCATTCCCCGGATCAAGTGCAGCTGTGTGTTCATCCAGCAGAATAAGATCCGGCTTTGAAAGGACCATCATCAGCAGGGTTAACGCCTGTCGTTGTCCTCCGGAAAACAATCCGACATTATCCTTGAGCCTGTTTTCAAGCCCCATATCAAGATCTGACAGCTTCTCGCGAAAAAAATCCCGGAGTTTGTTATTAAGACTCTTTCGCAGCCCCTTACACCCCTTGTAGTAGGCGATAGTCATGTTATCTTCAAGGGTCATTGTTTCGGCAGTTCCCATAGTGGGATTCTGGAATATTCTTCCAACATATGCAGCTCTGCGGTATTCAGGATCTTTAGTAACATCCCTTCCGTTTATCTCTATCCTTCCTGTAGAAGGAAAGATATTCCCCGAGATAAGGTTGAAGAGTGTTGTTTTCCCGGCCCCGTTACTTCCGATAATGGTGATAAAGTCCCCTTCTTTTACTGAAAGATTTATAGTGTTGATTGCTTTGTTTTCGTTTACAGTACCTTCGTGAAAAACCTTCGAAAGTGAATGGATCTTAATCATTTCAGCACCTCCGGAGCTTCCTTCTTTTTCAAAAGGGTCAACATTTTCTTATTCTTCGATACTATCAGAGAGATAATTATGAGGATGCCGGTTATCAGTTTAAGGTCATTTGGAGTCATCTTTATATAGTATCCATAGTATCTTCCAAGATACATTATTCCCTTAAAAAGGATCGATCCGAGCAATACCCTGAGAGTTAGAAGTGCAATCCTGTTGGAACGAAAAAGAAACTCCCCAATCATAACAGAAGCAAGACCGGATACAACGATTCCTATCCCCATATTTACATCTGCAAACCCAAGATACTGAGCGGCAAAGCCTCCCGATACAGCCACAAGAGCGTTTGACAACCCTACCCCGACTATCTTCAGTACTTCCGGATTCACTCCCTGGGTAATAACCATCTGTTCATTACAGCCAAGCGCTCCCAGGGTAAGGCCAACATCAGTATGGAAAAAAAGATCCAGCAGCACTTTAATGATCAGAACCACTGCAATCATAAGGATCAATAGAGCAGTTCCCTCAAAGACAGTTCCCCCGAAAAGTTTTGTAATCCACGTGAACACTGTCTCTGTACGGATCAGTGGAACATTGGCTCTGTTCTGCAGAATCCGGATATTTATTGAATAAAGCATGGTCATGGTGAGTATTCCGGCAAGGAGATTGGGAACCTTCAGCTTATTATGAATAAGGGCAGTTACCGTTCCCGCGGCAAATCCTGCAGCAAATACGGCAAGAAAGCCTACAAGAGGGTTAAACCCTCTTATAAGCATAACTGCCATGAGCACAGCTCCCAGGGGAAACGATCCGTCCACCGTCAAATCCGGGAAATCCAGGACCCTGAAGGTTATAAAAACCCCCAGGACCATTATCCCGTATATCAGTCCCTCGACCAGTATTCCCTCAATCATCTAACACTACTCTACAACTGTTCTGGCACTTGCCAGAATATCAGCAGGGATGGTAATTCCCAGCTTTTTCGCAACCTTTTTATTCACAAGCAGATCCACATCAGAGGGGTCCGTCATAAAGACCGTCGGCATAGCAGCGGTATCCTCTCCGTTAAGAATGGCGGCTACAATTCTGCCGGTTGCCCTTCCAACTTTGTAGTAGTCAAATCCCCAGGCAGCAAGAATATCCAGATCTTCCGCAGATGTCGGATCTGCAGACAAAATCGGGATTCCTGCTTTATCAGCTACATCGCTGACTGACGGAAGGGCTGAAACCACGGTGTTATCGGTACTGATATAGAAAGCATCAACTTTATCTGCTATACTCTGTGCAGCCTGCTTGACTTCAGATGAGTTTGTTACAGTAGTTGCTATAAACTTTATACCCAAATCATTACAAGCTTGTTCAGCAATCCTGGCAAGTGCAACTGCATTAGCCTCTCCGGAGGAATAAATGTGCCCGAGTGTTTTAAGGTTTATCATCCTCTGCAGCAGTTTTATCTGATCCTTAACAGGAGTCATATCTGAAACTCCGGCAACCCCTTCTTCTCCTTTGTCGGTAGAGGTTATGATTCCTGCACCTACCGGGTCGGTTACGGCAGAGTAAACAACAGGAATATCTTTAAGCCCGTTCACCAAAGCCTGGGCAGTAGGAGTCGCAATACCTACGGCAACAGCAACCTTTTCTGTCTTGAATTTATTCGCTATAGAAGCAGCAGTGCTCATCTCTCCGTTGGCATTCTGAAGGTCATAGCGGAGGTTTGAAAATCCCTGATCCGCCAGTTCATCCTGAATACCTTTTTCTATTGCATCCAGTGCAGGATGGCTGACTATTTTAGATATTCCAATTAGATATGAACCGGAAGCAGGTTTCTCTCCATTTCCACCGGCAAACAAATAAACGCTCATTAAAAGAAGCAGTAATGTAATAGTTAATTTTCTCATGTAAATCTCCTAATATGTTTCTACTAATAGATACACATTAGGAGATTATGAATAAAAGGTCAAGTGCTTTTATAGAAATGATTCAATTTCTTTTAAAAAGTCACTATACGTATATACAAAAGGAATACCGGGGTTCTCCTTCCTGATCGAATCAGGTGCCTTGAAAAAGATCCCCTTATCAGCAGTCCGTAACATAGTTAGATCATTGTATGAATCGCCGGCTGCCAAAACGCTGCATCCGATAGACTGAAAAGCCTCTATTGCTTTCCTCTTACCGTCGTCCTGCCGTAAGGTGTAGTCTTTTATCATTCCCCCATCATCTACTACAAGAGTATTACAAAAGAGAGTGGGCCAATCAAGCTTTTCCATAAAGGGACGGGCAAACTCTTCAAATGTATCAGAAAGAATGATTACTTGCGTTTTTGAACGAAGGGTATCGAGAAACTCCTTTGCTCCGTCAAGAACATCCATTCCCGCTATAACATCCTGAATATCCTTAAGGGTAAGGCCGTTCTCTTCAAGAATTTTTATTCGGCCTTTCATGAGAACATCGTAGTCCGAAACATCCTGGGTTGTCAGTTTTAATGCTTCAATACCTGTTTTTTTTGAAAAACTGATCCATATTTCGGGAATCAAAACCCCTTCCAGATCCAGGCACACTAATTTCATACTACTTCTCTCCTCTCATGTATGGAACAGCAAGAGCAGCGGGAGCTCCCACTTTTTTATTCATAGTTTCTACCCAGGTCATAAGAACAAGAACAACAATGGTAACAATATACGGAAGCATATTCAACAGTGGTGCGGAAATTGTCGTACCTGTAGCCTGCAGCCTGAACTGGATTGCATTTATTCCTCCAAACAGAAGAGCTCCCCATATTGCCCGGGAGGGATTCCACATGGAAAAGATTACCAACGCTATTACAATCCACCCCCGTCCGCCGGTGATGTTGTCGGTCCATCCGGGAGCATAAGACAGAGAAAGATGAGCACCTCCAAGTGCGACAAGGGTACCTCCCAGTATTGTATAGATGTACCTTACTTTAAAAACATTAATCCCCATTGCATCTGCAGTCTGAGGACTTTCCCCCACTGCTCGCAAGTTTAATCCTGCTCTGGTCTTGTACATAAAGAACCATGCAGCCGGAATTATCAGGTACACGATGTATGTTAAAATATCCTGATTAAAGAGTGCTCCCAGTACCGGAAGGTCTGACAGGAAAGGGATTTTTACTGGAGTGAATTTATTCCCGATGAGTCCGATGAGATAATGACCGTTGGATTCAGGACCGAGACGCTGTCCGAGGAAGCTGGCAAAACCCGTTCCAAACAAGGTAATGCTCAAACCGCTGACAACCTGGTTTGCCCTCATGGTAATGGACAGAAATGCATGAATAGACGAGAGAATAATCCCGGTAAGCATAGCCACGAGCAGCGCCAGAAGGAGGCTTCCGGTGTAGTAAACCGTTGCAAAGGCACTTACCGCTCCCATCAGCATCATCCCTTCCAGACCAAGGTTAAGAATGCCTGAACGCTCGGTATAGATCTCTCCAATAGTTGCATAAATCAGTGAAGTGCCTGCACGTAAGGTTATTGCAAGAATCGATGCAAGTAACGCAATCATACTGCCTCCTCCTTGGTGGATTTGGTTATAATTTTTAATCTGTAATCAGTAAATAGAGAGCCCGCCAGCATGGGAAACAGGATCATTCCCTGAAGGACAATACCCATTGCAGCAGGGAGGCCCATCATCATCTGAACCTGATCTCCTCCCACCAGAAGCCCAGCCATCAAAACAGCAACAAAAAGAGATGCTATCGGGTTCAGCTGTGCCATCCATGCTACTATAATTGCCGTATATCCATACCCTATTGCAAGCCCTTGCTGCAGTCTGTGAGAAATAGCTGTCACTTCAAAAGCCCCGGCCATACCCGAAAAGGCACCGGAAACCAGAATTGCAGTAATAATGGTTTTCCCGATGTTCACACCCATTACCCTTGCAGCCCGGGGATTGTGCCCGGACATTTTAACTTCAAACCCCCATTTTGTACGGTTTAGAACCACCCACATCACAAGCCCCAGCAGAATAGCAATAAACAATCCCACATGCGCACGCCCGGAAAACCTGGGCAGCCATGCTGCTTTCGGAAACAGCTTCGTACCTGGGAAACCCATTCCGTTTGGGTCTATCCATGCCCCATAGTACAAACCTTGTGCTGTCAGAATCGCGACGTAGTTCAGCATAAGACTTACCAGAGTCTCATCCACCTTTAAATACACCTTCAAAAATGCCGGAATCCCTGCCCACAGAGCACCTGCGATTATCCCCATAAGAATGGCTGTAGGAAGTACCAAAAAAGGAGGAAGGAAATTAGACCAGAAAAGTGCAACCCAGGTGGCTGCAACTCCTCCGAAAACAAGCTGTCCTTCTGCACCAATATTCCAGAATCTGAGCCTGAAGGCGAGTCCAACCCCTATACCTGTTAACATGAGGGGTATCGCTTTTACGAGGGTTTCAGTAAAATTTATCCAGGAGCCGAAGGCACCGACAAACATACTGGCATAGGTAACAAAAGGGTTTGTCCTAAAAATTATCAGTAATATCCCGGTTAATATCAAAGAAACCAGAAAAGAAACCACCGGAACAAGTATAATAGCCTTTTTGGATACCGAGTTCCTTTTTTCAAAAACTAAACGCATACTACTTCCCCTCTTCCATAGGGACACCAGCCATCATAAGTCCCAGACTTTCAATATCCGCCTCAGCGGAGTCAACAATTCCCATTATTCTTCCTTCGTTCATAACAGCTATTCTATCCGATACAGACATGAGTTCATCAAGATCTTCGGAAACAAGAAGAACTCCCTTTCCTCCGTCCCTCTCTGCAATCATCTCTTTTCTTACAGATTCAGTGGCTCCGACATCCAGCCCTCGTGCAGGATATGCCGCAATCAGAAGGGTACTGCAGGCTCCTATTTCCCTGGCAAGAATGGTTTTTTGAATATTTCCGCCGGAAAGAAACTTTACACTGGTATAGGGAGCAGGAGTGGAAATCATAAAAGAGCTGATCATCTTTTTTGCCATTTCCAAAATACGCCCCGGGTTAAGAATCCCGTGCTGCGTAAGCGGCGCTTTCCGGTACTCTTTCATGGCAAGGTTGTTTGCTACGCTCATATCACCAACAATCCCCATGGCAACACGGTCTGAAGGGATATGACTTACCCCCGATTTAATTAAATCAAGAGGAGATTTGTTTGTCATATCCTTCCCGTCTATGATAATCCTGCCTTCGGTAACCTTGTGCAGACCGGTTATAACCTCCGTCAGTTCCCTCTGACCATTCCCGGCAACACCTGCAATCCCCAGAATTTCTCCTCTTCTTAATGAAAAGGAGATCCCCTTTAATGCCTCAAGGCCTTTATCGTTCATTGCTTTTACATTTTCCAGCTCAAGAATCACCTCGCCGGGAGTGGCCTTCTTCTTCTCTACCCTGAAAAGAACATCTCTGCCAACCATCATTCTGGAAAGTTCCTTGGGACTGGTGTCTTCAGTTTTTACAACACTTACCAGTTTCCCCTTTTGAAGAACCCGTACCCAGTCTGAAAATTCCATAACCTCATCCATTTTGTGGGTTATAAAAATTGCCGATTTCCCTTCACCTGTCATCTGCTTCACAATTCTGTTGAGTTCCCCGGATTCCTGCGGGGTTAGTACAGCAGTTGGTTCGTCCAGAATCAGGACCTCAGCCCCTCTGTATATAAGCTTAAGGATTTCCACCCGCTGCTGTTCTCCCACACTCATCTGCCAGATTATTGAGTTTGGATCAACCTTAAGGTTGTAATGATGAGAAATTTCTTTGATTCTGCTGCTTACCTTCTGCAGGTCAAGAACAAAATTTTCGCTGTCCAGTCCCAGAACAACATTCTCCGCGACACTCATTGTGGGGACAAGCTTAAAATTCTGATGAACCATCCCTATTCCATACTTCATGGCATCCTTGGGTGAATCGATCTCAGCCTCTTCACCCTTTATCAAAATTTTACCCTTATCCGCGCGGTATAAGCCTGCAAGAATATTCATCAACGTGCTTTTTCCTGCTCCATTCTCTCCGAGAAGAGCCAGAACTTCACCGGGAAAAAGTTCCAGATCAACATTGTCGTTTGCCAGAACCCCGGGAAACTGTTTCGTAATACCAATCATCTCAACAATCGGAGATTTTCCGTTCTGATCATCTTTCATGATTAAAAAACCTTTAGTTAAAGAACAAAAACAAGCCCGGTTTCAGCAACCGGGCTGTCGTATCATTCTTGGTGATATATCTTAATTACCGAGAGAACCAACAACTCCCTCCACCAGGAAGTTCATGCCAAGCATATCGCCGTCAGCCATCTTTGAACCATCTGCCACAACGACCTTGCCGTCCTGGCCCTTAACCGGTCCCCAGAAAACATCCCAGCTGCCGTCGATAATCTTTTTCTGCTCTGCCCCAACAAGATCCTTGACTTCCTGGGATACCTTCGGACTGAAATCGGACAGCTGAACAACACCGTCTTTTAAACCGCCCCAGTAAGAGTGGGTCTTCCAGGTTCCATTTATTGCATCCTGCACTGTTTTTACAAAGTAGGATCCCCAATGCCATTTAGGACTTACAAGAACAGAATCACCTACAAATTTACCCATATCGGAGTCGTACCCGACACTTACAAGCCCTCTTTCCTGTGCGGCTTTCTGAGGTTCAGTCGTATCCTGATGCTGTGCAATAAGTTTCACACCTGAATCAAGTAACGCTACTGCTGCTTCTCTTTCTTTAACAGGATCGTACCAGGTATTGGTCCATACGACCTTTACCGTAGCAGTCGGGTTAACCTTTCGCACACCAATGGTAAAAGCATTAATTCCCCGTACAACTTCAGGAATGGGGAATGCTGCTACATACCCAATGCTTTCACCCTGTCCAATAGCTTTACCTGCTACAAGACCAGAAAGGTATCGTGCCTGATACATCCTGCCGAAGTATGTAGCCATGTTATCAGCTGTCTTGTATCCTGAACAATGCTCAAAGTATACATTCGGAAATTCAGCAGCAACTTCCACCATTGGGTCCATGTACCCGAAGGAAGTAGCAAAAATCATATTGTATCCCTTCTGTGCATACTGTCTGATTATCCGGGATGCATCCGGACCTTCAGGAACATTCTCAACAAAGGTTGTTTCAACCTTGTCACCGAGCTGCTCTTCAATCATTTTCCTTCCCTGATCCTGTTCAAATGTCCAGCCCAGGTCACCGGGAAGACCAATGTAAATGAACGCTACCTTAAATTTCTCTGCACCGCCAGAAGCTGCGGCCCCCTGTTCTTTAGCTCCTCCTGCAAACAATGCAACAGGTAAAATAAAAAGAACTGCGATAAAAACTACCAATGCTTTTTTCATATTCTACTCCTTGAATAGTGACTAAAATCATTCTACAGCAAATTAAATCTTTGTCAAATAAAAAATCAAATAATTGTACTAAGGAGTATAAAAATAGAGGTTTACATTAAATTATAAAAATATTTTGCGGTTTTATTAAAGTTTACCGTTATTAAACAATTCAGTAAAATCAGCCTTTATCCCGGTAAAGCGGCTCTCCGTTTCGAGCATCTCTTTAAGGGACTCAGGAACTGTGACGTGCACCCCTATCTCCGGTTCAACTACCTGCTCGAATTTGGCAGGGTGCGCTGTCGAAACAACAACAGTATCCTCTCCTGCAAAAAATTTGTCCCTGACATACTCTCCCGCTGCTGTATGGGGACAGAGGATGTAGGAATATCTGGAATACGCTGAACGTATGGTCTTCCTTATTTCATCATCAGAAACACTAAAGGCTCGAACGTTCTTTTTAAAGGTATCAAAATCCCTGAACAGATAAAGCAGCCTTTCCATGTTACTCGGATTTCCCACATCCATGGCATTTGCCAGGGTTTGAACACTGTCACGGGGAGTGTAGGTACCCGTCTTGAGGTAATCAGGAATAGTTTTGTTTTCGTTTACCGCCAAAGAAGCAATTTTAACCGGTGCGCTGCTCTCCCTGCTCCAGTAAGCCCCCACCGAGTTTCCCACATTTCCGCTGGGAATTATAAAAGACGGATACACTCCCCTTCTTTTATAATACTGAGCAGCACCATAGATATAATAAACCATCTGTGGTAATAACCTTCCGAGATTTATACTGTTTGCAGAGGAGAGCTTCCACTTTTTGGCCAATACACCATCCTGAAAAGCTTCCTTTACCATGCGCTGGCAATCGTCAAAGTTTCCTTCAACCGAATATGACTGTATATTTCCATCCCAGCAGGTGAGCTGTTTCTCTTGACGGAATGAAACCCTTCCTTTTGGAAACAGGACCTTAACCTGTATCCCCTTTTTCAGATGAAACGCCGAAGCAACCGCACTTCCGGTATCTCCTGACGTTGCTACCAGGATAGTCAGAATTTCATCAGCTTCTTCCTGAAGAATTTCCAGTACAGAAGCAAGAAACCGTGCCCCAAAATCCTTGAATGCCGCTGTAGGTCCGTGAAAGAGTTCCAGAACAGCTTCTTTCTCTGTCAGCCAGGTAAGAGGTACATCAAAGTCAAAGGCGGTTCTGCAGATTTCCGGTATCCTTCCGTAAAGAGGATCGTCTTCAAAAAATGGCTGGATTATCCCGGCGGCGAATTCATGATAGGGAAGATCAGGATTAAAGAGTTCTTTTCCCAGCACAGGGAATCTTTCGGGAACGTATAGGCCGCCATCCGGGGCAAGCCCATTAACAATCGCTTGTGATGCTGTTACCGGAGGACTGCCCCCCCTTGTACTGACAAATCTCATCGTAATACTCTCCTGAATATTCTTTATAACCTGGCTCCCAGGTATGATGCAAGACGGAGAAGATCAGCAAAGATCCCCCCTGCTGTTACCTCCGGGCCTGCCCCGGGTCCCCTGACAATCAAAGGCTGGTCGTTGTATCTTTCAGTGGTAAAAGCAACAATATTATCACTCCCCGAGATACCTGCAAAGGGATGATCATCGGGATAACTTTTCAAACGGACACTGCAGCTTCCGTCTTCTTCGATAATTCCGGTATATTTTATCACTTCATGCCGCTCTGCAGCCTCATAATACAGCCTATCCATCTCCCCGTCCATGACATCCATTTTTGACAGGAAATCATCCAGAGAGACATCTACCAGCTCAGCCGGGACAAGACTTTTTACCGGGACATCTCCGATCTCAACAGAATGACCAACCTCCCTGGCAAGAATTACAGTCTTGCGGACAATATCCATTCCGGAAAGATCATCACGGGGATCCGGCTCGGTAAACCCGAGCTCTCGAGCCTCCTTTACCAAAGTACTGAATGGTGCTGCACCGTCAAAACGCCAGAACAGATAAGCCAGAGTTCCTGAAAAAACCCCTTCAATCCTTTTTATCTTATCTCCGGTTCGGATTAAATCTTTAAGCGTTCCAATAATCGGTAGTCCCGCACCGACAGTTGTTTCATAGAGGAAATGAATTCCCCTTTTCCTCGACTCTTTAAAAAGCTCGGTATACTCCGGCATGGGAGTTGTTCCTGCTTTTTTATTTGGAGTTATTATGTGAATGCCTCTTTTTATCCATTCCAGATATCTTCCCGGAATATCCTGGGATGTTGTACAGTCAATGATAACCTTATGGGGAATGTATTCTGCATCGATATGATCCACAAAAGCATCCAGATCCGCATTATGTGTTGATTCTTCGAACAGTTCCCGCCACTCAGTTATATCGAGAGCCGGATCTCCAAGAAGCATTTTCTTTGAACGTGTAATTCCTCTCACTCGTATATCAACCCCGAATCTGTCATGGAGAGAGGAAGACTCCCCGGCAATCTGATCAAGGAGGGTACTTCCGATAAGACCGGGTCCAATAACCCCGACACTCAAGGTTTGATTTGACAGGTAAAATCCCGAATGGACCGCTCTTAAAGCCCGGGTAGCATCTTCAGATCTTACAACAGCGCTAATATTCCGTTCCGATGCACCCTGGGCTATTGCCCTTACGTTTACTCCGGCCTGGCCAAGGGCTCCGAAAAACTTTGCAGAAATACCCGGAGTTCCCGACATCCTATCGCCTACGGCCCCTAAAATAGCGCATCCTCTTTCAATATCAATGGTATTTATCCGGTAGTTGCCCAATTCCTCTGCAAAAGTCTCCCTTGCCACATCCCTGGCATCCTCAGCCTGGTCTTCAGGAACTGCACAACAGATTGAATGTTCACTCGATGCCTGGCTTATAAGAATAACGGAAATATTTTTTTTATGTAGCGATGAGAACAGTCTGGAAGAGATACCCGGTACTCCGACCATTCCTGCACCCTCCACATTGAGAAGGGAGATTTCATCTATTATTGAAAATCCTTTTACCGGATGACCGTTCCTGCCGGAACCTTCTGCATTGATAACAGTACCGCTGCTTTCGGGATCTTTTATATTCTTGATAAAGATTGGTATGTGAGACTGAATTGCCGGATTGATAGCTTCAGGATGAATAATCTCTGACCCGAAGTGGGCAAGTTCTGTTGCCTCTTCGTATGATAACTCCGGGATTACCACCGCTCCCGGGACCTTAGAAGGATCTGCACTCATAACACCAGCGCAGCTTGACCAGAAAACAATTCTTTTAGAAGAAAACATACTGCCGTATACCGAAGCAGCCAGCTCACTCCCATACCTGCCGAGGGAAACTGACTGCCCAATGGAATCAACTCCTCTGCTTCCGGTTACAATAAAAATACCCGCTTTCCCATTCTTTTTCACAAGAGCATCAAGTTTCTGACTTGATGCTTTCATATCAAACGAAAGGCCTCTTTCCCCTGATACAAAGGTTAAAATATCCCTGGAATCAGCCCAAAAAGAGCTCTTTCCTGCAGAAAGAAAGTAGGAGTTTAAAAGTTCAGCAGTCCACAAATTCCCTATTCCAAGAATATGCTCTTTCATTTTCCCGGAACAATCCTGAACCAGCCACACTGACTTCAGGATCTCCTCCATCTCTTTAAAATGCCCCCTGACCGAAAACTCCAGATCTTTCCGCATTTTTTCCGAGGCAATACCGCTTATCAGGTCATACTGTTTACTGCTGATCCCCTCAAGCCCCGCCCATAAAGACTCATTTCTCTGTATAGCCAGATCTATAAGCAGTTCTATATCAGTCCGTACCTCCCTGCTCTGGGTAATAACGATTACCAGATCCGGAGAGTTTTGTTTCTCAACCACTCCAACGATAGATTCGAGCCCCTCCTTCGTATAGTAAAGGGAGTCATCAAACTTAAAAACATCAGGTTTATTCATATATCCGTCCTATAATAAAAAAAACCCGAACTTTATCTGTTTCGATTAAGTTCAGGTTTGCCTAAAGAGGTATCCAGCTGTTAGGTAAAGATTAGGAAACTTTTACAACCTTTCCGCTTCTTAAACACCGGGTACAAACCTTTATAGTCTTGGTTGTACCATTTATTCTGGTTTTAACTTTAACAATATTGGGCTTAAAGACTCTCTTGGATTTCACACCAATATGCTGACCAGCACCGCCCTGTTTTTTAGGCTGTCCTTTTCTGGGAACACTGTTTCCGGCAACAGTTCCTTTTCCACAAATTTCACATTTACGGGCCATATCTTATTCCTCACTTGAGTTAATTGTTATCCGATAATCGTTGCCTAACATACCAAATAACAATAATTGTGTAAAGAGGTTAATCCCTGACACAGCGCAATTCCCCCGAGGTTATCCCATATAACCGGTAAAGAGCCGCTTCCACCTTCCCTGCACTTATTACAAAGTGATCAGGATACTCTTCCAGAAACGAATCCAGCTTTGCAGATAAGGTAGGGACAGATTTTTTCAGCTTTGGTATAATGTAATTTTTATAGTAATCATCTATGTTCTTTATCTTCTGCTGCATGAGATATGCCTGAAACTCGTTTACCACCAGGTACAGATCCTCTGTATTATACCGCTTCCAATTAAGAAAGATTTTCCAGAAATCTTTTTCCGATTCAGAAAGGCTGTTCCACACCTCATGTACAGCCCTGCGGTATTCGGGTGAGGAAAAATAGACTCCATGATACCCCTCATGGGTAATGAATAAATACCTGAGCCTGTCTGATGATTCTCTCGAATAAGCTAAAAACCCGCCGGAAACGGGCTTATAAAGATTGTTTTCCCGCTTTACAATCCCATTAGAGATAAGGATATCCAGCAGCTCATATTCTTCCTTATTAAGCTTAACTTGTTTGTCTGCTGCGGTATTAAAAAACAGAGCAAGATCCTGCGCCCGGTAGTCGTGGGCATTCCATCCGTGAAGGAGTGCAAGTGTTCTGTTGTCAAGAAGCGTTCCTGCATACCCTTTCTTCTCAGTAAAAAATGCAAGCCTCTTTAAAGCTGCAGCCTGTAAAGCATAGTCTTTAAAATCTATAAGCAGAAAATCGGGGAAAAGATTCCAGGAAAAGATCTCAAAATCACTCCTGCGCCATAATTTGGAGGGATAGTTCAGCATAACCCCTATATCCGCGGGTATCGGAAGGTAGTCTACCGGAACAAGCCTCGAGAAGGGTTTAATTTCCAAAGATGTGATCTTCAGACCCATTAAAGCCTCGTTCTCTCCAGTAACCGTAACCGAATCCGGAAAAAACCCCTCTTCTCCGGAATAAAAATAGAGGGTCGATCCTCCCTTGAACAGCGTAACGGTATGCTCTTTACGGCTGCCCTTTCCCTCCAGGGTTACAACTGCTTCACTGTCTTTTTCACCAGGATAATCGTAGGCTATTCTAATCTGGATCTGATTGAGCCTGGTATTGAATCCCTGAAGCTGTTCCTTAAAAGAAAATTCAAACTCACCAGTCTGCACTAATCCCTTATTAAGGAAAACCGTATCCTTTCCGCTTCCTCCGTCCCTCACATACCTGAAACGGTATCCGTCAACGGTTTCCTCCAATCCGGCAGAAAGCAATGTAAAGCTGTCCCGGTTCTCTGACAATCCTTTTACCGTTAAGCCGGAGAGAACAAACCCTGTTTTTACAGGAAGCTGATAGTGCAGTCTTGCTCCCTTTCCACCGGGAAGAGTTATCTGTAGCGGCTCCCCTTCCGGAACAGGTATTTCTGCAGTTACATCCTGAGTAGATGTATAAACAAGATAAACCGACTTCCCCGGTGTCAATACCGTAAACGGGTCTTTTAGTCTGTAGGTGTAGTCGTCACCACTCTTTTTCCCCAGAACCGGAATTGTTGTCCCCTTATCGGTAAAAACTACTCCGGGGAGTTTTGTCAAACAGGAAGAGAGAACGAGTATAGATGCTGACAGAAGGAGTAGAATTGATATATATTTTTTCATTAGACCAGGTACAATAGGCTCTTGGTAAGCAGCTTTGCCACTTCCTGACGTTTTACTCGTGAAAAATCCTCATCCTCTCTGATAAGGCTGTCAAATCTCCCTGCAAAATTCTCCGGAAGTTTCTCCAGCTTCAGTATTTTATCTGCAATATTTCTTTTCGATGGTTCAAACTGTCTGTTTACTGCAAACAGGAAGCTGCAGAGTGCTTTAATATATCCAGAGAGCGAGGTTATATAAAAAAGGTCATCATGTTCTATAACCGCCGAGCTTATATCTATCACATGATGCTCCATGGTCATAAGGGCTGAATCCCTGAGAGCCTTCCAGAAGGTATCGCTGAAATCGTCAAGTTTAGCCTGCACACCGTTTATCCATGAAGTCTTGTTAAGAATAATCCTGCCGTATTTAAGCCTGTAGAACATGTAGGTTCCGGTATCTCTGAATGCCCAGATATTACCCTCTTTATTCTGGATTATGTGATCAACCCGGTCTTTATGTTTGTACTCAACCCTCACCGGAATATTGTCAATAAAGAAACGGTCTTTCTGACTGAAAAACGAGGACTCAAAAGCACCCACATCACCGACAATCCTCTGACGTTCTTCTGCTTCCGGAAGAGCGCCCCGGTAGTAAACATCAAGGCTAATAAAAAAATACGGATTGGACATCTCCTTTTCTGCAGAACCTTGAAGAAGTACACAATCTACAGAAGGGATTGAGCTTAATTTATCTGCAATCTCTTTGGATATCTTCTCTACTTTTCTTATCATACCAACTCCTCAATGTGATGATAACATGACAAAAAAAATAAAACAATCTATACTTGCACAAAGATTTTAACAGGATGGCACTATGGAAAAAAGATTTCTCCTTGCTATGACAGCTCCTGAACACATCACGATCAGCCTTAGTTCAATAAGGGATACTATCTTCCGGGAAACTGGAGAGGTATCTGCTCTTGCTTTCGAGCCCTTAATTCCTGCCGGATGGTATGCTTCGGTGCAGGATAAACAACTCTTTACGAGCATCAGTACCCCTGCACCGCCTTTTAAGCTCCTTTACCCGGAAACTCATGAAAAAGGAATATATTTCCGGATCAATAATGAACAGATCTTTGAGACCCTCAGACGTAGAACATCAGCTGAGCTTCCCCCGGATCAGATGCCCGTACCGTTTCCCGGTTTTTTTCTCTGTGAAAGTTCAGACCCCGGAATTCGGGAAACCATAACTGAATTGAAAGCATTAAAAATAAAAACAGAAACCTTTGTATGGAAAGGAATTACATTAAAAATGCTGGAAGTCATCACTATAGAGAGTCAACCATGGTTTAACAATCTGGACTGGAATAATATATGGGAGA
Source organism: Sediminispirochaeta sp. (assembly GCA_024763455.1). Lineage (GTDB taxonomy): Bacteria > Spirochaetota > Spirochaetia > B11-G9 > B11-G9 > B11-G9. The sequence goes on along the minus strand of JANTFL010000028.1, from coordinate 6,301 downwards.
TCAACCTGCGATAACTCTCATCTTTTAGGAGATAAGTGTAGTTTTATTTCTCCCGCTTTCTTTTGATTCATAGAGAGCCTTATCCGCAGCAGTATTGAGGTCTTCAGCACTATTGCACCCGGGGAAACAGGCTATTCCGCATGAAAAAGTAACAAAGAATTCCTCTTCATCAGACTTATGCTTTATCCTCGAAAAATTCTCCCTGACCTCATCCATCACATTTTTCGCACTTTCTCCATCCGTATTCAGCAGGATTACCCCAAACTCTTCACCGCCGTAACGTCCGATTATATCTGTCCGCCGTAACCGGTCCTGAAGAAGTCTGGCCAGGCTCTTTAAGACCCTGTCCCCTACCGGATGTCCGTAGGTATCGTTTACATTTTTAAAGTGATCTACATCAATCATCGCAAAACAAAGTGTGCTCTTTATCCTCTTAGCCCTGACAATTTCCAGCGAGAGATTTTCCTTCAAATTTGAATGGTTGAGAAGACCGGTCAGGGAATCCCTTTCCATTAAAAATCTCAGGCTTCTGTTACGCTCCGCTTTGGTACGGATAATGGAAAGAAGATGTTCCGGTTTTATCGGTTTTGAGATAAACCCATCAGCACCGCCATATTTATATGCCTCTAACTGTTTTTCGATATCTGTCTCTACGGTGAAATAAATTATAGGAATATTAACAAATGCTTCCTGCTGACGGATAATTGCAGCAAGCTCTATACCGGTACAGGTAGGCATGTATAAGTCGATAATTATTATTTCCGGTTTGGCCTCCACAAGTATCTGTAAAACCTTTTTGGGATCTGTTGCAACAGAGGTAATCATCCCTGCCTGCTGCAGAACCAAAGCATAGTATGCAATCTGTTCAGGGTCATCATCTATAATTAAAATGTGGTAGGGGGGATCATTTACCTGTGCGGTAAGATTATCAATCTTGTCTACCAGTCTTCCCATATCTATGGGAGCTACAAAAAAGGCATCAGCTCCGGTGCGGACGGCAGCCATTCTCAATGAGAAGTCCCCGCTGTCGCTTATAAAAACAATGGATATCCGGTCTTTGAATTTTTCCTTTACATACTTGATGTCAACAGCTTCGCTCTCGTTCTTTTTTAACACATCTGTATGCAGAATAAGAAGCTCTGGGTTTCCTTTCTCAAGACTTAACGTTATATCGCCAACAGTTTTAATCTGCATCGTGCTGTAACCATAGTATCCGAGCTGTTCCGCAAGCTCAGGGATCACACTGTTTCCCCCGGTTATATAGTTGACTACTTTTCTTTCCTTTTTATCTTTGCTGACCAACTCGTCAATTTTCCGTTCCTCTTCCTCGACCTCTTCCAGCTCCTCAATCTCATCAAGGACGTTCGCAGGCAGACAGATCTGTTTAAGGGTAAGAAGTAATGATTCGAAAGAATCCCATTCTTCTTTTCCGGGGAGTTCATTGCGCCGCAGGAAGTGATCCAAAAAATGCACCAGCTTTTTTGCTTGATCCGAAAGCTCGGAATATCCGAAAGTTGCTCCCGACCCTGCGAGTTTATGCAGAACCAGGCGGAGGGTGTTTACTTCCTCTGCAGATGAAGAGATTCTTGCTAAACGGTAGGTGGTGTACACTTCGTTATACCGATCAGGAAGCTGATTACTGTAATCATCGGAGAGAGCGGATAATTTGTTCTTTACATTATCTGATAATTCCATTTTAAATACTCTGCATCTTATTATAATCACTATCTGGACAATGTCAAACAAAGAAAAAAACCAGTTGAGTTGAAAGAAGAGCCATTATGAAGTAAATTCCCTTCATGAGTAATTTTGAAAATCTTTCACCCAGCATGGAAGATTACCTTGAATCCATGTACATGATTCAAAACAAGGGTGAAGCTGTAAGAATAAAAGATATAGCGGAGAGTTTATCAGTAAAGATGCCGTCTGTTATCGGTGCTCTGAAAATCCTGAAACAAAAGGGTTACATTGAGTATGAAAAATCATCCCCCCTCTCTCTTACGGAAGAAGGACTTAAAATCGCAAAATCCGTCCTTAAACGTCACATGATTTTGGCCGACTTCCTCGAAAAAGCTGTTCTGCTGTCAAAACCAGAAGCTGATTCAATAGCATGCAAGCTGGAGCATATCGTCTCTCCGGATATTGCGATGAGGCTTAAAAATCTTACCGAATATCTGGATACTATAAACAGGAAGAACTCGGTGAGTGAAGAAAAATGGTTCTCAATTATTACAGAAAAATGAACATACTGAACTGACAGGACAGCTGCTGCAATGTGGTTTTCTTGCTGTACAGACTTCCCGCCCATGTACATTTAGCAGCATTGAAAATTCTGTCTGAATAGCTTTAGGACAGAGTGAAACAATATCTCTTTCGATTCCGCCCGGATCCACTGCCTCTGTCAGACCGAGTCTTTTAGCAACTCTCGAGAAATGGGTATCTACAATAACCGCCGGTTTGTTAAAACAATGGCCGCGTATAACATTTGCACTCTTTCTTCCTACCCCTGGAAGGCTCAAGAGCTCATCCATACTCCGCGGCACATTGCCCCCAAACTTTTCTACAACTCCTGCAGCAGCACCGATTATATTCCGGGCCTTTGTTTTGTAGAATCCTGTGGGGAAAACGATCCTCTCCACATCCTTTATATCTGCTTTCATCAGGGACGGAGGATCAGGATATTCTGCAAAAAGCTTCACAGTAACCTTGTTTACCTGTTCATCTGTTGTTCTGGCAGATAGAATTACCGCAATCATAAGTTCGTATGGGTTCCTGTGTACAAGGAATGTGGCTGCTTCAGGATAGTTACCTTTCAGTATAGTATAAATTTTCTGAATCTTTTTGGCAGGATCTGTCATGCAGTGAGGATACGGAGCAGCACGGGACTTGTCAATATTGTTGTACCCTGGTTGCGGACAGGCAGAAACACAAATAAATTTCCCCAAAATTGTTGACCAAAAACCTTTTTATCCATATATTTAAGCTTACTTAACTATTAAGGTAGCTTATATTATGAAAGAGAAATTGCGGCTCGTTGCATTATTAAATGAATGGACACAACTGCTGTACCAGAAAAACTTTTCCTCCCTGATTTCAAGTGCTAAAAAAAGGGGGATTTCCATTTCCCAGATAAGTACCCTGTATCAATTACGGTATAAAGGGGAAATGAGGGTTTCGGAGATTGCAGATAAACTTGGTATTTCAAATGCGGCAGCCAGCCAAATGCTGGAAGGGTTGGTAGAGAAAACCTACGTAACCCGGAGTGAAGACCCTTCTGACAGGAGGGTGAAGATTATTTCCATTTGCCCCAAAGGTCTGGAGTTCCTGCAGGGAAGTATGGATGAACGGCATCGGTGGCTTAATTCTCTTTCAGATAGTCTTTCAAAAGAGGAATCAATACATGTTCTCAAAGCAATGGAAATGCTTTTCGCCAAGGCAGCTTTGATAGAGAAGGATCAGCAATTTTCAAAACACCCTGAAAAGGAGTCATCCTGCATATGAAACAGCTTTTTACCTATTTCAAACCATATCTGCTTCTGCTGTCAGCAGCAATTGTACTGTTGTTTATACAGGCGTATACCAACCTTGCTCTACCCGATTACATGTCGGATATTGTCAATACCGGTATCCAGCAGGGAGGTATTACCAATGCAGTTCCTCAAGTAATACGAAAAGAAACAATGGAAAAGCTGCTTGCTTTTACAACAACGGATGATGCCCGGTTTATCCTTCAAAACTATACCTTGGTAAAACACGGAACTGACAAAGCTGCTGAATACCAATCCCTCTATCCCCTCCTTGCAAAAGAGGATCTCTTTGTTTTAGATGAAATAATTAATTCTGACAGCGGTATGACAGACCGTTTAAACAGCATTCTCATGAGACCATGGCTGATCAACGCAGCTATTGAAAACCCCCAATTTGCTGCAGAAGGGATGCCGGACTTGTCCAGACTCCCGAAAGGCACTGAACTATCGACCTATATCAAAACACTTCCGGAAACGGAAAAGAATCAAATACTTTCCATGATAAACAGTAAATTAACAAGAATGGATCCCAAAATGGCCGAAAAAGCTGCTGCGTCACTGGTAAGACTCGAATATTCGGCAATAGGAATGGATACAGGATCAATACAGATTAAATATATGCTGCATATAGGACTTCTCATGCTGCTGTACACACTGATCGGTGCAGCCGCAGCTATTATAACCGGATTTTTATCGGCAAAAATTGCGGCTGGGTTTGCCCGGGATATCCGTTACGGTATCTTTGAAAAAATAGAAAGCTTTAATGCCCAGGAATTTGACACGTTCTCTACCGCATCCCTTATAACCAGATCTACCAATGACATCATGCAGATTCAAATGATAACGGTTATGCTGGTATCCATGGCGTTCTACGCTCCCATAATCGGGATAGGCGGCATTATTAGAGCAATCGGTAAAAGCAGTTCCATGTGGTGGATTATTGCGCTTGCCGTAGCAGTCCTTTTGATCCTTGTAACGACGGTTTTTAAAATAGCAGTTCCCAAATTTAAGTTACTGCAGCGGTTAATGGATAAACTCAACCTGGTAAGCAGAGAATCACTATCCGGAATGCTGGTTATCCGTGCATTTACTATGCAGGATCACGAAGAAAAACGTTTTGACGGTGTAAACAAAGATCTTACAAAGACCATGCTCTTTGTAAACAGGGTTATGGTCATCATGATGCCGGTAATGCTTCTTATCATGAATGGATTATCCATTTTAATTATATGGGTGGGAGCAAAACAAGTTGCAGCATCTACCATGCAGGTTGGTGATATGATGGCCTTCATGCAGTATGCCATGCAGATTGTTTTCGCCTTTTTAATGCTTTCCATGATGTTTATCATGATCCCCCGTGCTGCTGTTTCTGCCGGCAGAGTTGCAGAAATCTTGAAAACTGAACCTATCATAAAAGATCCTACAGTCCCGCTACCGTTCCGGGACCCCTTTGACGGAACGGTAGTTTTTAAAAATGTCTCATTCCGGTATGCCGGAGCTAAAGAAGACGCTCTTCATAACATAAATTTTACTGCAAAAAAAGGACAGACAACTGCCTTTATCGGACCGACAGGATCAGGGAAAAGCACCCTTGTTAATCTAATACCCAGGTTTTATGATGCCACCGAAGGGAGGGTGCTTGTAGGGGGGGAGGATGTACGAAACGTTACCCAGCACGATCTTCGTGAAAAAATTGGATATATTCCCCAAAAATCTGTTCTATTCAGCGGAACAGTGGAAGACAATTTACGTTATGGTGATAAGAACGCAGATTCCGGTACCTTGCAGTCCGCACTCTCCGTATCGCAAGCTGAAGAGTTTATAAAAACTCTGCCGAAGGGAATAAAAAGCGACATCTCCCAGGGGGGGACAAACATTTCCGGCGGGCAGAAGCAGCGCATCTCCATAGCCAGGGCTTTGGTAAAAAAAGCACCGATCTACATTTTTGATGATAGTTTTTCGGCTCTTGATTTTAAAACCGATGCTGAACTCCGAAAAGCTTTAACAAAAAACAGTAAAGATAACACCATTATGGTGGTTGCACAGCGGTTATCAACCATAAAAAATGCAGACCAGATAATAGTACTCGATAAAGGTGAAATCGCAGGGGTGGGTACCCATAAAGAACTCATGGAAAGCTCAAAAGTTTACAGGGAAATCGCAACTTCCCAATTATCACAGGAGGAACTCGCATGAGCGGCAGCACTCAGAGTAAATCAACCACTAAGACCTCTTACCGGCCCGGCGGGTTTAGAGGTCCGGGATCCGGAAGGCATATGGGAATGGGAGCCGGAGAAAAAGCCAACGATTTTAAAGGAACCATGGGCAAACTTGTTACATACCTCGGCTCCTATAAGACAGCAATTATCCTGATCCTCATTGTAGCTGCAGGTTCCACTGTATTCAGCATACTTGGACCCAAAATACTGGGCAAAGCTACAACAAAACTTTTTGAAGGGGTAATGGCCAAAATAAGCGGAACAGGGTCCATCGATTTTCCTGCGATACAACGAATTCTCCTGTTTGTCCTTGGATTGTATCTTATATCTGCATTGTTAAATTATATTCAAGGATGGATAATGTCAGGAGTTGCTGTAAAAATAACCTACCGTTTTCGAAAGGACATTGCTGAAAAAATAAACAGAATGCCCCTTTCCTACTTTGACGGAACCAGTCACGGAGAAGTTCTTTCCAGAATAACCAATGATGTCGATACGGTAAACCGTACATTGAGTCAGAGTCTTTCCCAGATAGTAACATCGCTTGTTATGGTT
>JANTFL010000027.1 GCA_024763455.1 Sediminispirochaeta sp. | reverse complement strand
TAAAAATAAAAATAAAAAAATATATTGACAAATAAAAATACTTGGTTTATTTTATGTGAAATAACAAAGAATAATGAATATGTACATATTAATATATGTATTTAAGTAATGATTATAACAGTGAAGGAGGAACATAAGAGTGGAAGAGCAGAAACCAGCTGCTATTAAGAGATCTTCTTCCAGAACCAGAAGGGAACGGAAAAAGAAGAAAAATCAGCTTCCCTTTGGTCTGGCGGTTGTTATCCTGACAGTCCTATTCGGAATTTTCCTGGCAATCAAACACAGGGATGTTACGGTGTTTTGGATAACTGGGCTACTGTTCGGCTATATTCTTCAAAGGTCGAGATTTTGTTTTACAGCATCTATGAGGGATCCCTATCTTACGGGAAGCACCAGCCTTACGAGAGCGGTTTTAACGGCATTTGCAATTACCACGATTGGTTTTGCTGCCATAAAGTATGGGGCCTTTGTTAAAGGGCTTCCTATCCCGGGTCAAAGCTATATCGTCCCGGTTAGCCTGGCGACAGCTGCAGGGGCTTTTATGTTTGGAATAGGTATGGTAATTGCGGGCGGATGTGCTTCCGGTACCCTGATGCGGGTTGGCGAAGGCTTTCAAATGCAGATTTTATCACTTTTCTTTTTTGTAATTGGAAGTCTCTGGGGTGCCCATGATTTTGGATGGTGGAAACTGAATGTAATCTTGAAAGGAAAGGCTGTTTTCCTCCCCGATGTATTCGGGTGGATCGGTGCAGTGGTATTACAACTTCTCATTATTGCGCTGCTGTGGATAGCTGCGGATAAATGGGAAAACAGAAAAAACGAAGAAAACTAGAAGGAGAAAAGAATGAAAGAAGTAGAATTAGATTGTTTAGGTGAAGCATGTCCGGTTCCTTTGGTAAAAGCAGAGAAAAAACTAAAAGAACTTGAAATTGGTGATGTTCTTATCGTGCAGATTGATCACAGCTGTGCCATGAAAAATGTACCTGAATGGGCACGAAAAGAGGGGCATAACGTTGAAATTGAAGAAGTTGATGACGGAGAGTGGGAAGTCATTATTGAAAAGGTTAAATAACAGGGAGCACTGCAGTGGAAATCAAGAAGAACAAATATTATAAGCTGTGGCTGAAAGACGCCTGGCCGTATTTGACCGGAGCCGTTTTGTTGTCCTTGTTTCAGATAGTTACCCTTGCCGTTACAGGGAATCCCTGGGGTGTTTCCGGAATATTGGCGAACTGGGGAGCCTGGCTGTGGGAAGCGGTGGGAGGCTCTGTTGACAAATGGTACTACTTTGCCAGTGAAGGAGCCCAGAAAACACTTAATGGCGGTTTTTTAAATCATGGTGGCAGTCTCAGAAACCTTGGAATCATTGTAGGTGCACTTACTGCAACGCTGCTTGCGTCCGGGTTTAAAATTAAAAAGATCAAGTCATGGAGACAGATCGCAGCAGCAGTTCTTGGTGGACTTCTTATGGGCTACGGAGCAAGAATAGGTTTTGGATGTAACATTGGAGCACTTTTTAGCGGAATAGCATCACTCTCCCTTTCCGGATGGGTTTATGCAGTATTTCTCTTCCTCGGTGCAATAGTGGGCAGCAAATTATTAGTCAAGTATTTCATGTAGGTGAAGAGAGTTATGAGAGAAAAAAAACGGGTGAACTACGATGTCATCATTATTGGTGGCGGAGCTGCCGGATTGACAGCCGGTATTTACTGCGGAAGAGCGCGGTTAAAAACATTGATCATTGAAAAAGCGCTGGTAGGAGGGCTTGCCACATACACAAACGAAATAGAGAACTTTCCGGGATTCCCGGATGGTATCGGCGGTCTGGATTTGATGAATCTTTTTCATCAGCAGGCAAAAAGATTTGGAGTAGATTTTAAGCTTACTGATGTTAAATCGGTGAGGCTTGATATTGTGAACAAAAGAGTTGAAACCTTCCGTAATATCTTTGTTGCCAAAACGGTAATTATAGCTTCCGGCGGAAGACCCAGAATTACCAAGGCAACAAACGAGGAGCAGTATCTTTTTGACAAGGGTATTTCATTTTGTGCAACTTGTGATGCCGCTGCTAATACCGGGAAAACGGTAATGGTAATAGGAAGCGGTGATGCGGCTATTGAAGAAGGTATGTTCCTTACCAAATTTGCTAAAAAAGTTATCGTTTCTGTGATCCACGATGAAGGGAAGATGGACTGTAATGAAATAGCAAAAGAACAGGCGCTTGCAAACGATAGAATGGAGTTCAAGTGGAACACAATGCCGGATTCTTTTGAAGGGGATGGACATTTGGATACTGTTGTTCTAAGGAACCTTAAAACAGGGGAACTGGATCCTGTTAAAGTGGATACCTGCTTTGAGTTTATCGGATATATTCCAAACACCGAACTTTTTGAAGAGTATCTTGATCTAACGAAACAAGGATATTTGATAACAAACGAGAACATGGAAACAAAACTGCCGGGTGTTTATGCCTGCGGTGATGTTAGAGAGAAAGAACTGAGGCAGGTTTCGACTGCTGTTGGTGACGGAGCAATTGCCGGTGTTCAGGCTGAAAAATTTATTGCTGAGTCTGAAATGTTTAAGAATCAGATTCTTCAGAAGGAAAAAGTCGGATTGATATACATCTACTCTGCAATTGATGCTCCTAGCAGGGAGCTTTTACCAATGATGCAGGATATAGAAAAAGAGTTTGATGGCAAGGTAAAACTGAATGTTCTTGATATTTATAAGGGAAGGTCTTTGTGTGAGCGTCTTTCGTGTGATGCTGAACCCATGAATATATTCTATACAAAAGACGGTGAAGTGGTAGAACAATCGGACAAATGTGACAGACCTCACATTGTCGAAAAATTGAAATCACTGATTTAAGGAGTTGTGAATGAAAGTACGGTCACTCTTTGTTATAGCACTGCTGGCTCTTATCCTTGCTTCTTGCGGAATGCAGGGTGCTGGAGAAAAGGGTACAGAGATACTATCAGCAAACCAGGCTGTTGCCATGTTGAAGAACACCGATACAGTGCTGATAGATGCGCAGCCGTTTTTAACCTATAAAAAGGCGCATATCGAGAATGCGGTAAATGTTTCACGGGCTGATATTGTTGTAAATACACCATTCCCGAATCTCCTCTGTCCCCCGGAACAGCTTGAAAGAATTATGGAAAAGAGAGGGATATCGGATGATACCAGTCTTATTGTCTATGATACCAACAAAAACATGGACAGTGCCAGACTGTGGTGGACTCTTAAAATCTACGGGCATGACAACGTTAAAGTTGTCAGCGGTGGAATGAATGCCCTCATTAAAGAGGGATTGAAAACAACCACAGATATACCTTCTCCTTCGAAAGGATCTTTTAGTATCTCGGATTTCCGGGAGAATATGGTCATTTCAAAAAAAGAGATTAAAGCTTTGATCAATAACCCGGATCCTACTACGGTGATCATAGATACGAGATCGCAAGAGGAATATGAAAACGGCACAATACCGGGATCTATTCATCTTAATTTTGAGGGTAACAATTTTAGTGATCAGACCTTCAGGCCGGTACGGCAGATCCAGATACGGTATCTTGAAGAAGGTATTGATTACGGCGATACAGTACTTTTGTTCTGTAAGACATCAATTAGAGGGGCACAGACGTATCTTGCTCTCTACAATGCGGGTTACCGCAATCTAAGGCTCTATGACGGAGCATGGGTTGAATGGTCGGCAAGTCCGGCAAACCCGATCTTTAAACCTGAGTCTAAAGTTTTTCAGATCACTGAATCTGATAACTCATAAATGAAACAATGGAGGAAAGAATGAAGAAATTACTACTGATTCTGCTCATTTTGAGCATCAGCTTTACAGGGGTTTTTGCCAATGGCTCAAACGAAGGAACCGCGACTGCGCAAACGGAAGTAAATACCCAGACAGTACAGGATGCTGTTAACACGTATTTTGCCCAAATGCCTTCCTACAGCTATATTATCAAAGCACCGGAAGTTTTTGAAAAAATTGATTCCGGCTATGATATGGTGCTTATTGATATTAGGAAACCGGAAGATTACGCAAAAGGGCATTTGAAAGGTGCTATCAATATTCCCTGGGGTATGGAACTCTACAACCAGCTTAAATACATCCCCCGGGATAAAGATGTCTATGTAAATTGCTATTCTGGCCAAACAGCCGGACAGGCGGTTATGCTACTGAATGCAGCTGGTGTACATGCACGGTCAATTCATTACGGATGGAACTTTGGAATATCAAAAGCTGAAGGGTACGAATCATACTCAGATACCACTGAGTATACACTTGATACATCAAAAACATATGAAACTGATCCTGCGATAGATATGGCTTATAAAGCGTATTATGAAGAGTTTGCTTCCTTAACGGGAACTCCCTTTGCAAGTAATATTGTCAGCGAAGCTAATGCAAAGAAAATCCTGGATTCCGGAGATTCAGACGTTGTTTTTGTCTCAATCCGTCAGGCTAAGGATTATGCAGCAGGACATATAGCAGGAGCTTCTAATATCCCCTGGGGGAAAGGGATGAATGAAATGTTTTCATCTTTGCCTGCAGATAAAAAAATTATTATTTACTGCTACTCCGGGCAGACAGCAGGACAAACTGTTGCCGGTTTAAAATTACTGGGATACGATGCTGTATCATTAAAAGGCGGAATGGGAACAAAGGGTAATCCGAAAATGGGTTGGCAGAATAATGGGTATCCTGTGGTCTCATCTAACTAATATACGTTTTGTATAAATTGCATCCGCTGCCATCGGCAGCGGATTTTTATTCTTCTGCTTGGCAGATTAGATTGAATTATCTATCATAAAGGAAAATGAGCAAAAGAACGAGAACCATGAAAATCAATCTGAAGCAACCTGGCAGAATTAAAATTGTCATCATTGTTCTTTATCTTGTGTTTAATCTATATTCTCTCGGATTTTTCCCCTTTGCCCATTCTGATGAAGGCTGGCTTGCGTCCCTTTCCCGGACAATGATAAAAGAAAAAAGTCTAACAGCAACAGAAGATTTTTTCCATTTGACAGTTCGTCATCCCCATGCGGTTAAATCCCTATACCATGTTATGCAGTTTCCTTTTGTGGCAGCCTCAGACACTCTTTTTTCGGTCAGGCTGCTCTCTCTTGCAGCCGGTTTAACAGCTCTATTTTTACTCTTCAGAGCATCACGTTTTTTTGTCGGCAATACCTCTTTAGCCTGGGTTGTTACACTGTTAACAGCGGTTGATAGTGAGTTTTTGTACAGTGCTCATTTTGGCCGGCAGGAAATTATCGTTGCAGCGGTATTTTGTGCAGGATTGTTTCTCTTTATCCGGCCCAAAAAGTATTGGTACTACAAACATGATCTGGTCTTAGGCGGTATACTTGCAGCTGCTGAAGGGATCCATCCTAATATCTTTGTTATAAGCAGCGCGATTACCTTCCTCTATCTGGCGGCAGCGGAGTTAAGAAAAATAACGGGGGAAAAAAAGTATCCTTCGTTTAAAAATTTAGGATTATTCCTCGCTGTACTGGCAGCTGGTGCCCTTATCTATACCGGAATCAGTATACTTATGGATCCGGGATTTGTTGCACATTATCTTGCTTTCGGATCCCAGACGGGGGTCACGGATCCGCTGATTATAAAGCTGCTGAAACTTCCTCGATTTTACAGTAAAATGTTCTACCGCATTTCCGGGACCTACTTCCTTCCCGATGTAAGACCCCAACTAATACTGTTCGGTATCATATCTGTTATGCTGATTCCGGCAGCTTTTATCAGGAATACATTAAAGCATGAGGCTGTATGTCTCACTGCACTGAATTTTGGAGTTAATCTCGGTTTACTGGTTATAGGGAAGTATAGTCCTCCCTCTTTAGTCTTTATGTTTATTCCCGGTTATCTTTCAGTTGCTCTCTTTTTAAAGATCATTTTCTCAGATAAAAAAATATTGTTCTACCTTGCAGGTTTCATGATCTGTGCTTCATTTATTTTCTCCCTCTATCAGATACTACCCTGGCGAACCCAGAGTTACAGCCGTTATATTCAAAGGATCAAGACAGAAACTGATGGTGATGGTCCTGTTCTTGCTAATTTAAACACCGTGTTTGCGTTTAATCCCGGGAAACTGTTCACCTACCGGGACTTGAATAGTCTCAAAGAATCAATGAGCTTTAGTAGCTTTGTAAAGCAGTACCGTATCCGTTATATCATCCTTCCCGAAGAACTTCAGATTATTTTTAATGAAAGACCAGTGTGGAACAGTATGTACGGTAATATTTATCCCTGGTACCCTGAAATGATCTCATTTATTGAAGCAGAATGTGAAAAAATTGCACAGTGGGCCGAACCGGTGTACGGAATGAGAATAACCACCTACATGGGTAGAAAGGAAGGTACCATAACGGTTTACCGTGTTAAAGAACGATGATTAAAAATTGCTTATAAGTTTGTAATACTTTTTGTAGAGGGTAAAGAATTCTTCCTCCTGGGGATGTGCTGTCCCTGAAAGTGGATTTCTCTCATCACAGATTATGGTTCCGTGTGCATTCATCACCACAATCCGCTGTCCGGAAATCAGCGCTTCTCTGATATCATGGGTAACAAGGAGAACCGTCAGCTGGTACTCCTTCCAGATATTGATAAATGATTGCTGAAGCGTCCTTCTAATCCCCTCATCAAGGCTGGCAAAAGGCTCATCCAGAAGGAGGATTTCCGGATTGCCTGCTAGAGCACGAGCCAATGCTGTTCGTTTCTTCATCCCTCCTGACAGTTGATGAGGGTAGTAATCCGCATACTTCTCCAGCCCGGTTAGCGTGAGCAGATTTTCGAGGTTGCATGATCTGCGTTCCCCCTGACTGGTGTGGACTGCAAAAAGAATATTCTTCTTAACTGTTAACCAGGGAAATAACTGATTATCGTCCTGTAGCATAAGAATACGCTTTCTGTCCGGTGTGTGAACCGGGATATTGGAAATGTAGATTTCTCCTGAATCAGGGAGTATCATTGAGGAAATTATTTTAAGGAGTGTTGATTTACCGCAGCCTGAGGGGCCTAATAGTACGGTAAACTCCCCTTTTTTAAAATTGATAGATAAATTTGAGAGTACCGTATGTGAACTGCTGATTGAAGGATAGCTTTTTGAAATACCCCTTATTGAAAGGATGCAATCAGGATTATGATTCAAGGGACATCCCCCATTTCAATACCGTTTTCTTTTCCAGGATTCCAAAAAAAAGATCTTCCATGAGTATACCGATAATAATGACAACCGTAATCCCGGCGAACATTCCCGGTGTGTCCATAAAAACTCTTCTACTGAATATGTACCATCCCACTCCGCCGGTTTTGAAAACTGCACCAAAAATCATTTCTGCACTAATGAGAGCTCTCCATGACCGGGACCAGGATATTTTTAACCCTGCCAGAATGTAGGGTAACGATCCGGGAAGAATAATTTTGGTAGACATTCTCCATTTTGACAATTCATAATTTCTCCCCACCATCAGGTATGTTTCCGGGAGACTTTGGTAGCCGGCTGAAAGGTTTGTCACCATAGGCCAAAGAGCTGAGTGGAGGATGATAAAAACAATGGACAGCGCACCTGTTCCAAACCAGAGAATAACAACCGGAAGAAGCGCAATGCCTGCAAGAGGATGAAAAATAATAGTGAGGGTTTCAATAAAACTTTTACCTGCCCGGGATGATACTGATACAAGAAAAAAAAGCAAAGCGGAAACAGATGCAGCTGTCAATCCTGTTAATACCAAACCCATTGAGATAAGTATCTGCCATCCCAGGTTTCCCTGAGTAAATCCTTCATAGAGCGCTTTGAGTACATCTCGTGGGGAGGGCAGGATCAGTGGAGAAAATCCTCCTATCCTGATTAAAGCAACCCATAAAAGAATGAGTAAAAAAATCCATCCAGTTCTTTCCCCTGTTTTTTTCACTCATCAACCCCGATAATAATTTCATTTAAATTTTTTGGAGTTTTCTTTAAATATCCGGAATTCTTCATAAATGCAAGGAAATCCGGCACACCTTCTATATCCTCTGAATATCTCAAGCTTCCATCGGTAAGATAGGTATAAATTTCTTTTTCATCTAGTGAAAACTCATCTTTAAGGATAGCTGAAGCTTTCCCGGGATTCTGTTTAATAAGGACCATGGCTTTTGCCAATGCATCCTTGACAGCTTCAACAACTTCTGGATGTTTTTCATGGAGGGTGTCGGTGACTGCTCCCACAATAAAGGTAAAATCACCGCCCATTGCTTCTTCCCCGTTTAGGATCATATGCATCCCCGGTTCTTTCATTTCCATACGGACATAAGGGGGAGAGGTGAAATGTGCCGTTACATCCCGTTTTGAAAGAAGAGCTGACATCCCGTCCGGGTGTTTCATAGTGACCAGTCTGTTATCAAAAGCATCTGATTTTCCCAGTTCCTTGCCGGCTGCCATGGAAAGGAGAATATGCTGTATACTCCCCGGCTGCGGAAGAGCGATCTTGTCTTCCGGACCGAAATCCTTCAAGTCCAGTATATCGTCTCTCCAGGTAATAAGCCCCAGTTCAGCCTTTGAAAGGCCGGTAAATATTTTCCATTTCATTCCTTTATCCCAGCCTATGAGGAAAGGAGGAATTCCCATAAATCCCATGTCAACTTTGCCCCCCAGGATCGCCTCCCGTATTGCTGCGGTATTGCCGAGTTTTACCCATTCTACCGTGGTTTCGGGAAGTAATTCACTGATATACCCTTCCTCCTTGGCAATCTGCAGCGGAGCATAGGCCAGGCCATACTGTTCAGCGATGGTAAGCTGTACAGTGTCTCCATGCTTTCCGGTACATGAAACAGTCAGCAGCAACACTAATAAAACTGTTAAAGATATTCGCATACCATGTTTTCTCCTTCGGTGTTCCGTATTTCCAGAAATGTGTAGATCTTCTGCCGAAGCTGCTCTTTTTGGGTAGAACTCTTTGACAGAAAAGCAACAAATCCTGCTCTGCAGGAAGAATTTTCTCTCTTTCCTATAATTTTACCCGGGGGAAGAAGATATTTCCCGTTAATGACTCCGGGGATGTTTTGGATCGTATCCATGTTCCCATTTTCTTTTATTGTGCCTTCCCTGGTAAAAAACAGAAGAACGCTTCCGAAGCCCTGGGCTGGAAACTTGAATTCTTTAAGTGGTGATTCATCCACCTTCCCTGTTTCTGCCAGTTGAAATTGAAGATCGAGTATATCGATACCGGTTAGTGCCGGAATAAACTCATCTTCATAGGCCCCCCCAATTCTTGAAGCAACTTCATTTACTTTGATTCCCTCACTACCGATTAACATTTGAATGTATACCGGTCCGTTTACTATGTTAAATGATGTAACAATATTTTGTGATAGCTCCACGACCTCTTTACCATACTCAGTAAAGTGTTTGGAAGGGTACTCATGAGAGGTACATACACCAATATGAGGTTCGTTGTCCCGTGTTACCCTGTCGGTTATGGTAATCGGATAAAAAGTCCCTGCAGAGCTCCAACCGCTTACGGTAATCTCTTCGGAAGGGTAGAACTCTTCTACCAAAACTGTGGTTTCCCGGGAATACGACAGAACATCAGGAAGAAATGCTGTAAGCTCCTCTGGTGTGTTGACTTTATATACTCCTCTTTGGCCCTGACTATCCACCGGTTTTACCACTAAAGGAAAACTTAATTCTGAGATCTCGTTAATGGAAAAGCCGTTTTGTAGGAGTGCAAATAGGGATGTGGGGATGTTATTCTGCACAAAAAGAGGTTTCATAACCCGTTTGTTCGTTACCGCACGGGCAGTTTCTATATCAATTCCAAAGGGGATCTTCAGGGCAGCAGCAACCTGGGCACAGGTAAGTACCGGTTGATCAGTTCCTAAGGTCATTATAGCATCAACTTTCTCCGATTCCGCTCCCTGTAAGGTTTCTGTAAAACTGAAGGTATCTGCTTTCACAAATGAATCAGCCTCTAAAGCTCCGGGGCAATTCGGATTCATGTCACTGACAACAACAGTATATCCCTTTCTTTTCGCTCTGCGGACAGCGTTTAACTGGCCGTCGCCACCGCCTACAATCATAAGTTTCATATAATGGTATACTCCATTTCTCCGGCTCTGCTCTTCGGTCTTATCCTGGCTGGTATGTAGTGGGAACTGCCAAGAAGAGATAACCCAAGTTTAAAAAGATCCGGTAGGTTGTAGCGTGTTTCTGAATCTCTGGGTTTATACGTCACTGCCATGTTCCCAATACGGGCTGTATGGCGGAGAATCTCAACTGAAAGATACCGGTACTCTGATGCATTTTGAATAATCTTTTCTACTACAGCTCTTTTTATTAATCTGAAACTTGAAACGGATATTCCCCGGGGTTTTCTGAAACACAGAGTAAAAATACCATCGCGAATCCGGGATCCTATTTTCCGTACCGTACCCCTTTCTCTAGAGGATGGAACAGCAAATAGTGCCTCCAGCCCCTCTTCTTCTGCTTTCGCAAGCATGTCATCAAAATATTCAGGATTGTGAGACAGGTCATCATCTGCTGTAATAATGTAATCACCTGACGCGCAAAAAAGTCCTGCACATGTAGCCAACTGCTGACCGTAATTATACTTTAAAAAAACACCTTTTATGTCCATTCCTTCGTTTCTGAGTTTCAATATAACCGGTACGGGCCGGACAGGACTCCCGTCATCAACGATGAGTATCTCAAAAGCAGTTTTAACCTTGTCGGCAATTTCTCTGCAAAGTTCTTCCAGAACCGGTGCTCCATTATAAGAGGGAACAACAATGGATAGTTTCATTTTTAACCGGCACCTCCGGTATTCCAGATAAAAAACCCCGCTAGAATACATAACCCGCCTGCTATATGGAAGAGTGATACTTTTTCACGCAGGAAGAGACGGCTGAGAATAATAACCAAGATGTAACTCAATCCGTTAAAACTAAATGCTTTATTGAGAGGCAGCAGGGAAAGTGAATTAATGTACAATACAGGTGCAGCAAATACTGCAGCAGAACCCGCTATCAGGGGTAGATTGATAGCTGATTTAATAAGCTGGCGGACTCCCTGATTTGTTTGGATTCTCATGGCCCCCCGTTTTACCAATATCTGTGATCCCGCTGTTAAAATGATCATTGTACTCAGGAGCAAATAGCCTGTTATCATATCCATACCTTGCCGAAACGTTCTCCCATCCCGGTCAGGATAACTCCTGCTGCAATTAAAAATGCTCCTGCAGCATTGAATACGGTGATAGCCTCCCCGAATAACACAGCGGATGCAGCTAAAACAAGGATATAATTAAGGCTGAGGATCGGATAAGCGAAAACAAGTCTCAAATTCCTGACAACCCATATCCAGAGTACTCCTCTGAGGAGTAAACAGGTATAACTTAAAAGGGAGTATGTATTAATAAGGCTGTTGCCGTTTTTAATCACCATTCCTGCTTTTTTAGCCATAATTTGTCCGCAAAGCATTATCCCGACGGTAAACAGCAAAGGCAGCCAGTTAAACGTAGAATGTTTTTGCATAAATCCCGGTCTCCAGAGGTTTGTATAACGGATTCAAATTTCAGGAAGTAGTTTTATATTTTCCGTAAAATATGTCAATAACAACATTTATAAAAACGCTACCCCATTCGAAGAAAAAAAATGATGATAGTTAGTAAGAGAGCATAATCAACAACTATGAACAAAATCTTCCTGATCTC
This sequence comes from Sediminispirochaeta sp., assembly GCA_024763455.1. GTDB lineage: Bacteria > Spirochaetota > Spirochaetia > B11-G9 > B11-G9 > B11-G9. Next base: position 13,806 of record JANTFL010000027.1, on the reverse strand, counting down.
AGCTCCTGCCGAAGTAGCGGTCCTCTTTAAGTGCTTTTTTATAGAGTTTTAACAGTACGATTCCTGCAGCGATAAGGAGCGGGATAACGAGGAATGATGTTATTCCTCCATAGAAAAGGAGAAAGTCGTACAGGCCGTGTATTGCAACCGCCAGAACGAAACCGGTCATAATGCTGCCGTTACCCTGGAACTTGGATTTTCCTATAAAATATCCCATTATCCCGGAGGCTGCGGCATGGAGGGGTACTGCTGTTAATCCTCTGATTATCAGGACAGACAGGGCACCGAAGCTGTAGAACAGGTTCTCAAAAAATGCAAATCCAAGGCTCGCTGTAATTGTATAGACGATACCGTCAGTAACTTCATCAAATTCCTTCCTGTTGTAGATGAAAATCCGGATAACCGCAAGTTTTATCCCTTCTTCAACTATTCCGGCTATAAGAAAAGCCCTGTACAGGCTGTCCGTAAGCCTTGTTGCTCCCTGAAAAAAGGGAGCAAGAAAAATCTCTATCAGTGCTGCAGGGATTACCGCTGCGAAACCAAGCAGAAACGTTTTCAGGATCAGAGCCGGAGGTTCCTTTTTCTGGCTGTCCTTTGAGTAAAAATAGACAACAAGAATCAGGGATGGGATAAATGCAAGGATAACATTAATAAGAATAAGGTAGATCACTGTCCGCCTTCCCTTTTTTTCCGTTCCATTTCCATGAAATATGCATGATCCTCTCTCACATCGGATATTATATCCTTAAGCTTCCAATCCAGATTTACCGGAGTGGACATGGAAAATGCAATATCCGAAGGGTTTTCAACATGAGCCTTTATCAGCCGCATTAATTCAAAAACTTTATCCTTTTCAAAGCCATGCATAATTATCACTTTTGCATCATTCTCTTCAGCCATTTTTCCTCCTGAATCCATTTGACGGTTTTAGGTTGTGTTTGTATCTTTACTATAAATCAATTTAAAAAATAAGACAATCAAGGGGAAAAAAATGAGATACGATAAGATGACTGTCAAAGTGCAGGAAGCTCTGCAGGATGCAAGCTCCATAGCACACAAATACAACCACAATGATATTGATGTTGAGCATATGCTTGCAGCTTTACTTGAACAGCAGGACGGGGTCATTGGACCGCTTTTTGACAGGCTCGGAGTCAGCAGAAATAATATAGAAGGAACAATAAAGGACCTGCTGGAAGCAAAACCCAGGGTATACGGCGATGCTGTTCAGGCGGGATTGTCGCCGCGGCTGAACCGTCTGCTTCATGATGCAGAAAGTGAGGCACAGAAACTAAAGGATGAATACCTCAGTTCAGAGCATATTCTTCTCGCTGTCATTGGTAAAGATGATGAACTTGCAAAGAGGCTGCGGCAGGAGGGGGTAACAAAGGACGGGATTCTGAGTGCGCTCCAGTCGATTAGGGGAAACCAAAGGGTTACCGACCAGAATCCCGAAGAAAGATACCAGGTACTCGAAAAATACTGTAAAGACCTTACCGCTCTTGCCAGGAGGGACAAGCTTGATCCTGTAATAGGAAGGGACGAGGAGATCCGCAGGGTAATGCAGGTTCTGTCGAGGAGAACCAAAAACAACCCTGTCCTTATTGGAGAGCCGGGGGTCGGAAAAACAGCAATTGCCGAAGGGCTGGCCCGGAGAATTGTATCCGGGGATGTTCCCGATTCTCTTAAAGACAAGCGGCTGCTTGCACTGGATCTCGGAGCTCTGATAGCAGGAGCAAAGTTCAGAGGAGAATTTGAGGACAGGTTAAAGGCGGTTATACACGAAATAACCGAAGCAGACGGCGAGATAATTCTCTTCATAGATGAGCTGCATACGCTTATCGGAGCTGGTGCTGCCGAAGGTTCTACCGATGCTTCCAATCTTTTAAAACCTGCTCTTGCCAGGGGAGAACTGCGGGCAATCGGTGCAACAACGCTTGATGAGTACAGAAAACACATTGAGAAAGATCCTGCTTTGGAGCGGCGTTTCCAGCCTGTATACACAGCTGAACCCTCTGTTGAAAACACGATTGCTATTCTTAGGGGCATTAAAGACCGGTACGAGGTTCATCATGGTGTAAGAATCAAGGACGATGCCCTGATAGCTGCGGCTATGCTTTCTGACAGGTATATAACCTCCCGGTTTCTACCTGACAAGGCTATTGACCTTGTGGATGAAGCAGCCAGCCAGTTAAAGATGGAAATTGAAAGTCAGCCTGTAGAGCTCGATAAAATTGAAAGAAGGATACTGCAGCTGGATATTGAACGGCATGCTCTTTCAAAAGAGAAGGATGATGCTTCCAAAGAGCGGTATGAAAAGATAGAACAGGAACTGGCTGATCTAAAAACGCGCCGGGATGCCATGAGACTTCAGTGGAAAAATGAGAAGAGTATCATTGAAGAGATCCGGGCTTTGAATTCAGAACTGGAGCAGATGAAAACCCTTGAGGGTAAGTATGAAAGGGAAGGGAATCTAACCAAGGCGGCAGAAATCAAGCACGGCAGGGTTCCTGACCTGGAGGCTAAAATACAAGAGCTTTCCGGACGTTTGGAGAAAATTCAAACGGACTCTCAGCTCCTCAGGGAGGAGGTTTCCGAGGAAGATATTGCCAGGATAGTATCGACCTGGACAGGTATTCCTGTTTCAAAAATGCTTTCTTCGGAGATGTCCAAGCTTCTAACACTGGAAGATACCCTGGCAAAGAGGGTCGTCGGACAGGAAAAAGCGATAACAGCAGTGTCCGATGCAATCCGCAGGAACAAAACGGGGCTTTCCGATGAAGCACGGCCGTTAGGTTCTTTCATCTTTCTCGGGCCGACTGGCGTCGGTAAAACCGAGCTGGCAAAGACCCTTGCGGATTACCTTTTTAACGATGAAAAAGCTCTGACCCGTATAGATATGAGTGAATACATGGAGAAGCATTCTGTTTCCAGACTTATAGGAGCGCCTCCGGGATACGTCGGGTATGATCAAGGCGGCCAGCTGACAGAAGCGGTGCGTAGACGGCCATACTCTGTAATCCTCTTTGACGAGATAGAAAAGGCTCATCCCGATGTCTTTAACGTCCTGCTTCAACTCCTCGATGACGGGAGACTTACCGACGGACAGGGGCGGGTTGTTGATTTCAGAAACTCCATTATCATTCTGACCAGTAATGTAGGAAGTGATCTCCTTCTTACTACCGAAGATGTGGAATCTGTCTCAGGGCAGATAATGGAGCGGATGAAGGGGCTTTTCAAGCCTGAGTTCTTAAACAGGGTAGATGAGATTATTTTCTTTAAGCGTCTTGAAAAAGATCAGATCCTGAAGATTGTCGATATACAGCTTGATCGGCTTAAAAACCGTCTCGCAGAGAAAAAGATAACTGTTACTATCGATGACAAGGCCCGGGAATACCTGGCCGAGAAAGGATTTGATCCTCTGTACGGTGCACGTCCGGTTAAACGGACTATACAGAACCTTGTGCAGAACCCTCTGGCTAAACTCATCCTGAGCGGGGAAGTAAAGGAAGGAGAACCAGTCCTCATATCAAGTAATGGCGATAGGCTTACCATTACTGCTGAATAAGATACTCAGTGAACACTAGAAGCGGAGTCCCGGGAGGGATTCCACTTCTATAAGTAAATATTACTGTTTGCATGTTTGCAGATTATACTATATAATCCACTGACTATCTAATAATAAAAACGGAGGAAAAAATGAAAAAAACAATAGTGGTGTTTCTTATTGCACTCTTTGTTGTATCGGGAATGTTTGCAAATGGGCAGAAAGAAGCTGCCGGTGGTTTAAATTCAAAGAACATGGTTATCGGTATTGTTACGGTACCTGGATCAGCTCAGTATATAGCAGCTGAGAAATTTAAAAATCTTGTTGAAGAAAGATCAGAGGGAAGATTTACCTTTGATATTCAGCATAGTGCTTCTTTGGGCAGTGAAAGCAGTATTATCCAGCAGGTACAGATGGGAACAGTGGATGTAGCCATTATAACTACGGGACCGGTTGGTAATATCAGTAAACTTGCAAATGCTCTTTCTCTTCCGTTTCTTTTTAAGAGTAATGAACAGGCTGACGCAGTGCTGGACGGATCGATAGGGCAGGAGATTCTTGATTCCCTTGCAGATTCCGGTATTAAGGGACTAGCGTTTAGCGAAAATGGTTTTAGGAATCTGACAAATAATATACGTCCGGTACACACTGTCGCTGATGTTGCAGGTTTGAAAATAAGAACAATGGAAGCACCGCTTCAGGTAAAAATATGGAGACTTCTTGGTGCAAATCCTACCCCAATGGCATGGCCGATTAATACAGAACTTGCTCAGGGAACGATTGATGGTCAGGAGAATCCTCTATGGGTTATTGATAAGTATAAGATTTATGAAGTCCAAAAGTACATGTCCATGACCCGTCATGTATATTCCTCTCATATAGATATGATGAATCTTGCCACGTTTAATAAGCTGAGCAAGAATGATCAGAAAATGTTTGTAGAGGCAATGAGGGAAGCTGCTGCTTTTCAAAGAAAACAGAACCGGGACGCTGATGCGGAACATATGGCTGTAATAGTTAAAAACGGGATGATTGTCGATGAGACTCCGGATATTGATACGTTTAGGGAAAAGGTTAGTTCGATTTACGAAGATTCAAAGAAAGACATTGGAGCTGCCTTTGTTGATAAACTGCTTTCTGCAGTAAAATAGCAGGGGGCTCTGAGCTGTAAGGGGGAGGCTTTTGCCTCTCCTTTGTTACTTTTTTAGTGAACAGGATATGGATACCTATGAAAAATATAACGAAAACAGTAAGCGATGCTCTTAACAGGGGAGCGGAGTACCTTCTTATTGCTCTTATAGCTTGTATTTCTATCCTTATTTTTGTACAGGTGGTGTTTCGTTACGGGTTTAACCATTCTTTGTACTGGTCTGAAGAAATAGGTCGGTATACACTGGTATGGATAACCTTTATTGGTGCTTCCGTGGGGTTTAAAAGAAAAGCTCATGTCGGTGTTGATTTTCTCTTTAAAGCTTTTAACCGTAATGTTCAAAATAGTTTTACGTTGATTTCGGATATCTCAATTTTTATTCTTTCTCTCATTCTCCTTGTATACGGAGTAAAACTTTCTTTATTTGTACGTTTTCAAACTTCAGCGGCACTTCTTATCCCTATGTCTGTTCCTTACTCTGCGGTTTGGGTGGGCGGTTTTCTTACTGCTGTTCATTCATTACAGTTTTTAGTATCTGATTTCCTAAAATTTACCGGGAAAAAAGATCCGGATGAGGTAATGTAATGGGTACCATTCTCATACTATTTCTTGTTGTCATGTTTCTGATAAATATCCCGCTTTCAGTTTCAATTGCTGGTTCATCGATACTGTCAATTGCTGTTTTTGGGAAGTTTCCTCTCCTTATGGTTGTACAACGGATGGTAAACGCCGTTGATTCTTTCCCCCTTATGGCTGTTCCTCTTTTTATGCTTGCCGGAGCACTTATGGATTCAGGGGGGATATCACGGCGCATCGTAAACTTTGCCGATTCTCTTGTTGGGTGGCTGTCAGGCGGGCTTGCTGCAGTCTCCGTAGTGGCAAGTATGTTTTTTGCCGGTATTTCAGGTTCGGCTGCTGCTGATACAGCAGCTGTAGGATCAATGCTTATCCCTTCGATGAAGGAAAAGGGATATAAAAGCGAATTTGCAGCTGCTGTGCAGGCAGCAGGCGGATCCATTGGGGTCATTATTCCTCCAAGTATTCCTATGATTATTTACGGATTTATTACGGGAACTTCAATAGTTAAACTTTTTGCCGGGGGAATCCTTGCAGGAATTCTCATTGGGTTTTCGCTAATTGTTGTTTCTGTTGGTATCTCGAAGAAAAATGGATACGGCAAGGATGTTAGATTTACCTTTAAAAATGTGTGGAAAACGTTTAAAGAAGCGTTCTGGGCGCTGGGAGCCACTGTTATTATTCTCGGAGGCATTCTTGGAGGAATATTTACTGCTACAGAAGCAGCTGCAGTTGCCGTTGTGTATGGATTTCTGGTTGGAAAGTATATTTATCGCGAGCTGAATTTTAAAGATATTCCCCGGTTAATGCTGGATTCTGCGGTTTTAGCTTCAATAATATTATTTATAATTTCAACAGCATCTATATTTGGCTGGATCTTAACAATGGAAAATATTCCGCAGCTTATCGGTAATTATATTGTCGCCCTTACCGGAAACAAGGTATTTCTTCTCCTGTTAATAAATGCAATGCTGCTTATTGCAGGCACCTTTATGGAAACAACAGTCTCTCTTATTTTGTTGGTTCCTATCATTATGCCTATTTTACCGGTTATTGGAATGGATCCTATTCAGATGGGAGTGGTCGTTGTAACCAATCTTGCTATTGGAATGCTTACACCCCCCCTTGGAATTTGTCTTATTGTTTCAGCAGGAATTTCCAAAGATTCAATAGCAGGCGTGAGCAAAGCGGTTTTGCCTTTTCTTTTAATAACAATAGCCGATCTCCTTCTGCTAACCTTCTGGCCGCCGCTGACTACCTTTATCCCCGGTTTGTTGTAGTGAAATAGTTTTCTCCGGCAGGAGGAATCTGATTCAGCCCAACAATTTCCGGTACTCCTCTTCAGTGTCAATATCAAGGAAGGATTCAGGGAGATCCAGGGGAAGATCAAGGACGGTGTGGTGGGAAAATACATTTTTCATCTCCGAAGTATAGGGCTCTGAAAGTATCGTGGAGATCACGCTCTTTTTAAGCAGTACCGGGTGTCCCCGTTTCCCCTTGTACAGCGGGCGGAGGATCTCCATGTGCGGAGAGTTTCTCTGTGCTTCAATAAGAAATGTGTAAAGCTCTGACGTGATTTCCGGCATGTCGCCCATGGAAATAAAGAACCACTCGGTCTCAATAAAGGGCACTCCTGCCTGGATGGAGGAGAACATCCCACTTTTAAAGGAAGTATTTTCTACAGGGATCACCCTTTTTTCATTTTTAAAAAGGTCCTTAAGCTCTTGCCCCCGATGGCCTGTTACCAGAATGACCCTGCTGCATACTGAAAGGGCATTTGAGGCAGTGCATTCTACAATAGTACTCTCTTTGTAGGGAAGAGTAAGTTTCCATTTCCCCATTCGGGAGGAAAGTCCCGCAGCTGGAATAAGACAGTCAATATTCATATGTGCTGATTTTCATGGTATCCGTATGAATTGTCAAGGGTAATGTAATTTCTTGCCCTGACGATAATAAAAGTATGAACGGGAAAAGGATCGTTACATTTATAGTGATTTTGGCTGCAGTTCAAATCCTTTCGGCAGCTGAATTGACCCTGCCGCCGGAGAATTTAATGATAGAGCAGAGTATCAACGGCGGGTACGACTTATGGATCAAGGCCGAAAACGGAATTCAGTCGGTTCTGATTACTGAATCAACAGCAGATCCGGAAAAAAAGACGCCTGCATTTGCACTAAGAAGTCCACTTAAAAATGATATTAACGGTAGTGAGAAACGCCTTCTCAATGGTGAATTTCTGGAATCCCAGGGGAAAACACAATTTGCTTTACTAGATTCAACCGTAGAAGACCATCCGGATCTTGGTAGAGCGTTTCACATATTTATTCCCTATATAGTCGTCTATGGGTACCCCTGGAGCAGGTCAGGGGAGATTCAGGTTCTTGACGGGACGTGGCTGAATATACGAACCTTTGCCAAACCGTATGCCGATTATTCAGGCGGATTCAAGGATAATCCCTATGTGATAAACGTTATACAAAAACCGCTCCCCGGTCCTCCGGCAGATAACTACATGGGAGAAGCGGTCGATGCCTTTAAAGAGATTGCAAAAGAGGGTGCTGGAGAAACTGTTTTTGGTGCTGCTGACGGAGATATTATAGAGAACATCCGGGGAATAATTAAGAACGCTGATGGGAAATCTCTTGATCTTGTTCTGTGCCTCGATACAACCAAAAGCATGGAGGATAATATCCCTTATCTTAAAACTTCACTAATCCCGATGCTGGAGGAGGAGAAAAAGGGATTTACACGTCTTCGGTTTGGAATGGTGTTGTATAAGGATTACTTCGAGAATTATCTGACAAAGGTAATACCCTTCCAAAAAGATCTTTCCTCTGCACGCACATTTCTTGACCACATACGTGTTTCTGGAGGAAGGGATATTCCCGAAGCAGTGTACGAGGCTCTGTATGAAGCTGTCCGGGCATTCCCGTGGGATGCCGACTCACGAAAGATTATTTTAATAGGGGATGCTCCGCCGCACCCGAGGCCGCGGGGTTCAGTAACCAGGGAGATGGTTAACACCGATGCAGAAGCTGCGGGAGTGGATATAAGTACGATTATTTTGCCGCAGTAAAAAATATAAAAATTACCTTTTCAATTAGAACATTTACTGTATACTGAATGAATGGTGGGGGCTTCATTGGTTAAAAGAATAGACGCATCGACTTTTGATTTTACAGATATTGATTTTTACAGCTGTAATGAGGTTGAACTGACAATAGACCTGGGCGATCTGGTTATGAGGGATCAGACATTGGAAACCTTTGACAGCCTTTTAAGACGCCCAACTCATGAGGCGGGGAATCTTTATCCCCTCACCCAGGTACGTCTCATGCTGCAGCCAGGCGGAATACTTTCGTTGCTAAATACCTACAATGGATCGATAGATCCCGGTTATCAGAATAGGATGGAAATCCTGCTGAACAAAGCCGGATTTATTAATATTGAGGTGCCGAACCCGGTGAAACCGGTAGAAATCCGGGCAGAAAGGAGGCCGGTCATAACTATGCCGCTTAACTACAACCTTCGACTGCAGGAGATAATTGAACCGGATGAAATTGAGCGGTGCCATATTTTTGCCAAAGAATATTACTTTTACAAGGATTTCAACTATGATCTGGATGTTGTAAAACATTTTGATCTGAACTGTGATCTTTTTGCTGTCTATGATATGGATGGCGAAATTCAGAGCATGGCCCGGATTGTGTTACGGGTTCCAGGTTACTGCTGTCCTTTTATGTATGCTACAATAGCTGATGATCCAGGTAACAACCATTATAAAATTCAGGGGAAAGAACAGAGAATCGGCGAGATTATGGCTATCTATGCTGCCGGGAAACGAGGTATACTGGCATTTAAACAGATGATGGAGTATCTAACCCAGTATGGAACAGATATAGCCCATTTCAACAGTGTCTGGACAACATATGACGAGGAAGACAACTATACGGGGACGTACTATAAAAATAAATTTTTTATGCAGGAAACCGGAGAAACGCTGCAGTACAGTGATTTTGGAGGAAGATGGAAGCTTATCTACACTGATAAAATAAAGGAGCTTAAAGCATTACACAATCGGATTTTTCAGCATAAGCAGGGATAAAAGCATGGAAATAACAAATATTATACGGACACCAGCGTTAAAGGAAGAGTATAATCGGGAACAGGCTGAAGGTTTATGGAAAATCAATAGAATTTTAGCACCTATTACTGTAATTATTCCGGCTATTCTGGTTATGTTCAGCGACCATATAAATTTCCCTGATGTGTATAATGAAATGTTTGTAGGGAGGATGTTTGCCATCGTCTCTGGTCTTGTTGTGGTCGTTTCCTCCTTTATTCCGGCTGCTAAATACCGGGGACAGTTTTTTGCTTTTCTTCTCTTCTTTGGTTCCAGTTTGATGGCTGCTCATTTAAGTGCAGTGATGCAAAATGACAGTTCGGTTTTGCTCTACTGGGTGTTTGTTTCGATAATAGGATGTGGACTTCTTCCTATTAACCTTTCTTATACGATCCTTGTAACGGCTGTCTCGTTCATTTATTTTCTTATTGCTTATTTCAGCAGGGGGTTTTATGCAGACGTTGCTTTCAGAATGACCCTTATTAATGTTGGAAGCGCCAGCATCGTAGCAATGGCATTTAAGACTGCTCAATCCCGTATACGTGAACGGGAATTCCTGTTTAGAAAGAAATTAAAGAAAGCCAATGATGAAATCGAAGGGTTGAATGAAAAGCTCAAGGATGAAAATCTCCATCTTTCAACAGAACTTGCTGTAGCAAAACATATTCAAACCCTGGTCCTCCCGCAGAAAGAGGAATATTCAAACTTCAGTGATCTTGATATTTCCTGTTTAATGATTCCTGCGGATGAAGTGGGGGGCGATTATTATGATGTTATCTCCTTCGATGAGGGCGGAATTATAACTATTGGAGATGTTACAGACCATGGTCTGCACTCGGGGCTTATTATGATGATGGTCCACACTGCCATACGGGCTCTCAGTCAAATTGAGAAGGATGACGCAAAAAAAATATTTGAAATTATAAATAAGCTTCTCTATGATTTCAGGCACAAGACTGCTGATCACCGGATTATGACTCTGATTATCCTGAAATATCTGGGAGAGGGAAGATTCAAGCTTACCGGGCAGCACGAGTCTATAATAATTATCAGTGAGGATAAGAAAATACAGGAGATCCCTTCTCTTGATTACGGGATGTACGCCGGGTTGGAAGATGATGTAACCGGGTATCTCAATATTCTGGATTTTAAGCTAAATGACGAAGATGTCCTTATTCTCTATACAGACGGGCTGACAGAGGCAATGAATGATAAAAATGAGGAATTTGGTAGAAGCGGGATTATTGAAGCCGCACTGCCGGTCCGTTCGGGGAGTGCTGATACGATAAAGAGAGCCATTGTAAAGAAATGTCTTGATCATCTGGGGAATGAGAAAGTATATGATGATATGTCGCTTTTAATTATTAAAAAAACTGAGCAGAGGAAGTAGAATATGGAAAAAAGAGTTGTAATTGGGGACAGTATAGATTTTAACGGGGATATTGAGACTACCTTGAGTATGAGTTTCCTTCCCCTCGATATCTTTGATAATTGGTCCCGGGCCGGGTCATTGTCCGATTTTATTGCTGAATATTTCGGATCTTACTTTGAGAGCGGTTCATCCCATAATATTATCTCCACTGTTTTTAATGAGTTTATCGAGAATGCAGTAAAATTTACAAAAAACAATTCTCAGCCGATAATGCTGGTAGTGAAGAAAAGAAGGAATACATTGTTATCCAGAATTACTAATACACTCCCCGTACACAGAAAGACAGAATTTGTACGTGTATGTAATGACCTATATAACGAAGATCTCGACGAGTTGTTTCTCAAAAGGATTGAAGATGGTTCTGAAGATAAAAGAAAATCGGGAATAGGGCTGATACTGATGAAGAAAGATTATCAGGTCATGACTAACTTTGATTTCTATGAAGATAGTAATTCGAGTAATAATGTAGCGGTAACATTTAAAATGGATCTGGAGTAAAGGTAATACCATGAAAATAAAAACAGATAAATATACAATAGAGTATGCGAAGAATGACCGGATTGTAAAGATGGAGGGGACGCTCCGTCTTCAGGGGAAAGATGAATACAGAGATATCTTTGAACTTTTAACAAAGGCTGCGAATGATACTACCGGGTTACCACTTATCCTGGACATGAGGGATCTTATCTTTTTGAATAGTTCGGGGATATCATCCTTAAGCCTTTTTATAGTAAATATGCGTAAGCTTGATAAAGACATTACTATCCGGGGAAATGAAGCAATTCCCTGGCAGATAAAATCTCTTAAAAATTTTAAAAAATTGTATGGAAAGGTTGAAATCATTTTTTCCTGATATTTTCCAGAGCTGTTTCAAGAGATTGTACTATGGTATCTCGTTCTTTTTTTGAGGTGTAGTTGGTATCGTAGCTTATCGGCTTCAGGACAAAACCTGTTTCTGTAGGGATACAGTATTCTCCTTTTACCATTTCTTCATCATTTTTTAAACGGATAATTTTGTATACTTCTATGGGGTGACTAATCCCCTTTATCTCCCGGCTTACCGGCGGTTCCGTTAACACGATATCCTTTACAAGCTTATATGTCGAATTACTGATAGTTATGGAGTTTTCATCCGAGAGTTTTTCAAGCCGGGAAGCAATATTGACCTGTCCGCCGATTATTGTGTAATCCATTCTATTACTGCTGCCGAAGTTTCCAACGGTACAAAACCCGGTATTTATCCCCATTCTAACTTTAAGGTGACTTGGTGATCCCCGGGCAATCCACTCTTCACTGAGGATTTTCGTTTTTTTTAACATCTCCCAGGCCATTTTTACACACTTTCTGGCAGATTCCTGCTCATCTTCCGATTCAGAATCACCAAAGAATATCATGACCGAATCACCAATAAACTTGTCAATGGTACCTTCATACTTTAATGCAATCAGAGACATCTCATTCAAGTAGTCATTAATAAGGCTTGAAAGGGTTTCAGGTTCGATCATGTCAGTAATCTGGGTAAAACCGACAATATCGGAAAAGAAAACAGTCAGTTTTTTACGCTCATAGGATAGTTCAGCTTTCTTTTGGGGAGACCTGACTATGGAGTTGAATAGCTGCGGAGAGAGATACTTCTTCATCGAATCAAGGAGTTCCTGCATCTGAACATTGGTATTTTCAAGATCATTTTCTATTAATGTACTGTGTTCAACCACATTGTCATACATTATTTGAAGATCCTGGATCTCTCTTTTTGCTTTGAGAATTTGTTTTTCTTGCCAGGAGGCCAGATTCTTATACTTTTCCAAAGGGCTTTCTTTCATCTGTTTCAGTGTCCCACATTCCCCTTATTCAGGAATATGCATCCCCGTTATTTTTTCCCTTCCATCTCTGAAAGGACTTTTTGAGAGAGGATTTTCGGCCATGCAGGGAGCACCTGAGAAGATTCAGTAGAGTATTTCCCCAGTATTTCGTTAAAAAGTTTCTCCGCTTTGGTATAGTCATGTTGTTTGAATGCAATAAAGGCTATCTCGTATTCGGCTTCCACACCCCGCTGGGAATCATCAGGATATCTTTCAAGGAAGGTATTATAATAACTGAGGGCTGTCCCGTATTTCCCGTTGTTTGATGCTTCCTGGGCCTTCTGAAAGAATTCTGCCGGAGTCATCTCATCAGGAATTACAACAGGTGCTGTTTTGCATCCGGAGAAGAATACTAACAGAGAAATAAAAGTAAAAATCGCGATGGAAGTTGTCTTTTTCATAGTACCTGCCCGAAACGTTAAAAATTAGTTTTTTTCTGGATATGCTTCGTCTTTAACCGGTAGACTTTTTTTAAGTTCCTTCATGAACTCCTGGGGATCTCCCATGGGCTCGTAGGAGTCACAATAGGGGAGGCTCCTACGCGCAACGGTAAAGTATTTATAAATCTTTTCTTCACCGAGCTTCTTTTTCCATTTACCGGCTGTACAACGTACCCGGAGATAATATTGGTTTCCGCTATCCTTTTTGCTCTTTACCAGCTTGCAGTGTTTGCAGTTTGCACAGTAGACCTTATGGGTACTGTGTTTTTTTTCTGTAGTATCTGCAGCAACTTCGGATTCGGCAAAAGCCATAAAATCCCCCTTTATTAACTATTATTATAGTATCATAATCGACTTTTTGCGGTCAAGTATTAAGGGTTCTTCACAAAATAGTAGGAGAATGGTAGTATCACCCACATGATTGCAGTGTTAGTAAACGGAATTACAGTAGCTATCGGATCGATAATCGGCCTTTTCCTCCATAAAAATCTGCGGGAAGATATAAAAAATGTAGTTTTTATATCGGCAGGAATGGTCTCTGTTGTTATTGGGATGCAGATGTCTTTTCAAAGCAATAGGATCCTTTATGTTGTTATATCACTCTTTATCGGTGGAATAGTAGGAACGCTCCTGGATATAGAGGGCTGGATCCTCTCTTTCGGCGGATTCCTGGAAA
>JANTFL010000026.1 GCA_024763455.1 Sediminispirochaeta sp. | reverse complement strand
TTCTCTTTGCATTTATTATGTTTTTAAGGGCATCCATATCAGACAACGCTTTTGTTTTCGGTATGGAACCAAAATAGTCCAGGACACCTTTAAATAATGGCGATCTGAAGGCGGCATCGGTAACTACATATGAAACCGGATAATCAAGATACATTGCAACCATAAAGCCGTCCCAGAATCCCTGGTGATTCGGTAAAACAAGAAAGGGAGGTTTGAGCTCTTTTACAGCATCCGGTACCTTTCCTTCAAGCCTGAACTGTTTTTCAAGCCAAAACCGCAGGAGTGATTTTAATAGAGGGTAAAAAAAGCTGCTGTTTCCTGCCATTGTATAATTTACGTATTATTCCCGTTTTAGTCCCAGTACAGCAGGACTTTCCCGGATTGTCCTGATGCCATTATCTCAAATCCTTTTTCAAATTCGTCTATGGGGAGACGGTGGGTGATAATCCTTGTTATATCAAGGCCGGAACGGATCATGGAAGCCATCTTGTACCAGGTTTCGAACATTTCCCTGCCGTATATTCCTTTGAGAATAAGCCCCTTAAAGATTATATCACTCCAGTTAATGGTGCTCTCCCCTGGAGGTATTCCCAGCATGGCTACTCTGCCGCCGTTGTTCATGTATTTAAAAAGCTGCGTTTGAGCAGATGGGTTCCCGGACATCTCCATCCCTATATCAAAACCTTCGAGCATGTGAAGCTCGCCCATAATCATCCCTAGATCATCCTTGCTGACATTTACTGCTCTGGTCGCACCCATTTGGCGGGCAATATTCAAACGGTAATCGTTGACGTCAGTAATAATTACGTATCTGGCACCTGCATGTTTCGCAACTGCAGCTGCCATTATCCCGATAGGACCGGCACCGGTTATAAGAACGTCCTCACCTACCGCATCGAAAGAGAGGGCGGTATGCACCGCATTGCCGAAGGGATCGAAAATGGCGGCAACCTCGTCGCTGATAAAATCGTCCAGTTTAAATGCATTACCAGCGGGAAGAACAAGGTAATCACCAAAGGCACCAGGAATATTAACACCAATCCCTTGTGCATTCCTGCAGAGATGCCGTTTTCCTGCCCGGCAGTTACGGCAGTGGCCGCAGGTAATATGTCCTTCACCGGTTACTCTGTCCCCTATGGAAAAGCCGTCTACCTCATTACCCATAGCTACAACTGTTCCGACAAACTCGTGACCGGTAATCATGGGAACGGGAATTGTTTTCTGGGACCATGTGTCCCAGTGATAAATGTGTACGTCGGTACCGCAGATTGCGGTAATTTTTATCTTTATTAAAAGGTCATTGGGGCCGTAGTCCGGCTCAGGAGCATCAATCATCCAGATCCCGGGTTCTTTTTTAATTTTGGCCAGGGCTTTCATATCAATCCTCCTGAATCCGGGTTACTACCTACATCACCTTTCGTATTCCGATTCCATAAACACTTTCCCATCCTATATAGGCATATTCTAGGGTAAGCCACAGATCTTTTTTCCATTTCCAGGATACGGAATCAAAAGAAGCAAAACCAAGTTTTATCGGTTCAGAAAAATTCCAGCCATAGGAGCTGTAGCTGTATCCATAAAGCCCCAGTCCAAGACCAAAGGTGAAATCAAACTCAAGGTTGTCACCGAAGTTAAACCCCTTGTGGAGGGTAGCAAGCGGAGCAGCACCGTAGTCGAATCCTGAGTAGCCGCTAAAGAGGTAAAACCCAAAGATCCCTCTGGCAGCAAGCCCCCACTCCATGGGAAACTCGGGGATAAAGGTAAGATCGCCCATTATCCGCTCTGCACCGACACCGACCGAAAGTCCCCACCCATTAAAACCGACTACACCGGTCAGGTTAATCTGCCCGGGGTCATTGTACTGGACTCCGGTCATTGAATCTGCGAACACACCGCTGTACAGCAGAACAAAAAGAAATAGGGTGATGAATAGAATACGTTTCATAATACACTCCTCCATAAAAAACTTACCTCACTCTATCATAAAATAGAACCGAGTACAAATATTTTTGGTTTAGTATTCAATAATGGGGAGGCCGCTCAGTTCCGGGTCCCGGCATCTGCTCTGATAAATCATTCAGCTGTTGTTTCAGGGATGTTTGTTCTGTCCTCAGTGAGTCGATAACCTTCCCGTTTTCCAGAACAATCCTGTTAAGCTGATTGATAAAGTCTTCAAGATGGGTCATCCGTATTTCGAGTTCATTAATCCTTTCATCCGGCATGTCTTGATTCTCCTTGGCTGTTATACTGTTTTTTCAATTGATTTTGTACAGTTTCTTCCCGATTTCTTTGCAAGATACAGAGCCTGGTCACACCTGCTTATCAGCTCTTTTTCGGAGCATTGATCTCCTCCTGTGGAGCTGACGCCGAAACTGGCGGTGATTTCCACTCCCTCAATCTCTTTTGCCTCCGATGCAAGTATCTCTCTTAGTTTTTCTGCTGTTTCAATTCCCTGTTTAATCGTCTGCTCCGGAAGGATTACTGCAATTTCCTCGCCGCCGTATCTGCATACAATATCGCTGGATCTGCTGTTTTCCTTGAGAATAGTTCCTACCGTACGGAGGACCGAATCTCCCTTCTGGTGTCCGTAGGTGTCATTAAACTTCTTAAAGTGGTCTATATCCACCATGATCATCGAAAGTACTCTTTTATACCGGATCGATCTCCGGATCTCCGATGATAGTACTTTATCAAAGTACCTGCGGTTGTAAAGGCCGGTGAGTGCATCTCCATATGCGAGTTCAACAAGCTGTTTCTTCCTGCTGTTTAATTTCTTTTTAAAACTAATCAGCTGATTCCTGATCTGGGTCTTTTCGATTTTCTGAATTATTTCATCCAGATCCTTTTCGAGGGATACCGTTGCCTCCGGGGTAAGAGTTCTCTCTCCGCTTCCTGTAAGTTCTTTTACTTTGAACGTAAAGGTAACCTTCCCGAAAGAAATCTCATCCATGGTTTTCAAAGGAGTTCTTGTTATATTCTCCCCGTTGATTTTTGTCCCGTTTGTGCTGCCGGTATCTTCAATAAAAAAAGAACCCTCAGCAAACTCAATTCTGGCATGCTTACGTGAAACCATAGGGTCTGCCAGCAGGATGTTGTTCTCAGGAGACCTCCCTACACAATATATTGACCCGGGATTCAGCTGAATATCCGGGGCATTGCTGTGGGGTATAAGGTAATAGGTTAACGTGTCGTTCATCTCCAACTAGATATCACACTATCCGGTAAAAATCAAAGTGAGTATCTTTTTACCTTGTGCATATCCTTATTTTAATGGTAAGGTATCGGGTATGCCAGAATCCCAGTTTCCTTACACTAACCGGCTCATTGGTGAAGACAGTCCCTATTTACAGCAGCATGCCCATAATCCGGTACAATGGTACCCCTGGTCTACCGAAGCGTTTAAGAAAGCTCAGGAAGAGGATAAACCTGTTTTCCTTTCTATAGGGTACTCCACCTGTCACTGGTGCCATGTTATGGAGAAGGAATCGTTTACCAATGGTGATATTGCCGGCATCCTCAACAAATACTACATTTCCATAAAAGTTGACCGGGAACAGCGGCCTGATGTTGACAGTTACTATATGAGCGCTGTCCAGGCATTAACCGGAAGCGGCGGCTGGCCTCTGTCGGTGTTTATTACCCCCGGGAAAGAGGTCTTTTACGGAGGAACCTATTTCCCCCCGGAAGACCGCTGGGGACGGCCCGGATTTAAAACAGTCCTGCTTTCGCTTTCCGATTCATGGCTTCATGATAAGGCTAAAATACTTACTGCCGCTGCTTCAATCAGCCGCGGTGTCAAGCAGGGTACTGCAGGAAATTCTAAGAAACAGCTTCAAACATATACAGAAACCGTAGTCTCTGAATCGGTATTTCATACAGTCTATGATACCCTTTACCGCAGGTTTGATCAGAAAAATGGAGGATTCGGAGGAGCCCCGAAATTCCCGTCACCTCAAAATCTGCTCTTTCTTCTTCGCTATGGAGTCAGATATCCTGAAAGCAATGCTCTCCCTATGGTAGAGACAACGCTGAAAGCTATGGAGCAGGGGGGAATATACGATCAGTTGGGGGGAGGATTTCACCGCTATTCAACAGATGAAAAGTGGTTTTTACCCCATTTTGAAAAGATGCTGTACGATCAGGCATTACTGCTTCGATCCTATACGGAAGGGGCAGCGGCCCTGAATCAGGAGTCCTTCAGAGTAACTGCAGGCGGCATCATCTACTATGTGAAAAATATTTTAACCTCTCCCGAAGGGGGCTTCTATACAGCTCAGGATGCTGATTCGCTGCCGGCTATTAAGCAGGGGTGGGGGACTGATGAGAAAATGGAAGGTGTCTTTTACCTGTTTGCCGAAAAAGAGATTGACTCACAGCTTCCTCCGCAGGATGCCCGGATTTTTAGGTTTTATTATGGCATAAAAAAAGAAGGCAATTTCAATCAGTCCGGCGGAGATGCTCCTTCTGGTCATTCTATTCTTGCCCATGTCCATACAGCAGTAGAAACAGCACAGCATTTTTCAACAGATGAAGCTGCGATAAAGAAAAGTCTTCAAAAAAGTAAAGAAATACTATACCAATTCCGTCAAAAACGGCCACTGCCTGCAGTAGATACAAAAATACTGACAAGCTGGAACGGTCTTATGATTGCATCATTGGCATATGCTTCCCGGGTTCTTGAAACCCCTGCAGCTCTCGTTATGGCAGAACAGGCTGCGGATTTTGTTCTGTCCCATATGCTTGATACTGACGGAAAGCTCCTGCACAGCTTTATGAACGGAAAAGCATCTGTTCCCGGTATGCTGGAAGACTATGCTTTCTTTATCTACGGACTTATTGACCTGTATCAGGCAGATTTTAAGACTATGTATCTCGAAAAAGCTGTACAGCTGATGCACACTCTTGTAGAAGATTTCTGGGATGCGGTATCGGGAGGGTTCTATGAAACCTCCTCGGTTTTTCAGGAACTCCCGTTGAGGCAGAAAAACAGGTATGACGGCGCAATGCCTTCAGGGAATTCCATTGCAGCTCTTGATCTGATTCTTCTTTCCCGAATTCTGGAAGATTCAGATTATGAAAAGATGGCCGGCAAACTCCTGCAGACGTTTTCTCACGAAATAAGCCTGGGGTACCTGAACGGAATGCTCTTGTCCTATGATTATCTGTACGGTCCATCGCAGGAAATTGTGCTTTCGGGAGATATCTCATCCAAAGCCATGCAGGGTATGATACGCACACTATACAGTAAGTATCTTCCACGGAAAGTTGTTATATTTCGATATCCAAACGGCATTGAGGCTGAAAAAACGACGAAACTGCTTCCACACCTAAAGGACCATCTTCCGGTTGGGGGGAACGCTACAGCATACGTCTGCAGCAATTACACCTGTGCCCTTCCGGTAACCACAGTTGAAGAACTAAAAGACCAGCTTGCATAACAAAGGCACCAGTGCTAATGGAATACTCGAAATATAGATGTATGGACTATGATCCCGGGAATTTTACGATGCGCTGTGTTGTATCCGTTATTTTACTCCTGTTCCGGTTTTTGTCTGAACT
This sequence comes from Sediminispirochaeta sp., assembly GCA_024763455.1. GTDB lineage: Bacteria > Spirochaetota > Spirochaetia > B11-G9 > B11-G9 > B11-G9. The sequence continues at coordinate 20,846 of JANTFL010000026.1, read as the reverse complement.
TTTTTTTCCGGCTATGGACTTTTTTTGAAGCAAGCCGCCGTTCCTTTGCCCCCCTGGAAACTTTTGTGGGGCGTCTTTTCCTTGGTACCATCTGGGCTGAGAAAATAAGCTGAAGCGCGATCTCTTCGGCCAGTTTTCTGTTCTGCATCTGGCTGCGGGTGGAGGAGGCCTGGATGACAAGTTCTCCGTGAGTGTTTATGTTATTTTTAAGGTTGGTAAGAATGCGCTGTTTTTCTGATTCAGAAACGGGGAGTGAGGGAAGGGGCAGGTGGAGAACAACTTTTGTATCCGAGGTGTTTACGTACTGACCCCCGGGACCGCCTGAGCGGGCAAAACTTATTTTGGTATGCATCTTGATCCATTCCTGTATTTGTTCCTGTGTCATTTCATTTTTCCTGCTAAGGAGTATACTACAAAGCAAGATGAATGTCCTGCTGAAAAGGCATCCTGTGCACTTGTCTTTGCTACTGCTCAGCGTTCGCTTGATTCGATTCCCATCGACAAATGGGGGTAAATAAAAAAAGCGACCACACAAGGTGATCACTTTTTTATTTACAGCGCCCGATGGGAATCCTCTCCAGTCGAAAACATCCTGTTTTCTCCTTCCGAGCCGCCTTCGCGAACTGCCGCGGACATCCTGTCCGCTTGTCTTCGCTATCGCTCAGCATTCGCTCGGATTCGATTCCCATCGTCTTGTTAGAGCAAAAAAGAAAGACGAACCACAAAAGTGATCCGTCTTTCTTCACAGCGCCCGATGGGAATCGAACCCACGTCATCAGCTTGGAAGGCTGAGGTAATACCATTATACCACAGGCGCATACTGCCATAGGGCTGCTCTCGTAACCCCTAACTGGGCTGAAATATACTAAAAATGGGTTTATTGGTCAAGTGCATTTAAATTATTTTTTCGAGTTGATCTGCCGGTTGTGCAGCACTAACGTTTTTAGATAGTCAGGAAGCGAGTAACACAACATTGGCCGGGAGAAAATTTCCGCTTATTGCAAAGTATCAATTTTTGCAGTATTATACGGCAAGATTGAAGGTAAAGGAATAAACTAATGGGAATAAGAGGCGAAGTTTTTTCTTCGAAGGCAAATTCGGAAAAACGGACATATTTTTTTAATGTTAAGGAAAACAGAAACGGAGATCTTTTTTTAAATATTGTTGAAAGCAAGAAGCATGGAGAAGAAGGTTTTGAGAGACACTCCATAATTGTCTTTGATGAGGATCTTGAGGAATTCCTGCACGGGTTTGACCAGGCAATTAGTTTTATGAAGAAGAAATCAAGGTAGTATTCTAAAACTTTTACGGTGAATTACCGAGAGCCCTATCTCACTACATCTGCTGCGGTGTTCTTTAGTCGGGTATCCCTTATGTTTCTCAAATCCGTATCTGCTGTCGATCCATGAATAACGGATCATCCAGCGGTCACGGGCGGTTTTGGCAAGTATCGATGCCGCCTGAATCTCTCTTATCTTCATATCCCCCTTGACGACGGCTTTTGCCGGGGCAGGGACGTCAGGGACAAACTTACCGTCTACATAGACCATTCCCGGTAGTGTTTTAAGCTCCTCAAATGCTCTTTTCATGGCAAGAAGGGTGGCATTATGTATATTAACCCTGTCGATCTCTTCGGGCCAGGCCCAGCCTATCCCTGTGTCTACAGCTGTTTCCAGAATAACAGATAACACCTCATACCGCCTTTTCTCGGAAAGTGCTTTGGAATCGTCAAGTATCGTAAAGGGGAAGTCAGGGGGGAGAATTACCGCAGCAGCTGTTACCGGTCCTGCCAGCGGTCCTCGTCCGGCTTCGTCTATTCCGCAGACGCTGTACATAAGAATGAGTTTATTTTGATTAAACATCCTGTGTCAATTATACAATCTATCTTTATTTTAATATTGTTTTATGCTATAGTCTTGAAAAAATAGGATTTATCATCTCTGTGGAGTTACAGTGTTTTTAAAAAGCGTAGAAATTTTTGGTTTTAAATCATTTGCAGATAGAAGCAAGATTGAATTCAACGATGGTATAAGTGCACTCCTCGGTCCCAATGGCTGCGGGAAAAGTAATGTTGTTGACAGTATAAAATGGGTTCTCGGAGAGCAGTCCACAAAGATGCTCAGAGCGGAGCGGATGGAGGATATCATCTTTAACGGTTCTGAGAACAGGAAAGCTCTCAACGTAGCTGAAGTAACGCTGACTCTTTCAAACGATGAGGGAGTACTTCCTATAGAGGTCTCCGAGATATCCATTAAACGGCGGTTGTACCGCTCTGGAGAAAGTGAATACTACATAAACAATACTCCTGTAAAACTGAAAGAGCTCAGGGAGCTGTTTTTTGACACCGGAATTGGGAAGTCGTCATATTCAGTAATGGAGCAGGGGAAGATTGATCAAATCCTGTCAAACAAACCGGAGGAGAGACGGTATCTTTTTGAAGAGGCTGCCGGTATAACAAAGTACAAACTCAAGGGAGCAGAAGCTGAACGTAAGCTGAGTAAGACGGAAGAGAATATGCGGCAGGTCGAAAGCATTCTGTCGGAGGTAAAACGTTCCTATGATTCGTTAAAAAAACAATCAGAAAAAACAGCCCTGTACCGGGATTTTAAGGAAAACATCTTTAATCTTGAAATTGATCAGCAGCTCTTAAAACTTAAAGGATTTTTGGAAGACCTGGAGAAAAAAGAGGAAAAACTCGAGAATACTATACAGAGGAGAGATGAACTTAAAAAAAAGATTGACTCAATAAACGAGTCACTCGAGGAGAATCTTGATCTTGTCAATACCATGGAGACAAACCTGATCGAGAATCAGAAGCGGATATACGGAATTGAGATTGAGAAGAGTAACCATGAAAGCCAGATTTCACTTCTGAATGAAAGGATCGGTGAACTTAAAAAACAGATAGAAACAGACAGAATAAAAGAGGAATCAACCCGTGAGAAGATCGAAAGCTTCAGGGATCAAATCAAGGAAAAGAAGAATAACCTTGCCGAATACGAAGTCAGTATTGCTGAAACAATAAAGAATATAGAAGAGTTTACCACCAGTATAGAAACTGCGGAAAACCGGATTGATGTAAATGAAAAAGAGATAAGTGTAAATGAAAAAAGGATCAAAATCCTGGAGTCAGAACGGGAAGAGATTCAGCTGAAGCTGCATGGAATTACGGACAACATTGTAAAAGAGCTCGATCTTAAACTTAAAGAGACAGGGTACTCATACAATGTACGAAAGGAAACGGAAGAAACTATCGTAAAACTATTGGAAGATACCGCAATCAAGCTGAAGGGAAAAATAACGATCCTTGATGATCTGCTTGCAACCGGGGCTGCCGGAAGCAGCGATACCGGAGAGATTCTGAAAAGCATGCAGGATTTATTTAAGGAAATCCTTTCAAATATTGGGATTCTTGAGATTAAGGTTGATGATCTACGGAAAGCGATTCCCTCTTTTCTTGATGATTTTCTCGCTCCTGAAGGAATTATCACAAAAAAAAGAGAGTATGACGATACTTTGTTAAAGATACGTACCGAAATAAATGAACGCAGAGAAAGTTCGGAGAATTTAAGAAAAGAGAACAAGGAACTCTCTGTTAAAATAACAGAGTACAAGAATACCCTGTCCGGTCTGCAGGTAAACCGGGCTACCTTGACTGCTCAGCGGGATACGGTTAAAGATGCAATAGTAACCTTTGAAAAGTCAGTAATGGAGGAGGGTTTATCCCTTGATGAGCTGAGAAGCGGAATTGAAAACCGGAAGAATAGAATCAAGGAGTTGGAAGAGAAAATAAAAGTCCTGAAGACGGATCAGACTGAACTTGAGAAGCAGGAAAAATCTTTGAGGAAGGAGCTCCAGAAGCTTGAATCAGGCATATCAAGCAAGAACAAGGATCTTATGTCCAAGGAAAGTTCTTTAAAGAGCCAGATGGAATCGCTTGGCAAGATTCAAGGTACCGTCGAACAGATTAAAATGGATCACTCCTCACTTAAAACTGAAATTAAGAATCTCTATGACAATTTTTATGAAACCCACTCAAGAGATCTCAAGGAGTTTGAGTCCAGAGTTTTTGATATTAAGGATAACACCAAAACAATCCGGGAGAAACTTTCGAGGGAGAAGGAAAAACTAAGAAACCTCGGGCATGTTAATCTTATGGCTCCGGAGGAATTCCTGGAAGTGAAAGAGAGATATGAATTCCTCACCGGTCAGCTTGATGATCTCTATAAAGCCAGGGAGGATCTTACCCAGATCACAAAACAAATCCGCCTGGAATCTACCGAACTCTTTGTTGAAACCTACAATAAAATAAAGAAAAACTTTCATGTAATGTACCGGAGACTTTTTGGCGGCGGAAGAGCAGAAATACGTCTCTCGGATCCCGATTCTGTTCTTACTTCAGGTATAGAGATATATGCACAACCTCCAGGAAAAAAGCTTGAGAACATTGCTCTTCTTTCAGGGGGCGAGCGGTCATTGACTGCAGTTGCCCTGCTTTTTGCTACCTATATGGTTAAACCTTCACCGTTCTGTATTCTTGATGAGATCGATGCAGCCCTTGATGAGGCCAATGTAGGACGTTTTGTAACACTCCTTATGGAGTTTGGGGAAAAATCACAGTTTATTGTTATAACCCATAATAAAAAAACAGTCACCGGAGCAAAGACTCTGTTGGGAGTAACCATGGAGGAATCCGGGGTATCAAAACTTGTTACCATGCGTTTAGCAAGTGAAGAAGACAGGAGTTCGTAACAGATGGAATTCTTTAAATCTCCGGGATTTAAGATGTACCTTTTAATTGTCGGTGCTGCTGCCGTGCTTGCGTTTGGTATAACAGTAGCAGTCCTGCTGCCTGGGTATCTTGATCATCAAAGGAATTTGAAACTTGTTGAAAATAGTGCCAAAGAAGAAACGGTTGATAGTTCCGGAGAGCTCCTCATACCGGAAAAGTATACTACATTACTTGATCCTCAATGGAAGAGCTATTATTCTCTCAAATACCGTATAAAAGATCCCGAAAACTCAGAATACTGGGTCGATCCGTCTGCAATGATGCTTAAGTATCTGGAAAATAAGAATACCACGATGATGCATGATATACTGAAAAAATATGAATAGAATACTTCCTGTCCTGTTTGTTTTAATAATAACATCCTGTTCTACTTTCATAGATAATGGAATTCCGGTACTGGATGGAGCTGATGGTAAAAAGATAGAAAGCCCTGAAGTTATTGACAATATCAAAATTGAACTGCCCGAGATTCCGGACATGTATACCCTGGGATGCGTGAGACCGGGGGGTGGCTCATTTACTGTTACTGATTTCCCCCCTCTGCCTGAAAAGAAGTTGCCTGCTGTTCCTGTTCCGTCTCCCTGGGCTGCTCTTGAGGAAAGAGCGCTCTATCAGGAAAGTCTAAAACCGAAAAGTCCGGATAGTACTGGAAGAGTAACTCCGGCACCGGCGGAAACGGCAAAAGGGACTGAAGTCAAGCACGCTTCGTATTCAAAGATACCTGAGACGGTGCCAGCCGGCAATACAGCCATTCCTCCTGCAGCCTCTGAAAATAAGATACCTGAAGAAACCGTAACTGCTGTGGCCGGAGAGAAGACTGCATTGACCTTACAGGGTGCAGGATGGCTTTTTATGGGTCAGTCAGGAGACGAAGATAAGGAGATTACGTTTCTATCCCGGTTAAGCAGACAGCAGGAGACTGTGTTCTACTTTACGGCACAATCAAAAGGGCTTTTTATCCTGATGTTCGAAAAACAGGATCCCTTGAGCGGCGACCGGATTTCGAAGAGAATTAATTTCAGGGTTGTTGAATCGGCAGCGGAGATTACCGGTATCAAAACTGAACAGGATTCAGGAGCTGTTTCATCGGTAGAGAAAGTTCCAGAACTTAATCTCCTTTTGGATAACGGAGAGTTTGACCGGGCTTTTCAGTCTTATCCGTATCAGGACGTGATGAAGGAACTTCTTGAAACAGGGATTAAGAAGGGCGATACAGAAAGATTATTAATCTTTCAGGATACGTTTAGTGCAGATCCGGAAAAAGCCTCCGTTTTTGTTACAAACAGAGAAACAGGGAGCCTGGTTGTTGATGCAGGTAAAATTCTTATAAAAAACAGTCTGGCTAACCAGGGGCGTTTTCTTTTGGAAAGAGTGCTGGAGAAAAGAAAGAGTTTTAGCGGGGAAGATGAAATTCTCTATATCCTGGGTTATACGTACCAGCATGATGATCAAATCCGGGATGAGAGAAAGGCTTACTACTACTATAAAAAACTGATAGACGGGTTTCCTGCAAGTATTTATTGGGATAGTGCTAAAAGGGAGTACCTTTTTATAAAAAGAATGTATATCGATGTCCGGTAAGTGCTTACTGTTACGATAGTTGACAAATGATCCGTTTTTACTGTATAAAGGCCTAAAACTTTTTAAGGTTAGAGTGGGAATGCTAGATAGAATTTCGCAGAAATTCAATGACATAATTAAGACCGTCTCAGGCAAATCCAGTATCTCTGAAAGGAATATCAGGGAGGCGGTTGAAGAGATCAAGATAGCTCTTCTGGAAGCTGATGTAAACTTGAGAGTGGTACGGAGATTTGTAAACCGGACCATAGAGGAAGCTACAGGTGAGCAGGTTTTAAAATCAGTAAATCCTGGTCAGCAGTTTGTAAAGATCGTATACGATAAACTTGTTGCTCTCCTCGGAGATGAAAAACAGGATCTCCAGCTTAAAGGACCGGATACCCAGTCAGTTATCCTGTTAATGGGACTTCAGGGTTCAGGTAAAACAACTACTGCTGCCAAGCTGGCGCTGAAACTTAAAAAAGAGGGAATGAAACCGCTGCTTGTAGCAGCCGACCTTGTCCGTCCCGCAGCAATCAAGCAGTTACAGGTTCTTGGACAACAGATTGATATCGAGGTGTATGCCGAAGATTCAAAAGATGCTGTCAAGGTGGCCAGAAATGCCCTGGCTTACAGTAAAAAGAATCTTTTTAACGCCGTAATTGTTGATACTGCCGGACGACTGCATCTTGATGATGAAATGATGAAAGAGATCACTGCAGTTTCCAAGGTGTTAAAGCCCGATGAGACTCTTTTTGTTGCAGACTCCATGACAGGGCAGAATGCGGTAAACATAGCGAAGGAATTCGATGAGAAGGTAGGGATATCAGGTATTATCCTGAGCAAGTTCGACTCCGATGCACGGGGCGGTGCTGCAATCTCCCTGAAAAGTGTTACCGGTAAACCGTTGAAGTTTATTGGTGTCGGAGAGAAGCTAGAAGACCTGGATCCGTTCTATCCTGACAGGATAGCGTCTAGAATCCTTGGTATGGGTGATGTTGTCAGTCTTGTTGAGAAAGCACAGGAGACAATGGAAGCTGATGAGGCTGAGAAACTTCAAAACAAGATGAAATCAGCGACCTTTACCCTTCAGGATTATCTTGAGCAGTTCCAGAGGGTAAAAAAAATGGGAAGCATGGATTCTCTTCTCGATATGATACCCGGTGCCAAAGGATCTATTAATCCTGATGATATAGATGAAGCATTGATGAAAAAAGAAGAAGCTATTATACTCTCAATGACGATGAAGGAACGGTATAATCACCGGATTCTCGGCCCTTCACGACGGAAAAGGATTGCCAAAGGATCAGGAACTTCTGTTTTTGAGGTGAACAAGCTTTTAAAGAAATTTGAAAAAACACGGCTGATGATGAAAAAGGTCGTAAAAAATAAAAAATACCAGGCCAGGTTAATGCAGGGTCTAGGATTATAATGTTGAGAATACCGAGGGAGGTACGTTCGAGTGAGTGTTAAAATCAGATTAAAGCGGTTCGGAACGAAGAAAAGACCATATTACAGAATTGTTGTTATGGATTCGAGAAAACCCAGAGATGGAAGAACTCTTGAAGAGGTTGGATATTATCATCCAATCGAGGCAGAAGACAAACAGGTAAAATTGGACACTGACAGGGTGAAGGACTGGATTTTAAAGGGTGCCCAGGTTACACCTACAGTTAAAAAACTTTTGAACAAGAACGAAATTTATATCCAAAGAAAAGCTGACTAAGAGGAGTACTCATGGAGAAGGATCTCGTTGTATATATCGCAAAATCTCTTGTTGATGATCCTGACGGTGTTGAGGTAAATATGATAGAGGGAGAAAAGTCAACCATACTTGAGTTGAAGGTTTCTCCCGATGATATCGGGAAAGTCATCGGCAAACATGGAAGGATTGCAAAAGCAATCAGAACAATATTGAGTGCTTCTGCCACGAGAACAGGTAAGAGGATTGTTCTAGAAATACTGGACTGATGGAAAAGCTGGCAATAGGAAGGATAAGGACATCCCACGGATTAAAGGGGTATCTCAAAGTGGTAAGCTTTTCCGGTGAAACAGACCATTTCTTTGAGCTTGACAGTGTTCTTCTTAAAGGTAAGAAAGGGCAGTTTTCGTTTGCTGTGGAAGAGATAAAACCTTTTGGAACAACTGTTCTTTTAAAATTGGAGGGGATAGATTCTCCTGAAGATGGACGGAAGTATTCCGGCTGGGAAATATGGGTTGATAAAAAATTTGCAGCTCCTTTGAAACAGGGGGAGTTCTATGTTTCTGATATGGTAGGCTGTAAAGTTCTTTTTGAAGAGAAGGTTGTCGGAATCGTAAAAAGTATAACCGACAGCAGTGCAGACGATCTTATTGAAGTATCAACCGAAAAAGGATTGTTTTATATTCCCTTCAGGAACGAGTTTGTCGGGGAGGTAAACATCCCTGAGGGAACGATCGTTCTTAAAGATAACGGCCTCTTATCATGAAGATAACGGTCCTGAGTCTTTTCCCGGAGATTATTGAGGGGTACTTTACCAGCTCAATAATGGCGAAAGCGGTTGAGAAGGGAATTGTAGAGTATTCTACGGTAAATATCAGGGACTTTGCCCGGGATAAGCACAAAACCTGTGACGATTATCCCTATGGCGGAGGAGCGGGAATGGTCCTTAAACCGGAACCCCTCTCCGGGGCTTTGGAGTCTATTGGAGCAAAAAACCGGAGGGTTATTTATCCAAGCCCGTCGGGAAAACTGCTGGATCAGAAATACGCCGGAGATCTGTCAAGGACTGAAGACCTTGTGTTTATCTGCGGCAGGTATGAAGGGATAGATCAGAGAATCATCGACCTGTACGTTGATGATGAGATTTCCATCGGAGATTACGTAATATCTTCCGGTGAGATTTCTGCTCTGGTAATTATTGATTCTGTTTACCGCCTCCTCGACGGGGTTATAAACGGAGAATCGCTTCTGGAAGAGAGTTTTTCGGACGGTCTTCTTGAATATCCGCAGTATACGAGACCCGCGGTTTTCAAAGGGCTGGAAGTTCCTGAAATACTTGTTTCCGGGCATCATGCAAAGATAAAGGATTGGAGAAGGAAAAAGCAGCTTGAAAAGACAAAAAAGAACAGACCTGATTTGTTGACCAAGTTGAAATAGTTAAGGAAAACGGTTACAATAACCATATTAAGGGGAATGACATGGATATTATTAAGAGTATTGAAGCTGAACAGCTTAAGGAAAACCCTGAAAACTTCAGGATTGGAGATACGGTAAAGGTTCACTTCAAAATTATTGAAGGACAGACTGAAAGAATACAGGTTTTCGAAGGACTTGTAATTGCAATCAACAACAGTGGAATCACAAAGACTTTCACTGTTAGAAAGATGTCATACGGCGTCGGAGTGGAAAGGATTTTCCCTCTGCATTCACCCCGTATTGATAAGATTGATGTTGTCAGGCGTGGAAGAATACGAAGAGCCAAACTTTACTATATTAGAAAACGTGTTGGTAAAGCGGCTAAGGTTCCTGAGTTAATCAGAAGAAAGGATTCCAAAAAGAAAGCTGCTGTTTAATGAACATTCAGTTAGTTAAGCATACCATTCGTAGTGCCAGACCGTTTGATTCTATCCGGTCTGGCTCTTTTATTTTCTTTAGAGTAAAAAGTGCTAAGGGAAAAGGTTTATATTCTGTGATGCTTAACGGAAAAACTGTTGAGGTCAAATCATCCTTCACTTTGGTTCCCGGTGAAAAATACAGGGCTGAAATCATTAAAAGCAGCGGAACGATAGAATTACGGTTAGTGCAGAATACCGATATCCTGGATAAAATGTTAAAAACATTATCTCTTGAACTAACCGGGACCGACAGAGATATAGCTGAAGCCCTCGTAAAAAGCGGAGTCCCAATAAGTCTGGCAACTATAAAAACCGTAAAAAACAGTTTAAAAATGTTGAAAAAGAGGGACAAGACTACAATCCGGCTTATTTCACTAATGCTTGAAAAAGGGTTACCGACGGATGAGGCTTCTGTGCGTGAATTTATAGCTTTCTACCATGATTTTACCGGTGAGGGAAACCGTGACAACACTTCGGAAAACAGATCCAAAGGAGAAGGGGAATCAAATGGTTCTTTTAAAGCCTACGCTTTACGGGAGGACAGTAACCGGACTCTTCTTAAATATTTTAATCATAAAAAGGGAAACTTTCAAAACTGGCTGCTTATTCCTTTTCAGTACACCTCAGGCAGTGAATACAGGGGAATACTCAGGATAAACCTTGATGGAGCACAAAAGATGCAGCGGTTTACCATGGATGTTCGCGGCAAGAGCAGCTGGCAGTTTTTATACGAAAAACCAGATAATAAACCTGTAATCAGCGTTTATTCTGAAAATAAGACAGGTTCACATCGGCTCGAAAATAAACTTGCGCAATTAAAAGAAAAACTGCATAAAAAAGGGATCAAAATTGACGATATTAAGAGTGAGGCTGTTCCTTTTGAAGCTTTTCCTTCGGAGGGAGGAGGAATCCCTGAGGGGGTAAATACGGTTGTATAGGGATGGAAGTGTTTGGATAAAGCAGTAGCATTAAAGTACAGTAAGGATGTCCCTGCACCGTTTGTAGTGGGAAATACTTCAGGAATTATTGCCGGAAAAATGATTAAAATTGCCGAAGAATACGGAATTCCTGTGGTAAAAAATGATATACTTATGGAAACTTTGTTTTTATTACGGCCCGGCGATTACATACCGGAAGAGGTTTACAGTATAGTAGCTGAGATATTTGTATTTATCAAAGAGATGCAGGATAACGTATGAAAAGTATTAAAGTAAGTGATTTAAAACCCGGAATGAAGTTTACAGCACCAGTCTATCTTGATGGAGAGAATCTTCTGGTACCGGAAAAAATCGAGGTAAAAGAAAAAGATATCAAGCGTCTTGTGCGGTGGAATATCACGGAAGTACAGACCGAAGGAGAGCTGATCGACCGTAACGATATTTCTTCTGATCTTGATATTAAAGTAACTATTGAGGACCATAAGATACTTGAACTGTATGAAAAATCAATAAATGATCTCGATAATATTTTTACCATAGTAAGGAATAATGAACCGGTAAGTTCGGAAGATATAGATTCCATAGTTACCGTTATGCTGTCTCTTGTAAACAGCAAACCGGAAGAACTCAGACTGTTGACTATAACGCCCCATAAAACCAAAAATATTCTTGCACAAAGTTCCTTAAATACCATGATTCTGGCAATGCTGATCGGTATTCAGATGAAGATGATCAGCCATAAGCTGCTGCATCTCTCAGTTGCAGCACTGCTTCATGATATTGGAATGACGAAAATTCCAGAGCCGTTACTTTCAAAAAAGGGTGAACTTACTCAGCAGGAGCTGATGACTATTAAATCCCATACGATCCTTTCTTACAAATTAATTACCAAGACGTTTAAGTATCCGGAAGAAGTCGGCAGAATAGCAATGTTTCATCACGAAAGGTGGGATGGGAAAGGGTACCCGAAAGGACTCAAAGGTAACGAGATTCCTGTTGCTTCGAGGATTCTTTCAATTGCCGATGCCTTTGAGGCGATGGTCAGAGAGCGGCCGTACAGGGATTCCATGATAGGCTACAAGGCGATTAAAGAGATTCTTAATGATAATTCTAGACGCTTTGATTCTGTCATTATTAAGCTGTTCATTAAGAGTATGGGTCTGTATCCGGTTGGAAGTATTGTTATACTTAACAACGGGAGTATAGGTCGGGTAAAAAGTATACATCAGGAATCACCATTGAGACCCCTTGTTGAACTGATTATGACACCGGAGGGAAGGGTTATCAAGGAAAGCAACAGGAAGGAAATAGATCTCTTCACAGATAAGAAGGTGTTTATTGTACGGGCGATAAACCTGAACGAGCTCAAAAACAAGGCTGTTAAAAGGTGAAAACGTTTATAAAAGGCAGGAGGGGAGAGCAGCAGGCGGCTGAATTCCTGTTAAAAAAGGGTTACAGAATACTGGAACGGAATTTCCGTACAAAAAGAGGGGAAATTGATCTCATTGCCGAAAAGGGTGATACCCTATCATTCGTCGAGGTCAAGGCATGGGGTAGTGTTGGTTTTGAGGGGTTGGAACATGCAATTGGCTATAGAAAACAGAGTAGTATTATAAATACTTCTAAAAAGTATCTGGCAGGTTTGAAGGATAACAGGTACTCGTATATAAATTACGATGTAGTGTTCATTGATAATAACGCAGGCAGAATAGAATTCCTAAAGAATGCTTTTACGGAGAAAAAATCCTGATGGTAAGAATAGCAAAAAATACAGATCCGAAAAAACTGGCAGAACTAAAGAAGAAAATTGATGATAAAAAATATCTTGAAAACGCTATTAAAACAATTGCGAATACTTTGACAAAAGAGATATTTCAGATGAATGAGGAGTAGCGGTGGGTATTACAGAAACTGATAAGAACAATAGAAATGAACAACATCGTCGGAAGAACTTTCGTAAGCGTCCAAGATGGCACAATAGACAAGTAGAATACAAGTCCTGCCCAATCTGCGGAAAATCTGTAAAATCAATGCTGACGGCAATTGCTGTTAATGAAGAAGGAGATCCTGCACACTTTGATTGTGTATTAAAGCAGCTTTCAGAGCAGGAAAAGCTTGCAGGCGGGGAAAAGATTACATACATTGGAAATGGCACCTTTGCTGTGGTTAAGATGAAACCCGGAAGCAGAGGCTCGGCCTTTACAGTAATTAAGCGAATACAGTATGAGAATAAAGATCTGAAGGCTGATTGGCGGAAGCGGATAAGTAAACGGATAAAGAAATAATGGATCGCTTCTTTAAAAAAAAGCTCCTCTATTGTAGAGGAGCTTTTTTAATAATCCTATTAGTAGTCGGACAGCACTTTAATGAGCTCTTCGGCCTTTCTTTTTACATCTTTTATATAATTACCATTTTGAATTCTTATAATAGCTTTAAGCACAACAGGATCGTTCAGTCCGCCGTTGGCTTTTGCTAATTTTTCATACGCTAAAAGAACAGCAAAGGCAAAATTGTTGTCCGGAGTAAGAATATTCTGGTTCAGTATTGCGTAAGAAAGAGCCTGTGAGACCTGATTGTTCTTGTTGATCCCGATCTTGCCGAGAGCATAAGCAGCTTCAGACAGTACCATGGGCTCATCTTCGGTCAATAGAATATTGACGAGTGTATCTTTTGCACCTTCACCGCCCAATTTGCCCAGAAGTTCACACGATCTTCTTCGTACTTCCGGGAAATTGTTGATGACATGACCGCCTTCCTTATACTTAACGCCCGTACCAGACAACGAAAGATAGTCAAGGATTGCATGAACATCAGAATCACCGGAATTTGCCTTGCCGGAAGCTATAAGATCCTCTATATAATCAAGTGCTTTAAGCTTTGAATCTCTGTTATTAGAAACAGCTTGTTCTCCTATTACCGTCATCTGGATATTTTGCAGGAAAAGCTCTTCTACTGTCTTTTCGTTGTTGTCATTGTTCTGTGCTGTAATGGTGAATGGCAGTAAAACCAGCAAAATTAACATGATTGCAGTAAATAATGATCGTTTTTTCATATTTTTCTCCAAAATAAATATATACTCATTATAGTCTAAAAACGGGTAATTTTCCAGTCTCCGTTTTCCTTTACCAGTTCGTATATGATAACAGGCGTGTGGTCCACGTACATATAAGCCTTGATATGCTCCTTATCGAGAGCTTTAATCTCATCAAGCCTGACATTCTTTCTGCTTCCGACGACAACATAATTGAAATAGTCTTTGAGAGATCTCAAAACAATATTATATTTCTTGAGAAGCGGGCTTTCTGACTGCTCTTTCAGAACATCAGGGTCGCTGTAATAATCATAATATTTCTTGGTTAAATAGGACAGCCAGGTCTCATAATCTTTAGCTGCTATTATTGCATTGAGCTCTGTTACGAGTTTTGTAAGATCTTCTTTGGTTTGCTTGTAGGTAACTTCATCCAGAATAAAATCTTGTTTTTCCTCAACCTGTTTGTCGGAATCGGTGTTTTCGGATTCTTTTTGAACCGGTTCCTCCGTCGGCTCTACAGGTTTTACCATGCTTTCTTGTTCTTCTGCCGCCGGCTGAGGAGCAGGGGTAGTCTTACACGATGAAATAACGATGCTTATGCTCACAATAAAGAAAACAAAAAATAATCGTTTCAATAGTATTCTCCTCGATAACAGTTTAGCCAGTCAAGGTAGATTTGTCAAAACCATTTTTTAATAAAAAACAATCTTTTCGGTCGGTAGCCGATAAATGGGCTTGACTATTTCAGGGGTTGTTGTATAAATTAGGCTATGATTAAGGCAATGTTACCAGGTTCCTTTGACCCGCCGACAAACGGGCATATGAATCTGATAGAGCGTGCATCTAGAATATTTGAAAAACTGTACGTTGTTATTGCGGTAAATGATAACAAGAAATACATGTTTACTGCAGAGGAACGTTACAGAATGATCAGTTATCTTGTCAAAAAGTATAACAACGTAGAGGTCAGATTATGCAACGATCTTGTTGTTAATTTTGCACAGGAGCTGGATGTAAAGGTCATTATACGTGGGGTTAGAGCGCTAGTCGATTTCGGTTATGAATTCGAGCTGGCGATGACTAACAGGGAGCTGAATCCTGACGTAGAAGTGATTTTTATGCCGACTGATCCGAAGTATTTTGTATTGAGGTCTTCTGCCATAAAGGAAATCGCTTCATTTGATGGAGATATATCCACTATGGTGCCTCCGGAAATTGTTGCAGAGCTTAAACATAAGCTCGGCAGAGGTTGACATTGAGAGCATTTTTAATGTATCTTCATGTGACTTTAAGAGTAGTATAAGGATGTAAAAGATGGCAGTACCAAAATACAAGACTTCAAAGGCTCGATCAAGAACACGGAGAGCAGCAAATATGAAACTGTCAGCTCCGGGACTTGTTGAATGCCCTACATGTGGTAACAAGGTCCTTCCTCACAGAGTTTGTCCGAAGTGCGGTTTTTACCGTGGAAAACAGGTGATTGAACTCGAGGATATGGCCTAATAAAATTTATAGGAGCAGATAACCTATGGACGAACTTTTTGAAAAGTTGAAAAAGCTTATAGCTGAAAAACTGGAAGTGGAAGAGGACAAAATCACTATGGAAGCTTCTTTCCGCCAGGATCTTGGAGCTGATAGTCTTGACACGTATGAACTCGTGTATGCGATTGAAGAGGAAATGGGAGTTACTATTCCCGATGAGAAAGCTAACGAATTTGAAACTGTTGGTGATGCAGTAGAATTCCTTAAATCTCAGGGTAAGTAACACTTACATGGCATTTGCTAAAAACCTGCATGATCTCCATCCGCCCACTGTAAGCAGTGTGCGGAAAAAGGAACTACAGCTGTTTGAAAAAAACGCAGGTATCAGGTTCAGGAAATTAGATTTCCTGAACCTTGCTTTTTCTCACCGCTCCTTTGCAAACGAAAGTAAAGAAAACTTCGATAATAATGAAAAATTGGAATTTCTCGGTGACAGTGTCCTCGGGCTGGTAGTAAGTGAGTACCTCTATTTGAACCTTAAAAATAAGAACGAGGGAGATCTTGCCAGAATTAAGTCTTTTGTTGTCAGTGAAGATACCCTGGCAGACGTGGCGAGGGCATTGAAAATTGATAATTTCATTTTAATCGGGAAGGGTGAGGAATATTCCGGAGGAAGAAAAAAGAAGGCTATTCTTGCTGACTGTATGGAAGCAATAATTGGTGCTTACTTTATTGATTCCGGTTTCCAGAATGCGAAAAAATTCATTCTAAAGTTGATAGTCCCGGAAATAACAAAAGTTATTGAGAATAAGCACCGGAAAGATTATAAAACTCTGATTCAGGAGTTTTCTCAAAAAAATTATAAAACCTATCCCAAATATACCCTGGTAAAAAAATCCGGTCCGGATCATGATAGAACCTTCTGGATAGATGTAAATGTAAACGGAAAAAGTTACGGCCCGGGAAGCGGCAAAAACAAAAAGGAAGCTGAGCAGAAGGCTGCGTCTATAGCATATGAAGCTCTGTCCAGGGCATCAGCACCGGCGAAAAAAGGTTCAAAGGGTGTTTTTTTAAATAAAAAGAAATAAATTACCGGGTGCCAAACTGTTGTTTGTAAAAATTTTCTGCTATTTCAAGTAGTTTATCTCTGCTGTTTAAATCAGGATCGTCAAGTACAGATTCAAAAAGTTCCTGTAGAATAGTTCCTATAATTGGTCCCGGAGTAATATTCAGCTTCTTTTGGAGAATACTTCCATTGATATCCAGGTCTTTAATAGAAAGCGCACTTTCCTTTTCAAGAATGGAATTAATCCTCTTCCTGAATTCAAAGAGAGCGAGACTGTCGACAGATTTGTTCTTCATGCCATACTGATCGGCTGCCCGTAAAGCAAAAAGATCATCGAGACTGTCGATGCCAACCCTTGCAATAAATCTCCGTACTGCAGCATCACTCCATTCGGGAGTATAATTAAACATATGATGTTTAATAAGATGCACGGTCCTGGTTATCGTGTTATTGGGAAATTTAAATCGTTTAAGGATCTTCTCGGCACTAGCTGCAGATACGTCTTCATGGTTATAAAATGTATATATTCCGGATTCGTCCAACCCCCGGGCAGGTGGTTTTCCTATATCATGAAAAAGTGCAGCAAGTCTTACAACAAGATTATTTCTGTCTGCACCGTCACAGGAGTAATAGAGATGATCGAGAACATCAAAATCATGAAATCCCTTCTGCATGACACCTCTGCATACCATTAGTTCAGGGAGGATAAGCTTGGTAATAGAACTATGCTCCATGATCTTGAAAGCTATGGAAGGCTTTTCAGTTGAAAGAATCCGTATAATTTCATCCCTGATTCTTTCCATGGATACATTCCGAAGTGTTTCACACGATTTTTTCATTGCAGAGAGTGTTTCCTGCTCTATTCTGAAATTCAGCTGAGAGGTGAATCTGCATGCCCTCATTATGCGGAGACCGTCCTCCCTGAATCTTTCCAGCGGGTCCCCGATTGCACGGATAAGCTTTATTCCTATATCGTTTATTCCGTTATGCGGATCAATCAGCTCCCCGGTGTTCATGTCCAGGGCGATGGCATTTATCGTAAAATCCCTTCTTTTAAGATCTTCAAAAATTGAATTGCTGTAGGAAACAGAGTCGGGATGCCGGGCATTGGAGTATGTGCTTTCTATTCTAAAGGTGGTCACTTCATACTGACCGCCTGAATAGAGGACAGTTACCGTTCCGTGTTTTATACCTGTTGGTATCACATGCCTGAACATAGAGACAACTTCTTCGGGAGTTGCATCGGTGGCAAAGTCAAAATCGGAAGGCTCCAATCCCGCGTAGAAGTTCCGTAATGCACCACCGACAAGGAAACAGGAGAAACCGTTATCTTTAAAAACCTTTGCAAAAGATTTTAATGTTTTGTTGAGCAGGGCTTTCCTTTTCATTTCAAACAGTTAACAATCTCGTCTTGAAAGTGTCAAGTAAGGGGGAAACAAAACAAGGCGGAATCCGTAAAGGATCCCGCCTTGTGGAGAGTAAAAGAGTTAATAATCTACTTAAAAAGCTGAAGTACAGAATTCCCTTGCTGGTTAGCCTGTGCGAGCATCGCTGTAGCAGTCTGGACAAGGATCTGATTCTTGGTGAATCCTACCATCTCTTCTGCCATGTCAGTGTCCCGTATCCGGGATTCAGCAGCCTGCAGGTTTTCAGCTCCGACACTTAATCCCTGAGCAGCATATTCAAGCCTGTTCTGGTAAGCACCAAGATCTGCTCTCTGTTTACTGATCTTGGTCAGTGCTTTATCGATAACCGAAAGAGAGATATTGGCATTATCGGGTGTAGCTATTGAAATAAAAGTAGCTGAATGCGGTTTTGCACCAAGCCCCTGAATTCCAAGTCCCTGTGCTGTCATGGTACCAATATAGACTTGTTCTCTCTGGTCCATGTTTGCCCCGATATGAAGCCACATACTGCCGGCTACAGTATTTTCACCCGTAGGCTTTGCAAAACGTCCAGTAAGCATGTTCATTCCGTTGAACTGTGCGTGTGAGGCAATTCTGTTCACTTCATCGACAAGCTGACTCACCTCTACCTGAATCTGCATTCTGTCCTCACTGGTATAAATACCGTTTGAACTCTGAATTGCAAGTTCTCTCATTCTTTGAAGAATGTCCTGGGACTCCTGAAGGTATCCTTCTGTGGTTTGAATAAAGGAAATACCATCCTGAGCGTTCTTTTCTGCTCTCTGCAAACCACGGATCTGCGAGCGCATCTTTTCAGATACTGCAAGCCCTGATGCATCATCACCTGCGCGGTTGATACGCATTCCTGATGACAGTTTCTCCATGTTTTTGTTGATTGCCAGGTTGTTTCTTTTCCCGACTCTCTGCGCAAAAATAGCGCTCATGTTGTGATTGATTATCATACAATCCTCCTTGATTGTGTATAATGATTACGGACATCCTTGTCCGACTCTTTTATATTGTCGGTACATACGGAAACTACTTAATAAAAAAATGAAAAGATGCCCCTTGACAGGGGTAGCCCTTTTCTTGAGAATAGGGTAAAAATTAGCTTTAACGGTTATAAATTCAGAGAAATACAATAAATTACGTACGAGGAGGATCTCTTGTATAAACCGGTAGATTCCAAGGTGAATTTTCCAGAAATGGAAGAAAAGATACTCAAATTCTGGGATGAAAAAAATATTTTTAAGAAGTCAATTGAAAACCGGGAAGGAAAAGATGAATTTGTCTTCTATGATGGTCCTCCTTTTGCAACAGGGCTGCCTCATTTCGGTCATTTTGTACCGGGGACCATAAAAGATATAATTCCCCGATATCAGACCATGAAGGGGAAAAAGGTTGACAGACGCTTTGGATGGGACTGTCATGGGCTTCCTGTGGAATACGAAATGGAGAAGGAACTCGGAATTTCCGGCAAATATCAGATTGAAAACTTTGGCGTTGCGAAATTTAACGAGTCCTGCCGTTCTATTGTGCTGCGGTATACCGCCGAGTGGAAGAATATAGTCACCCGGATGGGCCGTTGGGTGGATTTTGAAAAAGATTATAAAACTATGGATCCAAACTACATGGAATCCATCTGGTGGATCATCAAACAGCTTATGGAAAAGGGACTGATGTACGAAGGCTTCAACATAATGCCTTACAGCCCTGCATTGTCTACACCTCTGTCTAATTTTGAAGTAAACCTTGGCGGATATCAGGATGTCATTGATCCTGCAGTTACCGTAAAATTTAAGGTAAAAAATGAAACAAATACATACTTCCTTGCATGGACAACTACTCCCTGGACCCTTCCTTCTAATCTGGGGCTGGCTCTTGGTCCGGATATACGTTATGTCAAGGTCAAAGACGGAGAGGAGTACTACATCCTGGCTGAGAAACGGCTGTCTTCATACTACAAGGAAGAATCTGCGTATGAGATTGTTGCAACCTATTCAGGCAGCGATCTTGCAGGGATAGAGTATGAACCGCTATTCCCGTACTTTGAAAATCTTGCGGATCAGAATGCTTTCAGAACACTGACTGCAGATTACGTAACCATTGAAGACGGTACCGGTATTGTTCATACTGCTCCTGGATTCGGTGAAGAGGACTATGCTGCAATGAAAGATACCGGCGTCCCTGTTGTATGTCCGATTGATGCAGAGTGTAAGTTCACTGAAGAAATCCCCGAGTATCAGGGTCAGTTCGTAAAGGATGCAGACAAGGCTATAATACAGCGCCTGAAAGATGAAGGTAAGCTGGTTAAAAGAGAGAACTATAAACACAGCTACCCATTCTGCTACAGAACCAAGAAACCTTTAATCTACCGTGCAATCTCCTGCTGGTTTGTTGATATTGGTAAAATAAAAGAAAAAATGCTTGCAGCCAACGACCAGGTTAACTGGGTTCCGGCTCACCTGAAAAAAGGCAGATTCGGGAAATGGCTTGAGGGTGCACGAGACTGGGCAATAAGCCGGAACAGGTACTGGGGAAACCCAATCCCTATTTGGAAGTGTGACGGATCGGATTATATTGAGGTGATTGGATCAAAAGAGGAACTTGAAAAGAAAGCCGGAGTAGAAGTTCCGGATCTTCACAAGCACTTTGTTGATGAGCTTACCTGGCCGAGTCCCGACGGAAAGGGAACCATGAGAAGAATACCCGATGTCCTTGACTGCTGGTTCGAATCAGGATCAATGCCCTATGCACAGATACACTATCCTTTTGAAAACAAGGAATGGTTTGAAAAGAACTTCCCGGCAGATTTTATTTCCGAAGGGCTGGATCAAACCAGAGGATGGTTTTACACCCTGACAATCCTTGCTGCTGCGCTTTTTGATAAGCCCGCCTTTAAGAACGTCGTTGTAAACGGTCTTGTTCTTGCTGAAGATGGGAAAAAAATGTCAAAGTCTGAACGGAACTTTTCTGA
>JANTFL010000025.1 GCA_024763455.1 Sediminispirochaeta sp. | reverse complement strand
TCCATCCCTTTCTTCTTACCCGAATCTTCAAGGATGGTTTTCAGACTCCTGCCCATAATAATCAGATTCTGGGCAGTTTCTGTGATCATATTGAGAACAGAATCGTTGATTTCTTTAAGAAATCTTCGGAGAATAACCAGATTATTCTTATCCCGGTCCGGTTTTGTCAGCATAGCCTTTAAGCTTTGACCTTTTGTCCCCTCTTCGGATAGATCGTCATCAAAACCTATCAGTTCTACGGAGATATCCATAACAGCATGAAATGATTCTGAAAGCTGCTGACTGGCAACCTGGGTTGCCCACTTGCCTTGAATAAGAAGGATATCCACCAGATTTTTTATATCTCTTTTATAGTAATCAAGAAGAAACGCCTTGAGATAATTTGCCGGAGCGACATAAATAAACCCGCCGAGCATCTTTTTTGAAAAAGCAATGTTCGCTTTTTCAGTATAATTCTTCATTCTGGAAACAGCCGTAGTATCGAAAACCTTCATAAGAAGGGCATCGATCTTCTTTGTCCGCTTTTCCTTCATAATTTTCTGAAGCGTTATCTCAGCCTGGGATTTTATTTTTGTCAGATGGTCCTCTACGATTCTCTCCCCGGAGGAATACACCTTGGGGATGTAATCAGGATCTTTGTCTATGTGCCGAATCATGAGGAGAAGGGTTTTCTCTTTTGTGACAGCAGCGATATTCTTCAAAATCTTTTTCCAGGCAGCCCTGTCTATAACTTCTGTATTTTTATAGTTTTTCAGAATATCGAATAGTTTGTCCCAGGGAGCAGAATTGTTGATTCCTGATATGAGGTCCAAAAAATCTTTTAGATCTTCTACTATATACTCACCGTTGATTGCTTCAAATCTTGGAATATATACAAAATCTCTTTCTGGCATACCTGAATCAAATTTTTTAAGCATGAAAAAATAATCAAAACTTGTAAAGTCGGTAAAGGTAATTACCAGATTATACATCTTCTCAATTTCGCTCACAATCTCACCGCTGAAAGCGGCATAGTAGGAAACGAGATTATCTTTCAGTTCGGTGGCCAGCGCTTTGGGTTCAAGCTGTTTCGAACGTTCCTTGATGTACTCCTCATCGAACATTTCCCTGAGGTCTAACACCTTCCGGGGAAGAAAAGAGTCAATGACCAGTAATTTCAAGACCGCAGATGATTGAGCATTCTCAAGAAAAACCTGAGAGGGGCTTATGTTCTTATAAATCTCATAGAAAAACTTGGCGAAGAGAGGCTGAACCTGTTCTCCTTTTACCTTGTAAAAGTTAAACCGTTGTTTCTTGAGTTCTTTGGCAATTTCCTTCAGCTTTCTCTTTTTTTCCGAATCAGGGTCGGACCCACCGAAAAGGCTGAGAAGTTTCTGAAAAAACCCCATAGAACCTTTTGATTCGGCACTCTTTCCTTTACTCATACGTTAAATGTATGGTAAATCATAGCTCCTGTCAATGAGAGCTCAAAAGGTGTTTACCCTGAAAACTCCCCTGCACTTCCATCTGGTTACGGAGTATGGTAAGAAAGGATCCTTTTTTAAAGAAAGTTCGTGGAGCTCCAAGACGATGATCAGGGGTATCGCAGGTTAAACGGTGTATTATCACTGTTTCAGGAAGCCTTTCCAAAGCCTCTGTGGTATAGGATAGATGCCTCATGCCTGAAGGAACGGTGAGCTCACCATACATATACTCCTCAAAAAGAGCTGTTCTGACGGGAATGTGCAGGTTGTGGATTTTTATACCTTCAGGTTTCAGGCGGGCAAGGTAATCTATTGTCTCCATAATCTCCCGGCGGTTCTCACCGGGCAGACCAAAGATAAGATGTACGGTTATTTTGATTCCCCTTTCTCTTAAAAGTGTAAATGCCTTTTCAAAGTCCTTTTTTGTATGCCCCCTGTTTACCCTTTGCAAAGTACTGTCATGAGCACTCTGCAGACCCAGCTCAACCCACACATCCAGATCATCTTCTTTATAGGATACCAGTAAATCAGCAACTGCCGGTGACACACAATCAGGCCTGGTGGAAACAACCAGTTCTCTGAACGCTGCCAAGGAGAGACCGTAATCATAGAGCTCCTTTAAAATTGATACAGGCGCGAATGTCCCGGTAAAAGCCTGAAAGTAGAGTATAAAGTATTCAGCATTGTAGCGCCTTTTAAGAAATCTCAGTCCTTCATCCACCTGCTCTTTTATTCTTGCCTTCCTCTGCTCTATTGCAAATGCTGATGTTTTTCCGGGCAGCATGAATTCCTTCCACCCAAAGGGTTCCCCATTGTGCGCAAGATCAGCTTCCATGGTCCTCTGATACACAGCAACGGCACCCAGTTCATCACAGTAGGTGCATCCACCGCTTCCGTCCCTGTTTCTGTTGGGGCATGAAAATCCGCCGTCTACTGAAACCCGGTAGACAGCTTTACCATATTTCTCTTTAAGGTACTTTTTATAGGAGTAAAACATTCCTCATTATCCACGGGGGAATTGGGATTGACAATACACCTCCACACTTTTAGAGTGTTCAGATATGAAGAAAATTACAATTCTTATGCTTATAGCTGTTTCACTCTTCGTTTCCTGCAGCAGATCATCCCGCCGTATGGTCACTCTGTGGACAAACAGACCCGAAATAGCAGCCTATGTGGAGGAGTTCAACGCCACAAACGATACAATCAAGATAGAGATAGAATACAGGGATGCTCCGGGAACAGAGCTTGCTTCGACGCAAACACCTGTGGATCTGGTCTTTGACGAATATCTCAACTCCTCCCGAAATGCTCCGCTGTTCGAATCCCTCGATTCCTTGTTTAAAAATCAGAATATTGACCCTTCCCTTTTCTATAAAGACCTTCTTGACCTTGGAACGATTGAAGAGCACACCATTCTTCTCCCGGTTTCTTTTAATCTTCCTTTGATCTATTTTAAAAAAGGAATGGAGTCTGAGTTTATTGAACCATTCTTCATGAATATAGGTAATTTAAGAAAAGTATCAGCACATATCAACGAGAGCAGCAGTAAGTCCTTTACAAGAGAGGGGTTCTCCCCTTTGTGGAGTAAAGAGAGTATCTATCAGCTGGCAGTGCTAAACAATGTAGAATTCAGACAGATCGGTAATATCCTTTCATGGAACGATGAAAATCTCGAAAAAGCTGTCTCATCCATAAAAGAATGGATCGAAACGGTTAACAAAGGTATGGATGCAGAGAAGGAATTTGAGGAAAAATTCCTCTACGACCCAATGCCGAAACTTATTAATCAGGGAAGAATTGCTTTTGCCTACTCAGATATCAACTCATTTTTCTCACTTCCCCCTGAAAAAAGGGAAAATCTCGATTTCAGGTGGCTCTCTTCCGGAGATAAGGTGTATGCATTGAATTCCATTCTTTTTGCAGGTATTCCCAAAAATGCAGAGCACAAGAAAGAAGCAGAGTTGTTCCTCTCCTGGTTCTTTAAAACAGAGACACAGGAAAAGCTGCTCGAAGCATCAATGCATAAAAGAATCCGCATCTTTGGCATGGGACAGGGATTCTCATCCCTTAAAAGGGTAAACAACGCTGAGCTTCCCAAACTCTATCCTGCACTAATGGGGCATATTCCTCCGGAAAACGCCATCGTGTACCCCTCCCCTGTTCCGGAGAATTGGCCGGTTATAAAAGATCAGATTATTAAACCCTGGCTTCTGGAAAAAGTCACTAATGAAGATCCTCAGAATCCTGAACTCAAAGATGCGATTACCCATTGGGAAAAACAAAACCCTGACCAAAGTAAAGTAATTGATTGACAACAGGCGCATTCCATATTACTCTAGGAACATAAGATAATTTTCGGAGGTATTTATGGCAACAGTTGAATTGAAAGGTATTGGAAAGGTCTATGACGGCGGTGTCCGGGCAGTAGATAACGCCAATATTACAGTGAACGACAAGGAATTTGTAGTTCTCGTCGGCCCTTCAGGCTGCGGAAAGTCGACAACCTTAAGAATGATCGCAGGTCTCGAGGACATTACCGAGGGAGAATTGTACATTGACAATAAAATGGTCAATGATGTTCCCCCCAAGGACAGGGATATTGCAATGGTGTTTCAGAACTATGCACTGTATCCCCATATGACTGTGTATGACAACATGGCATTTGGACTCAAGATTAGAAAGTTCTCAAAAGAAGAGATTGCAAAAAGAGTAAACGAAGCAGCCAAGATTCTGGACATTGAAGAGCTTCTGGACAGAAAGCCGAAGGCTCTTTCCGGAGGGCAGAGGCAGCGTGTTGCAGTAGGACGTGCGATTGTCCGTCAGCCGAAGGTTTTCCTCTTTGATGAACCACTTTCAAACCTCGATGCAAAACTCAGGGTGCAGATGCGTGCCGAAATTTCAAGTCTCCACAACAGACTCAAAGCAACCATGATCTATGTAACTCATGACCAGGTGGAGGCCATGACCATGGCTGACAAGATTGTTGTACTGAAAGACGGACTTATTCAGCAGATCGGCTCACCGCTGGAACTATACAATCAGCCTGTAAACAAGTTCGTAGCAGGTTTTATCGGATCACCACCAATGAATTTCCTCCAGGCTGCTGTCACTGAAGAGGGCGGAAAGATTATGATCGACGAAGGAAGTTTCAAGATGGCTGTTCCAGATGCAGATTACCTGAAACCCTACGTAGGAAAGAATGTTATATTCGGAATCAGACCCGAAGACCTGACATATCAGGCGACAGAAGAGGCTGGCAAGACTATGAACGCCAACGTTACCGTAATTGAGCCTCTCGGAGCAGAAATACATCTGTATCTGTACACTGGAAAACATCAGTTTATCGCAAGGGTTGCCCCGGATATTGCCGTGGAAGTAGACCAAAAGGCTTATTTCACTGTTGACTTTTCAAAAGCAGTCTTTTTTGATACTGAAACCGAACTGGCTATAAAAAAGTAACGATTCCTGACAGAAGGTTTATAAACACAAAACAGCCCTCCCGGGGGCTGTTTTTTTATGCTTTCAACACGGGGCTGGTAAACTATGGTTTAGGTTTTTCTAACCGGTAGCGAAAAACAGTACTCAGCTCCTCCATTGTTTTTAAATGTTATGTCACTTCCAATTTGAGCGCACAGGGCATTCAGCAGCTGAAGACTTAAAAGGTGAGAATGTTCAAAGGAAAAGTATTGTTCGTCGGCAGTTCCGTTGTCCTTATATACAACAGACATGGTTTCTCCTGTAATACTTCCGCTCAACGTTACTTCTCCCCCTTTCTCACCGGTAAACCCATACTTAATGCTGTTTGAGATCAATTCTGTAATTATCAGCCCCAGGGGAATTGCAGTATCTATATCGATAGTGGCTTTTGAAAGATTCAGATTATAGACAACGTACTTTCCTTCGCTTATCTCTGAATAAATTATTGAAGAAAAAAGACTTTCAGTAAAATCTACAAGATCCAGATATTCGAAATCACTTCCTTTGTATATCTGGCTGTGAACAAGGGCTATTGAATCCATCCTGGTTTTAAGGGTAAAGAGGACATCACGGACACGTTCATCTTCGGTATCTCCAATCTGGAGATTCACGATACTTGATATAAGCGCAAGGTTGTTTTTTACCCTGTGGAATACTTCTTTAATCAACTTTTCTTTAGCAATCAGCTCTTTCTTCAAATGGGTAACGTCCTGCATAATGACGATATAGGACTCATCCGTTTCTGTTATAACATGGCGTATATTCACCTCAAAGAATAAGCCATCTCTCTCAACAACAACCGGTTCAAGTGGTTTCTTCTCTCTGATCCCTTTGAAGTACTCTTCCATCACGTGACCGTTCGGGGGAAGACAGAGTTCAGAGAAGCGGGAAGTAATAAGCGTTTTCTCATCCACCTTTAAAATTGCTTTTGCCGCATTATTGGCATAAACAATACGGAAATCCTTGTTTAACTCCAGGATTCCATCTGATATTGAATCCATAATGATATCTGAATGTCTTCTCCCGGCAATAAGTTCAGTTGTTATGGCCCGCTTATAAACATCTTCGGTCCCTATAACATCTTTAACAGGTCCAGAGATACTCCCCTGTTCAAAACCGCTGAGAAGACCGGTAATATGCTCTCCCATCTTGTTGAACGGACCTTTTGCTATGCATGCATCTGCTCCGAAATCGAGATGATCACTTGATATTTCCGCTGCAATCCCTGAAAGAATAACAATCCTGCTGTTCTTAAGTTCATCGAACTCTCTTAGTATAGAGACAAGTTTTTCCCCCCGTATGTAGGGCATAATCAGATCAACAAAGATTACATCCGGTTTATACTCCTTTACGATATCAAGAGCAGCAATACCATCCTCTGCAGTACGCACCTCATACCCCTTCTTCTCAAGGAGAGATTCGACAAATTTAAGCATCATTACATGATTATCTACAACAAGAACTTTCTTCATTCCAAACTTTCCTTTATTCAAGAAGTCTCTTTAAAGTATCGGCTTCTTTCATACATTTATCAATACTGCTCACCATTTCACCGTGTTTACCTGCATGATTCAAGACACTTGCAGCGGTAAGGATATCGGCAATTCTATCCAGCTCCAGATTAAGTGCGGCACCTTTAATATTATGAATCCGTTCGGAGATCACTTTTTCGTTACGCTCCGGTATCTGTTCCCTTATCTCTTCAAGATCCAGAATAGTCTGTTCAACAAACAGGGATAACAGAGGGAGATAATCCTCCCTGTCGAACTCTATTCGTGATGCAAGTTCATCTAGATTATAAGCTGATTCATTATTTTTTTCCATTGGCCCCCATTGTGACATAAAAAATACCAATTTTCAACAATTTCTCTACTATATTTAGTAAGAATATAGTAATTTCAGGTATATGAAGATTGCTGTTGTTACACCGCCGGTGCGGGATATGTACTTTACTCCGGGAAGGAATTCCGCTCTGGGTATGCATACCGTCTCCTCACACCTATCGAGAATGGGAGAAACCGTAACCCTGTTCAACTTTCCCGGAGATAACCCGGGTGGATTCTCCATTCCCCCTTTGAAAGAAACAGAACATCTAACACCGTTTCTGATTCAGGGAGAAAAAGGACCTGTTTCATTCTTTACAGGATACCGGCAATTCGGTCCATCCTTTGAAGAATGTGCAGCAAGAATAACAGCAACTGAACCTGACGTAATCCTTATCTCATGTTTTGCCTTCGCATACGCAGAAGATACCGTAGAACTTGTGAAAGCTATAAAAGAAACCGGGTGTACTGCCCTTATAGGAGCCGGAGGCGGCGGAGTAAGTGCCTTTCCCCAGTACTTTCTCGCCTCAGGTATTGACTTTGCAGTTACAGGGGAGAGTGAAAAAGTGATTCCCTCACTGCTTAAAGAGTTACACAGGACAGATCCCGATTTTTCAAGGGTTCCCAACTGTTATACGTCCATTCATCACAATAAAATAGAGGGGACTGTCCCTCCTTCATACTTTAGCGCTGACAGCAGTGACCTGGAGTTTATCTGGAGCATAACCGGCGAGACCAAAAAAACACGCTATATATCCACCTCTTTGAGCAGGGGCTGCCCGAGAAGATGCCGATTCTGCTCCAATTTTTTAACCCATGGCAGGGAATTCCGGAAGGTCCCCATCGGTAAAATAATCAGCGGAGTCACCCAGATTCCGACCGATAAACATACGGTAATAAATTTTGAAGACGATAATCTTTCTTTTGATCCGGAGTATCTTTTTGAAATTTTAAAAATTTTTACCGTACATCTGCCGGAGAGGAGCTTTATGGCTGAAAACGGAATGGACTACTCTTTTCTGGACAGTAGTATTGTAAAAGCCCTGGCAAAAGCAGGATTCAGGCAGCTCAACCTTTCCCTGGGCACGTTAAGCACCGTTAGTGCGGAAAGCGAATACAGGCACCTCTCCCTTTCAAAGTACGAAAACGTGCTTGAAGCTGCAGAACAGTCCGGAATAGCTGCCGTAACCTATTTTATATCCGGACTGGAAAAGGATTCTCCCGAGGCTGCTGTTGCCGCTCTCAGGTATCTGCACAATCTGCCGACTCTTACCGGAATATCACCCTTCTATCCCGTGCCGGGACTCCCCGGTTTCACAGACACAGAACTTTTTTTAACCCATTCTCCGTCCCTCTGCAGAGGAGCATCCTTCTACCCTTGGAACGGTACTCTTTCAACAGCACAACTGGTTACCGCCTTCCGGCTTTCCCGGTACTCAAACCTGAAGAAAAAAGGGGGCCGCAGCGAAACAGAATGCAGACTGATAGAGCTCAGTGAAAGAGAGCACAGGCTGTATACTGTTGTGAGGAAACATAAAGGAAACAGGATTATTCCCGTTCCCCATTTGGACACAGCTATGGTGGAGATGTTTTTCAGCACATAACCCTATTTTAAAACAGCATATACAGCGTTCATGGCTTCCATGAAGTCCGGTTCATCAACCCCGGCTAAAAATGATACCCGGGATCCTCCGTAGGAGGTAAATCTGACATTGATATTCTTTTCCGCAAGAGCGGTAAAAACCGCAGCGCCAATACCGGCTCTGCTTCCGAGGCCCTCTCCGACAACACCGAACACAGCCGCCGGGGATTCCACTTCAATCCCGTCACAGGAGATGCCTGAAAGGATCTCCTTTATTCTGCTGCCGTCGATATCTCGGGTCTTCTTCACTAAAAAGGTAATACTGTCGTTTCCGTAAAAGATAAAATCTGCAGATAAACCGGCACTGCCCAGGGTGTTCAGGATTCCGGAAGTGAAATCCGGATACCTGCCGAGCATAAATTTTTCCACGTACACGGGAAGATATCCGTTCTTACCGGAAATACCTGCAACAGGAATATCCTCCGGATTCCGTGATTCCAGAATAACTGTGCCCGCTGCATCGGGATCATTGGTATTACGAATATTTATAGGAATTCCTGCATCCTTAACAGGAGCTATAGCCTCTTCATGGAAGACGTTGGCTCCCAAGATGGCCAGCTCTCTGATTTCCCGGTAGGTTATCTCCCTGATCCCCGGAGGATTATCAAATATCCTGGGGTCCGCCATCAACAAACCGGAAACATCGGTCCAGTTCTCGTACATTGCGGCACCTGCAGCTCTCGCAGCAATAGCACCGGTGATGTCGGATCCCCCCCTCGAAAAGGTTTTAACCTTTCCCTCAGGATCCGCACCGTAAAAACCCGGAATAATATACCTCTTACCGTCAGCAATTCTTTCTTTCAGCAGTTCATACGACTGGACATCAACCCTGCCGTCTGCAGTAAGACGGATAACTTCCTGTGCATCAATAAACACCATGTTAAAGTATGTACTCAAGACCTTTGCCGATAGATACTCACCCCGGGATGCTGCGTAATCAGGTCCATAACCGGCTGTTATGTTTTTCTTTATTTCCTCAAGTTCCCCGGTCAAATCACCCGGATCAATACCAAGGCCGCTGCAAATTCCGTTAAAACGGTCTTCAATCCCTGCAAAAAGAGAATCCATGGACTTACCTTTGGAAGCTGCCTCGTCGCAGGAATAGAGAAGATCGGTTATCTTTACATCATCCCGATTCCGCTTTCCCGGTGCGGAAACAACAACAATCGACCGCTCACTACTGCTTTCGATTAGTGCTTTAACTTTTTTAATCTGAGCGGAATCGGCAAGAGAGCTGCCGCCGAATTTACAAACATACATAGCTACCCCTTTTTCATTAACTGCTGGATCATGTTACTGTTATCAAGTATGGTGCTCAGCGATCTGCTGTGGTACAGCCGGGAGATACTCCGAGCAAAAAGATCCGAAACAGAAGCACTGACAAACCACTCCCGGTTTAAAAGATCTTCATCATGGTATATGGCATTGCTGCCTATAATCCTGTAAAAAAGCCCCTCTTTGTACGCTTCATCGAAGTATTCCCGGGCATTCCCGGAAAACATGGGAAGGCTGATTGAGCAGATTATCTTTTTCGCTCCGCATTTTTTAAGTGCCCTCATTGCTTCGATCAGGGTACCTCCGGTACCAAGCATATCATCTGCCATAAAGACAGTTTTTCCCTTAACATCACCGAGGAGTCTTATCCGGGTAATGTTGGAGTCCCCTGCATTTCTGGAGACCTTTGAGTAATCCCGCTCCTTGTACAAAAGAGCCAGGGGTTTTTTTAAATTCCCGGCGTAGAACTTATTACGGTCAATTGCTCCGGTATCCGGAGATACAACAACGAGATCTGGATCGGAAAAATCAACCAGATCTTTGAGTTTCAGGAGAATTTGATAACTCGCATGGAGGTTTTCCAGCATAAGTTTGTGAAAGCTGTTCTCAATTTCCTTGGAATGAATATCCAGGGTAATGATTCTCGAAGCCCCCATAAACTCACAGGTTTTACCGAACCAGCTGGCAGTCAGAGCCTCGCGGCCCTTTTTCTTGTGCTGTCTGGAATAAGGATAGGTCGGAATAACCAGGGTTATCCTCGATGCCCCTGCCTGGCGGACAGCATCCATAGTGACAAATAAAATAAAAATGTGGTCGTTTATTGACAGTACTTGTTCCTCGGAACCTTTCCCTACCGCTATAGGGTAATGGTTTTCCACATCCTGAATGATAAAAACATCCATCCCTTTGACCGATGCCTGGATCTCCGCCTTGAATTCACCATTGGCAAACCGGGTAAACGTGACGGGAAGCTCAAATGTTGGCGGATGGTACCGGTCCACAGCCTTTCGGGGATTCACCCGGACAGAATGCATATCGTCGTTTAGATTCATGGCAATCCATACATCTTCCAAGGTCATGGAATACTTTTCCGACAGCTTTTCGGCAAACCGTTTATACTTTTTTACGTACTGTTTCTTTAAATAATAGATAACTTCTGAAGCGAATTTCTCTGTCCCGGGACAGGAAATAACCCCCAGCCGCTCTGGTTTTGAACTACTCATTAACTACCCATCCCGATAAATATATTTTCACAGGTGAAGATACCACATCGTCTTTTTTGTCGTCAAGCGTATAGAACTGTTTGAAAAGAAAGCAGAGAGGAAAGAGCTGTATCAACTCTGGATTTTTTCCTGGCAAGGTCTTCTTTTACAGCCACATTACGCTTTTTCAGTGGTTCCAGATTCAGTTCCCCTGCAGTCCCGGTGCTGGTGCGGGTTGTAATCCCCGTTACCGGATCACTGCCGGCTACCCCTTCAAGATGCACCCCCACCTCTTTGTAGGCATCCCTGAAACTTTTCCCCTCAGAAACAAGCTGTAACGCCGCATCGGTGGCAAAAATTTCGGGAGTAAATGCCTTACGGAGGTTATCCGCATTTACCTCCAGCTTATCAATCGTCAGTCTCATGATACCTACACATTGGTAGGAAAGATCACACCCCTTTAAAAAAGGTTCCTTTGTTTCCTGAAAGTCCCTGTTGTACCCGGAGGGGAGGGAACGGATAATGTTTTTAACCTGTGCAGCATAGGCCGAAACCGATCCTGACTTGGCCCTCATAAGCTCCAATCCGTCAGGATTCTTTTTCTGGGGCATAATGCTTGAACCTGAGCACAACTCTGCCGGAAGGGTAAAGTAACCGAATTCCGGAAGTGAGAACAGGATAAGGTCCTGAGCCGTTTTACTGAGTGTAAGAAGAGTCTGATCAAGCGCTTCTAGAATAATTGACTCAAACTTTCCCCTGGAATTATTTACATACAGAACATTATTCTGAATCCTGGAGAAGCCGAGGAGTTCGGCGGTGTACTCCCTGTTCAAAGGAAGCGGGACACCGTAACTTGCTGCTGATCCCAGGGGGCTTTGATCAATAAGCTCTAACGCATTAAGGATAAGGGTACGATCATCGGAAAGCTCTTCTGCAAAAGCTCCTGCCCAAAGCCCCACTGAAGAGGGCATTGCAATCTGCATATGAGTTCTTCCAGGCATGGGAACCATTTTGTTTGCTTCAGCGAAGGAGGTTAATGAATCTATCAAGCCGGTTAACTCATCTGCAAAGGAAAAGAGAAAATCTCTCGCCCATACCCTTAATGCGGTAATTACCTGATCGTTCCTGCTCCTGCCGGTATGGATCTTTTTCCCCGCTTCTCCTGCAGTCCCTGTGAGATAATTCTCAATTGCAGTATGGCAGTCCTCATCCTCTTTTTTTATAAGAAAGTTGTTCTGCGCCTTGAGTTTGAGGATCTCCAGCAGCCCCTTCTTTATGGATTCAAGTTCGCTATCAGACAGAATTCCAATGCTGTGAAGCATGATTCCGTGGGCAGCACTTGCGATACAGTCAGAAGTCACCAGTTTTTGATCAAGCTCAAAGTCTCTGCCTACGGTAAAGTCTTCCATCAGAGTATTCAGCGTATACTTTTTCTGCCAGAGTTTAGCCATGTTAATCTCCCCGTTTACCCCAACACTACCTTGTAACAAAATGGTTTGTCAATCGCAGGGTTTTTGTTGACAAAAAGAAAAGTATTGGACTACCATAACCGCATGGAACTTTACACGAAACTCTACGATGCGGTAAAAGCAGCGTCTGAAACTGTTAAAATAGATAAAATACAGATAGGGATAAGCTACACAGCTGTTACCACCTCTGACGGGGGATGCGGACTCGCCTTCACCTTTCTTGGGGGGAGAAAATCCTGTACGGTCGTCAAGGATCCCATGGATTATGAAGGCAGCTATGCAGAAAAAGCTTTAGGACTTCTTTTCAGCAGCGAAATTGTCGAACGCTCTGTTGCACTAGCTTTGGTAAACGCTCTTAACTATTCAAAAGCCAACTCCATCGAAACTGATTCTGGAACACTTTTAAAAGATCTGAAAGTAAAACCCCGGGGCAGGATTTCCATGGTAGGATATTTCGGACCTGTTATCAGGGAGCTGGAGAAAATGCAGGTGCACACGGAGATTCTGGACAGCGGCCGGGATATGGGCAACAAAGAAACCTTTTACCGGAATCTTAAAGAGGGAAATACCGATGCCCTGATCCTTACCTCCACAAGTATTATAAACGGCAGTACCGAGGAGATTCTAAGCAGCCTCTCCCCCGGAATTCCCTGTGTTATGCTTGGTCCTACAACTCCAATGATTCCGGAAAGCTTCAGCCACCTCCCGGTACACATCCTTGCAGGGACTGTCCCCCTTGATTTCGACGGGGTCTTCAAAGCTGTCCGCCACGGCAAGGGAACACCGGTTATACAGAAATCCTGTAAAAAAGTTTATACTACTCTATAACAGCGGGCATCAACGGCGGGAAAACAGGATCCCAATTCCGCTGCAGATAGATAAATCTTTTTACATAAGCTGACACAAAGGTACAGTCGGCATCTTTTTCAAAGATGATGAATACCGACCATGCAGCATCATTGCCGGAGGGTTTATAACGATAGCAGAACACCTCGCCGCCGGGAGTGAGCAAATAGGAGGTATCTGAAAATTGATACCCCCTGTAGTCACCGCATGACTTTTGTTTCCATGCTTCGGGAACTAAAAAGTCCTCCGATGTAAACAGAACCCTTACCAGGGTAGTATGGTAGCCGTATATCCCGGTGAACACCCTTATGGCATTTGGATATATAAAAGGAAGTCCGGAAGACTCATCCGGGCCTTCTTTTAAAAAAACAGGAGCATCCAAAGCGAAGCTTGATACAGAGATCAAGGCGGAAACTACAAAAGCAAAAAATATTTTTTTTTGACTTCTACTCAACAGTAACGCTCTTTGCAAGATTTCTCGGCTGATCGACATTTCTATCAAGCTCCAGGGCCGTATAGAATGCAAATAACTGCAACGGGATCACCATAAGGTATGGATAGACGACAGGATTGGATGACGGAATCCAGATAACATCGTCTGCAATGGCTTCAACCTCTTGATCCCCCTCTATTGCTACGGCAATTACCTTCCCTGCTCTGGCTTTGACCTCCTTCATGTTGTTAATTACCTTATCCCTCAGCTTGTCATTCGGGACAAGGAATAAACTGGGAGTCTCCTCATTTATCAGTGCAATAGGTCCATGCTTGATCTCTGCAGCACTGTATCCCTCAGCATGGATGTAAGAGATCTCCTTGAGCTTCAAGGCTCCTTCCATTGCCACAGAGTAGTTCAGCCCTCTACCAAGAAAGAGAAAGTTTGTGTAGCGGGAGTATTTGCGGGCCAGTTCCCTTATGTGTTTACTTGAAGCTAAAATCGTCTTGATCATCTCTGGGACTTTTTCCAGTGCATCGACTATCCGGAGCCCCTCTTCAAAGGAAAGATGCCTCATTCGGGCCAGAAGAAGGGTTAGAAGGTAAAAAACGGATATCTGTGAGGTAAATGCCTTGGTTGAGGCTACGGCGATTTCCGGTCCCGAATGAATGTACACACCGCCGTCAGACTCACGGGCTATCGTTGAGCCGACCACGTTACAGATTCCAAGGACCCTGGCTCCCTTCCTCTGCAGTTCCCGCATGGCATAGAGCGTGTCTGCCGTTTCCCCGGACTGTGAAACCGCAAAGTAGAGGGTATCCGGTTCTACTACTGGATTTTTATACCGGACCTCAGATGCCAGTTCGGTAGTTGCCGGAATTCTCGCGATACTTTCCAGGAGAAAAGCCCCCACCATACCGGCGTAGTAGGAAGTTCCCGCTGCAACAATGCTTATTCTTTTTATATTTAAAAGCTGCCGGGGAGTCATGTTAAGACCTCCGAGGTGAGCAGTGGCTCCATCCCGGTCTATCCTTCCCTGAATGGCCCTGAGAATTGACTCAGGCTGTTCGTAGATCTCCTTCTCCATAAAAGACTCAAAACCGCCTTTCTCGATCTGCTCCAGCTCCCAGCCGATATTCTCAATCGTTTTCCTGATTTCATTGCTGTTAAAATCAGAGGTTTTGTAGCTGTCCGCTGTTACCTTGACGAGTTCCTTGTCCTCGAGATAGATGACCTGTTTTGTGTGTGAGAGAATAGCAGTAACATCAGATGCAAGGAACATCTCGTGTTCCCCTATTCCCAGTACAAGAGGAGAGCCGTTGCGTATCCCGACTATCGTCCCGGGTTCGTCCTTGTGCATCACTGCAATTCCGTACGTTCCTTTAAGGAGGAATGCAGTCTGCCGTACAGCTTCCTCCAGGTCACCCTGGTACAGGGATGCAATAAGATGTGCAATGATCTCTGAATCTGTATCTGACTGAAACGTGTGCCCCTCATCAAGAAGCCTTTTTTTAATCCCCTGGTAGTTTTCAATTATTCCGTTATGAACCAGAACCACCTTACCGGTATCATCCATATGGGGATGGGCATTCCGGTCGTTTACTTCCCCGTGGGTCGCCCACCGGGTATGTCCGATTCCGGTACTGCCGGGCAGACCATCAGGTACAATTTCCTTCAGATCCTTTATCTTTCCTTTCCGTTTAATTACCTTAAAATCACTTTTTTCTTCCACACAGATCCCGGCGGAATCATAACCGCGGTATTCAAGTCTCTTCAATCCTTCTAGCAGTATTTTAGAAGCAGGAGCAACCCCGCAGTATCCAACTATTCCACACATACAACATCCTTTACTGTTAATCTACATAAAAACATATCCCTTTTCTTCCCCTTTTTCTACCAAATTATGAATCAATATGCAAGAAAAACCTGTTTACAAGGGCATAAGGAGAAATACTATGCACCGTCTATTTTCAGCACTCACAGGGTTAATTCTGATAGGAACCTCATGTTCACCCATAATTGATTACCGCAGACTCCTTGAACGTGATGTTCAGCCCCCTGTGTTCCAGGGGATCAGGGTAACAGAGAACAATTCCATTGATGTTCTGTTTTCGGAAGCTGTATCGATTCAGAACGACAACCTCTTTATCATACCGGAACCCCCTTCCTACAGCGCAGAATCAAGTGAAGAATCGGCACACATTCAGTTTTCCGGTTCCCTTGTCCCCGGGGGGCTGTACAAATTAAAAATGACTGTAACAGACAAGAGCGGAAACTCCCTTACCCTTATAAACAGCTTTTACGGCTATAATCCGAATCTGCCGGATATGATCATCAACGAATTCACAACCCAGGGATCATCGGCAAATCCGGACAGGGTAGAGATTGCCGTATTATCAGACGGTAATACTGCCGGGGCTGTTCTGTACGAGGGGAGTGATTATTCCTGGGATCAGAGGAAAGTATTTCCGGCTATAGAAGTTACAACTGGTGATTTCATTATTATCCATTTCAAGAGCACCGGGGATCCAATGGAGATTGACGAAACAGACAACCGGAGTGAGTCCGGAGGTGTCAAACCTGTTGATGACGCCTGGGATTTGTGGGTTGATGAGGGAACCGGTCTGTCTGGAAACAACGGAACATTAATGCTTTTTACCGCTCTCTACGGGGCGCTTATGGATGGTTTGGTTTACAGCAACAGAACATCTGATTCAGATGAGAACTACCGTGGTTTCGGAAGTACAAAGGTGATGGAACGGGCAGACAGGCTCATGGAACTTGGAGGATGGACAGCACAGGGAGAACTGGCTGCCCCGGAAGATGCCATAAACCCGGAAGACTCAACCGCAACCAGATCGATGTGCAGAGCATCACAGCCTGAAGACAATAACTGCAAAGAGGACTGGCATATTGTTCCCACCAGTACAGCCACCTTCGGTACCGTAAACGCTGATTCTGTGTATACGCCCTAGTTACAGCAGATCCCTGAATAATCCCTCGATAACATCTCTGGATACAGCGCCTACCTGCTGGGCAGCAACATCTCCATCCTTAAAAACCATAAGCGTGGGGATACTTATAATATTAAACCGGGCAGCAATTTCACCGGCTTCATCTACATTCACCTTGGCAACTTTTAACCGGCCCGCATAATCATCTGCAACTTCCTCAAGGATAGGTCCGATCATTTTGCAGGGAACACACCACTCTGCCCAAAAATCAACTATTACAGGAATGGTTGAATTTATAACTTCCCGGTCAAAATTGGATGCATCAACTACAACTTCAGCACTCATTTTTTCACTCCTTTTATCTTGGAAGAGTTTATATCTGTTAATCTAAAATCTTCTATTACAGTATGCACAAAGTGGAGAGAAATTTCTACCGTCTGCCGTTCCATAGTATTAAGACTTTCATCATCCTTTATCTTGTTAAGCTCTTCATGCATTGAATGAAGCAGAAAAGCTATATCCATCATACACCGCTGCGATTCCCGCTGAAGGGCGGTATACTCCCTCGGGTATCTGTCAAGAATGGTACGTAATTTTAAAAGTGCGGGGGGATATCCCTCCGGTCCCTCCATCGTTAGCTCAAAAAGTCTGCTCTCAAGATCTCGCCTAGGACCTGAATATCTGGAGGTATACAGCTTGCGGAAGACCCCTTCCATACCACTCCAGTAGTTTCTTTCAAGTTCCTTAACAGCACCAAAAAGTTTATCAATCTCGTAAACATCATCATCTTCGAGTCCGACACCTACGTACTTCCTGATCCTGTCCCTGTTTGCATTATAGATCTTGTCAACAACCGACTCCTGGCTGTTTTTATGTTTAAGGGTTTTTTTATGCCTGGCATCCAGCTTCTCAGCCTCTTTCTGCCGCTTCTCTTTCTCATCAGCTATAAGCTGCTCAACCAGCAGCATCTCGTTGTAGATAAACCGTTCAAGGTCTATACGGGCTCTGAGTGCATCGATATAACGGTCCTCGAAAAGGTTTTTCGCCTTTGAGGTTTTTAAGAATTCAACCATGTAGTCGTTGTATTTTTTTCTAATACCGTTGATTGCAGCTTCGATCTCAATCTGACTTAACTTTTTCTTTTTCCCCATACCACAGCAATGATGCCACAGAATACCCGCTGAGGCAAGAGATATATAACTCTAAAAGAAGTTAAATATCCCCATTAGTGCTGCGAGTATAGTAAATCCCAGCCCCATAACCCACTGAAGTTGGGAAAACCTTGTATCCATAGTATGCTGCGTATCTTGAAAACGTTTATCAACCTGCTCAAACCGTTTTTCGACCTGTTCAAAGCGTCTATCAACCTGCTCAAACCGTTTATCTATCTGATTCATGAGTTTTTCGAGAAGAACTCCCTGAGCTTTCAGCCCCTCTTCTATATGAATAAGCCTTTCAGATATAGTTATCATACCCACTGAAACAGACAGATTTTCCTCTTCGAGCCAGGTTCCAATATGCCTTTTTACATAGAGCCCGATCTTTTCAAGATCTTCATCAGTAAGCACTATCGCCCCCATTCATAACCTCCCGGGTTATACATTCAGTATACATTTAATTTGATAGTGTGTCATTACCCCGGCTTAACTGGCATCAAGGTCCTCCAACGGAATAGTAAAACTGTATCTGCCCCTGCTATGCAGGTATTCCGGGTCTCTAGCGTCATCGTCCTGAGCAAATGGCAGCTCCAGCTGTACCCCGTCTTTAACCGGAAATATAAGGATATTACTGATCCCCACCCGTTTATCTCCGGGAGCATAGTAACTGTCTTTTCCTATATTTCTGAACCTGAAAACTTTTTTATTCATGCTGATCTCCTTGAAATTAAATTAAAAACCCTGCCGAAGGCCCGGATATGGGAGAAACCTTATTGCCTCCAGCAGGCGAAGAGTCTTGATCAAGCGTTAAACTGCCGTTAAAAGCTGCTCATCATCCTCCTTCTCCTCCTTTTCCTCACCGCCGGCTTTACTGAAAACCGGTTTAAACTCGACATGTTCTGCAATAATTTTGACCTTGTCATGATTTCCTCCGTCAGTATCCACCCAGCGGTCCTGTTTGAGCCTTCCGACTACTCGCACGCCGCGCCCTTTATTCAGGTGCTCCATACAAACATCCGCAAGCCCTGCCCAGGTTTCCACATTAAAGAAAGAGACCTCTTTCTTGGTCTCCTCATCCTGCCGGTAGAACCTGTTTGAAGCAACCGAAAAGGAACATACACTGGTCCCTTTCGGGGTCCTCTTGATCTCCGGGTCCCGTGTCAAATTTCCCTCTACCAGAATCGAATTCAAGCTGTTCATACTCATCTCCTTTGAAACAGTTTATCTATCAATACACAGAATTTTCCGCTGGTGATTCACGGGTCGAGAAAGTTTTTTTGTTTTTTTAAGCTAAGGACAAACAAAAAACCCCCGGAGAACCGGGGGTTTTGGTTAAAGAATTATCAATTCTTAGTAAGCAATTTCTGTTGCAAAAATAACCTGTCCGAGTTCATCAACTCCATCAGCACCAACCTTAGTAAGGTCATCGCCATTTTCCCATCCGAGAGTAAAGGTTACGTTGTCGATAAGTTCAGTAAGAGCAACGTTTGCATAAGCAGACATTACACTTGCAGAGTCGTATCCCATACCAGCTGCAAGAGCAACACCGCTGTTTACAGCGTAGGTAAGATCAAGTGTTCCAGTCCATGCAAGAGCAGTCATAACATC
This sequence comes from Sediminispirochaeta sp., assembly GCA_024763455.1. Taxonomy (GTDB): domain Bacteria; phylum Spirochaetota; class Spirochaetia; order B11-G9; family B11-G9; genus B11-G9. Next base: position 8,332 of record JANTFL010000025.1, on the reverse strand, counting down.
GTCCATTTCGAAAGCAACATCTACAGTCATTGCATCGTTTGCCATTCCAACAGAAAGAGCAGTGTCTATATCGTCTGCTGTATCAGTAGTGTCTGTTCCGTAGTATACATCAAGACCAACTGTAAGAGGAGCAAGATCAGCAGAAACGTTAGCACCAACTTCCATTGTGCTTGATCCAACTGCAGGCATGCTATAATCAAATGCACCGGTTACAGCAAGAGGAGCCACATCAGCACCAACCTGTACAGCAAAAGCCATATCCTGGGCAGCAGCGTATCCGAATCCGCCTGCGAACGCAGCGTCAACTGTTAATGGAGCCATATCCAAACCAAGAGTAAAACCAAGTTCTACACCGTCGGCAGGAGCAGCATCAGTATAATCGCCAGCTGTTCCGAGTTCTACTGCAACACTGGCAGGTCCGAACATTCCGCCGAAAGTCAGGCTTCCGGAAACGGTAGAAGGTGTATATCCCTGAGCATCAGCTTCTACACCAGCTACATAGTCAGCTGCAAAAGAAGCTTCGCTCTGAAGCATTACATAGAGATTACCATTAGTAATTTTAGCCATTACGTCGGGAGCAGCTACTGCGAAAGGAGCAGCTACATAAGCAGTTGAAGTTGCATCAAGAGCTCCAGCATCTGCATCATAAGTTTGAGCCTGGTACCATATAGCACCGTCTTCTTCACCAAGTCCGCTTCCCCATGCTATAGAAGCACCGGTAAGTTCAATAACTCCGTACCAGGCGCCGTCACCCTGTTTTGTTCCGTCAGCTTCACCAACAGTGATTGAAACGTCTGAGCTTACATCACTTAAAAGACCATAAGCTTTGGTATCCAGGTTATACCCGGCTGTTGTTGTAGCGCTGCCGGTGATTACCACGTCAGCTGCCATGGCGAATGCACCTACGAGAAGCACAAGCGCAATTGCAATTGCAAGTTTCTTCATATTTTTTCCTCCAAAAATAGTAGGGACCAGACCAACGATCCGGTTTATTCCCCTTATTCATTCTTAATGAAAACAGTATATCAACGCTGTTTTGCGTTGTCAAGAAAATAGTTTTTTTTGCATACCATTTCCACATATATCGGTCCAAAACCGACAAACCGTAGATAAGATCGGCGAAAAATGGAAAAATGTCAAGTAAAAAGGACCAAATTCCCCCTTGGTTTCTGGAAAAACAGCTGGATCTATTCGTAATTAATCCATTTTTTCTTAATTTTCTCCATTTTTATTGTTTTTTTTCTTTTTCAGAGGTAGATTACTCATATCATGAGCGGACTTACAACAGAGATTCGGAAAAACTGGTTTGTTATCGAAGAGGCAATCCGGGATCCAAACAGCATAATAGAGATATTTAAACCTTCAGAAGCGGAGCTTGAGGGTATACTGAAAGAGCTTGAAGGATCGGTCATTGAAGGGATCTTCGAATACAAAAGAAGCACCGTTCAGGCAATCCTCCGTCCTCTGGAATCACTGCAGTACGACTCCAAAGCCATAGAATTTCTCCCGCAGCAGATAAAAAAAGCCCGGGCACTGGTACTGGTAACCCTGCTGCAGCGGCTGTATCTTACCGGGGACCTTAAGCCAAAGGGGATTAAAACCGCTGCTGTTCCGTCACAGGAAGCTGTCGAGGAGCCTAAAACGGGCGTAAAGGAGATCCTTACCTACATCAGAAATACTATTGATGCCGATCCCGAAAAAAAGAAGGACCCGGAAGTAAAAAAGATAATCATGTACTCCAAAATGTACCAGAACGAGATACAGAAACTGAACGATCTATTAAAAACCGTACCTCCGGGGAAGGCGGCATCGGTAAAAGAAAACTTTAAAAACTCCCTTTCCGGTATTGTTCAAAAAATGAATACCTCCTACCAGAACCTGCTTGTTCCAGCGGAAGAAGCGCCCAAAGCCATGCAAAAAACGGGTTCCATCCTGACAAGATTTAACTACACCCCCCTTGCCGGGGAGATAAAAAAACAGGCCAAAGTCTTTTCCGAGGTACTCACCACCCTGACCTTTGCGCAGCATGAGAAATTCAATACCAGAGAGATCCTTGTTGCTCTTTCCGGCAGACAGAGTGAGCTCCTCCAGCTGATAGACAGAGAGCAGAAGCTCTATCCCGGCATTGCCCCTTTTGACAAAGAGGGACTTACTGCAGCAAAGGAACTTGCCAAAGAGATCGGTAATTTTCTGAAAAAGGAAAAGGAGTGGCTGAAACTCCACCCCTGGTAGCATTATTCCCACCACAGTTAATGGAACGTTAGAGGATTTCCTCCAGCCCCCTCTTTTTCACCGCCGCCACAGCATCCTTCACCAACTGACCGCTTCCCTTTTTACAGATTAAAAGTGCTCCGTTCTTCTGCACAACAACAAGATCTTCCACCCCGCAGAGGGCAACGGGAATATCGGATAACACAAAATTATCTCCGGATGCTACAGAAAAAACAGTGTCAACAGGTTCAGTGTCCAGCTCGGCCATCTCGTCCCAGCTGCCGATGTCGTTCCATGTAAAGGATGCGGCTACTACTGCAGCATTGCTGCTCTTTTCCATTACTGCATAGTCTATTGAATCTTTGGGGGAAGAAGCGTAGATCCCGGCGACCCCGGGAGTGTTTAAAATTGTCCCGATCTCCCTCTCAATCCTGAATGAATCTCTCTTCCCGACCCCGTTAAATACTTCTGCGATAGCAGGGGATGATTTCTCCAGTTCTTTCCAGAATGTATCCGGAGTAAAGAGAAACATCCCGGAATTCCAGTAAAAGCCCCCCTGCTTTATAAAGTCAGCGGCTGTTGCTGCATCCGGCTTTTCGCGGAATCTTTTTACCCTGAACCCGTCTCCTGCAGCTTCCCCCGCCTCTATATACCCATAACCGGTGGCAGGATACAAAGGAGTGATCCCGAAGGTAACAAGAAACCCCTTTTGTGCAAGCTCCGTCCCCTTTTCTGCATCTGCTTTAAACGTATTGACAGGAGTTATCAGGTGATCCGCCGGCATAACCAGCACACGTTCCCCTCCTCTTCCTTTATCCCTCAGGTATCCCGCTGCCGCTGCAATAGCCGGTGCCGTATTCCTCGGCTGAGGCTCCGGTAAAATAATAATCTTTTCTTTTCCCTTTTCGAGCTTGAGACATTCATCAATAACAGCATCCATCTGTTCTTTCAACGTAATGATATATACTTCCCCGGACGGCTTAAGGAACAGTGCTCTTTCAAGGGTCAGCTGAAGGAGCGATTTCCCATCCTTGATTTTTAAAAATTGTTTGGGAGTATTCCTGTTTGATGCAGGCCAGAGCCTTGTACCGGCACCCCCGGCTAAAATAAATATATTGTCTACCATAGGTGTATTATACCTGTTTTTTTTAATTGTTTCCAGATTATCCCCTGTTGACCACCTGTTAGTACTGTTTTAAACTGAAACAACAAATATAAAAATGCAGGAGAAGGTAATGGCTAAAGGTTTTTCATTGGCAATATATCCCTGGACGTATACAGCGAAGTATACAGACGGGAAGTGGAAGGAAAATTTCACTCTTAAACCCCATAAAACCCCCGAAGAGGAAGCAGCTTTAAGTGATGAGGAACGTAACAAACTGCTTGAAGCACGGAACTCTTTCCCGGAACTGCCTCTGGTGAACTATACAACCCAGTACGGTATGGGATGTTTTGAAGGGATGAAGGCGTATCCCCAGGCAGATGGGAGCTTAAAACTTTTCAGACCAGACGAAAATGCAGCACGTCTTGCACGCTCCATGAAAGGGCTCGGGATGCCCCCTTTCCCGGAGGATATATTTATCAAAGCGGCAAAGGAGATGGTGAAGAAAAACAGTGATCTGGGCTTCAGACCTGATTATGACCCCGGCTGGGAGAAGGACGATTTCCTTTCAGGCGAGTCAATCTATTTCAGACCCTTTACCTACTCGGAGCCGGGAATAGGCCTGGGATTAAGCCACGAACCATGGGTAGTCTTTATTGCAACTCCCGTAGGAGCTTATTTCAGACCCGGGAACACCAAGGCCAGAGTGACTGACAAGATCAGGGCATTTAAGGGCGGTACAGGATGGATAAAAAGTGATTCCAACTATGTTGTACCCATCCTTGAAAAGAAAAAGGCTGAAGCAGAAGGATATATGGAGGTTATCTTCCTGGATGCGGAAGAAAAGCGCTATGTGGAAGAAGGGTCTTCCTGCAACATTTTCTTTCTGCTTAAAAACGGCAAGCTGGTTACCCCGGAGCTTTCCGATACGATCCTCCCCGGGATTACCCGAAAGAGTATTCTTACCCTGGCTCAAGATATGGGAGTTGAAACTGAGGAACGCCGGATAGCAATAGATGAAGCAATGAGTGAAGCAGCAGAGTGCTTTGTTACCGGTACGGCAGCCGGAGTGGGATATATTGAGTCTATTACAAAGGACGGTACAACCGCTGTGTTCAACAACGGGGAAATGGGTGATCTTTCAAGATCACTGTTAAAAACCCTTAAAGGGATCCAGTACGGAAAGATTGAAGACAAGTTCGGCTGGATGTTTTAAACAACCTCCGATGTGGCATTACATGGTGTCCCGAATGCTGAAGTACAGCTTCGGGACATTTTTTTGACTTGATTTTAATCGAAACTCATATAATACATATCTTTTTGTATATCCCCGTATATCTCCAGGGTGTATCCCTTTAAGGGATAGAGCAGCTTTTTCTGATTCAGGAAAGACAGATTCCGCATTTGAGTCCGCTCCATCGTTTCAGGATCCCTGGTCAGGGTATCAAAGTAGTCACCGGCCTCAGTAAAATATACAAGTGCCTGGGTAAATTTTTCAGGATCCCCTGTTCGCTCATATAATCCGTACTGAACAACACCCATATTGTTGGCGGCAACAATAAGATCCCGCAGGAGTTTCCGGTGATCCTCCCGAAAGGAGAGCTGCAGCGGTGTCTCTGCATAGAGTCTGTTCTCCAGTATATCCAGAAGATGATTGTAGTACCCCTCAGCGAGAAATAGATCGTTGCTGCGGTACAGGGTATCAGAGGTTGCAAGAAGAAGATTGGTGTTTGTGGAAAATGTTCCTGCAGCATTGTAAAAACCAAGCAGGGCTTTTTTGTATTCCCCAAACCGGTAATAAATAAACCCTTTCTTGTAATAGACATCATCGGAATGGTACTCTTCTTTCTCTGCAGTTTCGTACATATCCAGAGCACGCTTCATGTCTCCCCCCTGGAAGTAGTAGATATCCCCGAGGTCTGCGTACAATTTACCGTATTTGCTGTCCCTGAACCGCACAACACTGAGCTTTCTTGATTCATTAAGATAGGAGATCCCCTTTTCGTAGTATTCCTGTGCCTGAAGATATGCCTCTTTTGCATAGCTTCTTTCCCCTGCACGGCGGAAGGTATCGATCTTTATCTCTTTCTGTTTCATCGAAAGGGGTTCTTTTTCATCTAGATAATGCAATGTCTGGGCTATAGCCTTGTCCTCTTCCATCGGATCATTTATTCTTCGGAAATACCGTGCAAGCTGATAATGTATCTCCGGCAGGGTGTTGTCCACCTCTTTAGCTCTGAACAGAATATCCTTTACATCGGCAATAGTGTTTTTGTTTATCAGATACTCTGCCAGCTCGGCATAAACGTACGGATCAACATCAAGCTCTTTATCAGCTTGAAACCGCTCTTTAAGAATCTCGACCTGCTCATAATCATCTGTCCTGATAAAATATTTCATCATCCGCATGAGGAGGGTATTAGTGGCCCCGTTGTTTTTCATCAACCTGGCATAGGCACGTCTGGCAACTTCATACCGGTCAGGATTTTCTTCCCCCCAGTCCAGATTCACATCACCATACAGCAGCAGCGTATCGTATTCTGCTGCATTCCCCGGAGCATCGATAAAATTTTCCAAAAGATCTGATGCTTTCTGGTAGTCAAATAAATACCGGTACTCCATGGCTGCATAGTCGAGAGTACCTTTCTTGTCGAAGGGATAAAGCTCTAAAAGCCGGTCATACTTTTCTTCCGCATAGGTCCACTGTTTCTTTTCACGATACCCTTCTGCATACCGGTAGAATTGCTTTTTAAACACAGCTTTTTCCGACGCCCGGTCAAAATACTCGTTAGCCCTGATAAAATTATTTTCTTCCAGGGCATTGTATCCTTTGTTGTACAGAATCAAACTGTAAATCGGATTATAGACAAACTTGTAGCCGGCAAAGGTCAGTGCAGCAACAACGGCGCCTGCAATAATAATCCTCCGTATTAAAGGGAGAATTACATGCTTAAACCTGTAGTCAAAGGTATTCCGTTCCTCCTCAAAGTGAACTCCGGATCTTTTTTCGTACCCCGAGGGGATCTTTATTTTCTGCCCTGTGACCTTGCTGGTTATAGAGGCTATCTCTTTAGGTGATTTTCCGGCTACCAGAGCATCTGTCAGCCTCTGCAGTTTATCCCCGGAAAGGTTCTTTTCGCCTATTGCCTCTTCAATGGCAAGTTTTAAATTCCGAGGAAGAGTTTTCAGCGTGGTTGTCAGCTTCTTAAAATCTTCGTCTGAAAGTTCGAAAGATTCCTCGCCGAGCTCTTCCTCACCGGCATCCGCCTGCGCTCCGGTTCCTCCAAAGGGTGATTCTGATGGTGGAGTAAAACTTAAATCTTCTGAATCATCAAGGACTCCGAAATCCTGCCCGAGGTCACCCAGATCAAACTCGTCAACCTCAAAGGATTCATCATCCAGATCCATTTCTTCATCGGCAACTTCAAATTCATCGAGATCGGGATTTTCACTGTCCTCCATGGAAAGATCAAATTCACCGATCTCTTCACCGGATTCCGGAACAGTTTCCTGCTCAGGGGCTGCTGACTCATCCAGGGAGAAATCATCCTCCAGTGAAAATTCCTCTTCAGCCGGAAGACCTTCATCCAGGGAAAAATCCTCGACCGGTGCCTCATCTGATGGTAATTCCTCATCAAGGGATAGTTCGTTTTCAAAGGAAAAATCATCTCCCAGATCATTTTCCAGTTCGGATATATCCAGAGATTCCTCTTCAACACCCTCTTCAGGGAAACCGAAATCCTCCTCCCCGGCAGGCTGTTCTACCTCAGACTCTTCATCAGGTTCTTCCGTAGGCTCTTCTTCCGGAAAACTGAAGTCATCTTCCAGGTCCCCAAGATCAAACTCTTCCTCAGATTCCACCTCCGCAAAGGCAAGATCCTCATCTGCTTCCGTTGATTCGTCTATCGGCTCTTCAGGAAATCCCGGCTCCTCGACACTCTCTTCCTGCTCTCCCATACCAAGGCCTGCTTCAAGAGCCTCCAGATCATCCATGAAAAAATCATTATCGACCTCTGTATCAGTCTCCATATCGAATGATTCCAGGGAATCCCCCAGAAGCTCATTTAAATCCTCGGGGATACCTGATTCCGGGGGCTCAATATCCACGGGAGTCTCCCCCCGTTCTGAAAGTATGGACGGTTCATGACCTATTTCAAGAATCTGAGATTTTATTTTGTTGATATCTTCAAGAGTTGGCATAGTTCCCTCTCTATTACTTCGGATTCAGTATATCCTTTTCTTAGTAATATTTTAAATATCTTTAAGTACTGTAGTTATTATACCGATTAAAGTACAAGTAACCATGAAAAAATATAACATTGTTTTTCTAACCGTACTATTGTCGTTTCTTGCTCTTCCCGGACTTTCAGGTCAAACTAACGAAAGCGTCAGCATCCACATGCACATAACCAATACAGAGCAGGGACAGTCCCCGGTATTTATCGGGAGGAAGATACTCTTTTCCTACTCAGCACCGTCAAGTAAAAGGTACATTCGGCGGGTTGGTATTTCATTCGGGTTTGAGGACTACCGGGTGGTTTATCCTTTTTTCAAAAATGAGAAAAATGTCTTTATCTATGTAACCGAGGTTCCTGCAGGAATTGACAGCATAGATTACAGAATTATTGTTGATGGGTTGTGGATCGAGGATCCGAATAGTCCCCGGACTGTTGTTTCAAATGACGGATTCCCCATTTCCAGGGTTGATATTCCTGCTTATTTAAAGTACAGCAGCGAAACCCCGGTAATTAAAGAGGGAAGGTTGGTACAGTTTATATACAGCGGAAAAAGCGGGGAATCGGTCTTCCTGGCAGGGAATTTCAACAACTGGGATCCATTTATGCTCAGGATGAAAGAAGACCCCGGGGAGCCGGGTTTATATTCACTATCGATACGGATCCCATCCGGAAATCAGTACTATACCTTTATAGCAGACGGGAAAGAAATAATTGATCCCAATAATCCTAAAAAAGCTATAGACAGAAACGGGAAAAGGGTTTCCTACCTTTTTGTTCCCTA
>JANTFL010000024.1 GCA_024763455.1 Sediminispirochaeta sp. | reverse complement strand
AAAATCAAACTTACAGCAGAAATCGACGAATTTGACATTGGTAAGGTTAAAGAGGGGTTGAAGGTTGCTATTACCAGTGATGCACTGGGCGATACATCCCTTGCCTCAACAGTTGCCAGCGTCAGCCCGGCAGCAGAGATAGTAAACAACATTTCGATATTCAAGGTATCGACCATTGTAGACAATAAGGAATCAGCTCTTAAGCCGGGAATGAGTGCAGACATATCTATCCTTATCCAAAGTGACAAGGGACTCGTTGTACCCAGCAAAGCTGTCTCCCATGTCAGGACACGGAGTTATATTAAGATTTTTGAAGATAACGAAATTAAGACTAAGAGGGTTACAACCGGCGCAGATGACGGGATAAATATTGTTGTTCTCGATGGTCTTGAGGAAGGCGATATTGTTGTCGTTGAACAAGCTGCGGGATTTTCTCTCTCAAATCAGACTGATTCTTCCGGCAGTTCGGTAATTCCAATTTCTGTTCCCGGAGTAAGGAAATGATCAGAATAAAGAATCTTACCCGTTACTACCAAATGGGACCGACAACGGTAAAGGCTATCGATGATATCAACCTTTCCATCGGAGGGGGTGAGTTCGTATCAATAATTGGCCCCAGTGGTTCGGGGAAATCAACATTGATGAATATCATAGGGTGTCTGGACAGCCCTACTTCAGGGACCTACTCCCTGGCGGGGGAAGAAACAGCGGCACTTAGTAAAGACATGCTGGCTGAAATCCGGAACCGTTATATCGGTTTTGTATTTCAGAACTTCAACCTGCTCCCCCGAGAGAGTGCCGTCGAGAATGTTGAACTACCCCTGATCTACGCCGGAGTTCCATCAAAAGAGCGGAGACAAAAGGCATTGGGAATATTAAAACGTGTTGATCTTGAAGGGAGGGAATTCCACCTGCCGAATGAGCTCTCCGGCGGGCAAAGACAAAGGGTTGCCATAGCCAGAGCCCTTGCGGTAAACCCGAAGATTTTGCTTGCAGACGAACCGACAGGAGCTCTTGATACAAAAACAGGGGCTCAGATCATGGAACTCTTTAGAGAGCTGCAATCAGAGGGTGTTACACTGATCATGGTAACCCATGACAGGGATGTGGCAGCACAAGGAAGGAGAATAGTAGAAATAAGGGATGGGCATATTTTGACGGATGTACCTGTGGAGGAATGGAGAAAATGAAAACATTTAAATTTACTGAATCACTAAAGATGTCCCTCCGCAGCATTACTTCAAACAAAATCCGGTCCTTCCTTACTGCTCTGGGAGTTATGATTGGGGTTGCAGCGGTTATTACACTGGTTGCTCTTGGTAACGGATCACAGAAAGCTGTTGAGAGCAGTCTTCAGTCTCTAGGATCAAACCTGCTTATCGTTTACTCCGGTCAGCCTAAAGGACCGAGCCTTGTAAGACGTAATACAACAAACATTGCACCGGCACTGAGCGAGGATGATCTTGAGTTTATAAATAGTCTGCCCGAATCGATGGTCCTCCATGCTGCTCCTGAATCTTCAGCCTCGGGACAGGTAAAGTATGGTAATGCCAATACCGGGGCGACAGTTGTTGGAACCGATACAGGATATACAGCAATCAGAAACTACTATCCTATCTATGGCAGTTTCTTCGCACAAAGTGATATTAATGCCAGGAAACCTGTGGCAGTCATTGGTGCCCAGGTTTACAAGGATCTCTTCGACGACGGATTCGACCCCATAGGGCAGAAAATCAGAATTAACGGTATTGGATTTAAAGTTGTAGGTATTATGGAGGAGAAAGGTTCATCTACAACGGATACACAAATTTTTATACCTATCTCCACCTTTCAGAAATATATCTCCGGATCCTCAAAGTATGCCCTTATAAACATTCAGGCAGCAAACCTGGACTCCATGAGGGAATTGCAGAAATTCCTGGAAGATGAACTCCTGCATATGCACAGACTCCCAAGTATGGATGCAGCAGATTTCTACATTGCCAATCAGCTTGATCTTCTAAGTACCATGGAAGGAGTTACGGGAACGTTTACGCTGCTCCTTGCCAGTATTGCAGCAATCAGTCTCATTGTGGGGGGAATCGGGATAATGAACATCATGCTTGTCGCTGTGACAGAGCGGACCAGAGAGATCGGAATAAGGATGGCTCTTGGAGCAAAGTCTAAAGATATTCTCAGCCAGTTTCTCACAGAAGCAATCATTCTTTCGGTAGGAGGCGGATTGATAGGTATACTTATAGGCATTAGTGCTGCATACGGCGCTAGCCGTTTTGGAGGGATGGCTTCGGTTATCTCGGTTCAATCAATACTGCTGGCCTTCGGCTTTGCAGTAATAACAGGGTTGTTTTTCGGCGGATATCCTGCTTACCAGGCTTCCAAACTCGACCCGATAGAAGCATTGCGCTACGAATAAAATTATTAAAGGAGAACATGACATGAAAAAAATTATTGTAATTGCACTTTTGATTCTGATCCCCCTGGGAACAGTGATGGCCCAGACATCCCCGGATGATCCGGCTATAACAAAAGCGAAAGAGGAAACCGCTGTGGTTTTCGATCTTGGGAGGATGTTCGGATATCTGAATACCATGGTTACCGACGAAAAGAAACTGGCACTTTCCGATGGACAGATGAACGATCTTTACTCAATTATGGAGACACTGCTTCAGACGGACCGTGTTGAACCCGATGCTGCAGATGAAATGCTTGTGAGAATAGAAGATGAGATTCTCACTCCCGACCAGCTTATGTACACAGATCAGCTTGCAATTGAAAAAATGGCGTCCCGGACTCCAGGAGCGGGCGGAGGCAGCGGCGGTGGACAGATTACAAACTATATTGCCGGCGGAGCTTTCAATCCCATGACGGATCCTTCTAAAACTATAGGTAAAGATTTTAATACATTCTTTTCATACCTGGCCAAAAAGCTGGGAAAGTAAAATCACTTCAAAATGAGGGCTGCCCTGCAGGGCGCACCTAACAAAAAGGAGCTGACGGTTAATACCCTCAGCTCCTTTCTTTATCAGTAGTACAACGATATTCGGGAATGGTTACACGTCCCTCTTAACCCCGGCCATTGCATAGAACTCCTCTGCTTCCAGGGTTTCAACCTCCAGCAGCTTCTTGGATATTGATTCAAGCTGAGGTTTCTTTTCAGTTAACAGATCAAGTACCCTTTTATACCGCTCATCAAGGATCCGGGCTATTTCCTCATCCACATACTGCTGGGTGGCTTCGGAATATTCCTTTTCCATTCGGGGAGGGGCCGCAGCACCAGATAGGAACTGATTCCCCCTTTTTGAAAGGACCATATTCTTGAACTTCTCACTCATACCGTACTCAGTTATCATACTTCTAACCAAATCGGTAGCCCTGGTTAGATCATTGGCAGCACCTGTGGAAATCTCGTTAAATATTATCTGCTCTGCAGCCCTTCCTCCAAGAAGGACATCAATCTTGCCCAGAAGGTCATCCTGACTCATGAGAAAACGGTCTTCTGTGGGGGTCTGAAGAGTATAGCCGAGAGCTCCGATCCCCCTGGGGATAATGGTTATTTTCTGAACAGGGTCTGTCCCGCCGGTAAAGGCAGCTGTCAGAGCATGCCCTGTTTCATGATATGCAACAATCTTCCGTTCCTTGGGATTAATGAGCCTGCTCTTTTTCTGAAGCCCAGCTACCGTTTTTTCTATCGCTTCGGAAAGATCCTCCTGAAGGACTTCCTGTCTCCCGGCTCTTACCGCCAGCAGAGCAGCTTCGTTTATAATGTTTGCCAGATCAGCCCCGACAAAACCTACCGTTGCCCGGGCAATTGCGTTGAGATCAACATCGTCTGCAAGTTTGACATTTTTTGAATGGATCTTGAGAATTGCTTCTCTTCCTTCAAGATCCGGCCTGTCCATGACTACCTGACGGTCAAATCTCCCCGGACGCATGAGCGCCGGATCAAGAATTTCCGGCCTGTTTGTAGCCCCCAGAATGATAACACCGGTAGTTGAATCGAATCCGTCCATTTCAACCAAAAGCTGGTTCAGGGTCTGCTCTCTCTCATCATTGCCCCCTGCAATGTTAATCCTGCTCTTTCCGATGGCATCGAGCTCATCGATAAAAATTATACAGGGAGACTTCTCTCTTGCCTGGCGGAACAAATCCCGTACCCTTGCAGCACCGACGCCGACAAACATCTCGACAAAATCCGCACCACTCATTCTAAAGAAGGGAACCTTTGCCTCTCCGGCAACAGCTCGAGCCAAAAGGGTTTTCCCTGTACCGGGAGGGCCAACCAGAAGAACACCTTTGGGGATCTTCCCCCCTATCTCTGTGTACTTCTCCGGATTCTCCAGGAAGTCAACAACTTCCATCAGTTCTTCTTTTGATTCTTCTGCCCCGGCGACATCCTCAAATCTTACGCCGGTATCGGTTTCTGCGACGATCATTGATTTGTTCCTGCCGAAATTCATAACGCCCATACCGGCACCGCCCATTTTCTTGGCCATGAGTTTCCATATGATGTATATAAAGGCAAAAGGGAGAATCCATCCTACAATTAAATTCATTAAAACAGGATCCTGCTGTATAACAGCTGAGTATTCAACTCCCTTTTTATCCAAGAGCCGGATAAAGTCCGGATCATTTACCGGAACTGTCTCATAAACAAGAGGCGCAGCATTCGTATCTGAAACAGGGGTATTTGTGGTACCAAAGTAGTACTTGTCTGTCATACGGACTTTTCTTATCTCACCGCTTTCTATCTTCTGCTTAAAAACACTGTAACTTACCGTCTGCTCCTGCGGTTTCAATTGCTGGAAATAGGAATTCATCATAATAAGCATTATAAAGGTCACTATAAAAAACCACAGTGAAAACCTGAATTGCTGCGGATTAATGTTAAAAAGCGGCTCATGCTTTACCGGACCGCTAACCTTGTGCTCCTTCTTCCACTTTGTATCTTTTTTCGCTTGATTTAAATTTTCATCTTTTCCCATACTAATAGGATAGCTATAACAGGACTTGGAATCAAGAAAAACATTCCAAGATACTTCTGAGTTACCAGCAGAAAGCTGCAGTCACTTACTTTTCAACCAGTAGCCGGTAAATACCGATATTTCCTCCAGCTGAAAAGTGGCAATCTTTAAGTTCAAGGCCAAAAGAGCCAAGAAATCCCACAAGTCCGCCATGCTGCATGAATTGGAGATAATTATGGAAATGATCTCCGCCCACAAGTTTTTCAATGATATGAATCGTCTTCTTGCCCAACCAAGGATAAAAGCCTTCTTTCTCGGGAACCGTATAGTCAGCAACAACAAGAGATCCACCAGAGGCCGTAACCCGGATCATTTCATCCATAATCCCTTTTCTTATTTCAGGAGCTACCTCGTGAAGAGCCAAAGTTATTGTAGAAACATCGAAACTGCCGGAATCCATAGAAAGTTTTGTTCCGTCTGCATGGATACACACAAGCCCGCGCTTTTCTGCTACTTTGAGCATTGCAGGGGAGAGATCTATCCCGGTGTAATCAGCGCCTGCCCTTTTAAACCGGACTGCCTGAGCTCCGGTGCCGCAGGCAATCTCCAGCACTCTTGTTCCCTTTTTGATCCTGCTTATCTTTACAATCTTTCTACGTAATCTCCATAAAACAGGTTCCAGGACCGTATCGTAGTACGATGCCATTGAATTATATTCTTCTACTGCCATACAGGAGAGTATATCAAAGTTTACAATAAGTTTTAATGACAAACAGCCGATTCTCCTTTACTATATAGCGTGGAGGCTGTTATGTTACGAAAATTATTGATAATAACACTTATAGTAGCTGCGGTTGGATTTAATGTATCCGCTGAGGAAGGTTCAACAGAGCAGCAGATAACCCTTTCCGTTTTTCCGACGGATATATGGGCAGCAAAACTCTCCCTCGAATACACGGGGCTTTCCCTTATTCCGGGACAGAAAACATCATTGGAAACAATAGTTACCGGCGGTTGGCTTACTCAATTCTCCTACTATACCGGTTCCTACAGTAACCGTTTACTGCCGGTTTCAACATTTGATGACACCAATGCCGAGTTCAAGACAGCTTTTGTACAAAATATTCTAGGGATAAGACAGGGTTTTATCGCAAACAGCAGAAACGGGAAGAACCTCCTTGAAGCCTTCCTCTATTACAAGGGAAGATGGGAAGGACACTACCCTTCCGGAAGCAATTCCCCATGGTTTACGAGCCTTACTGATAACCCGGAACAGGAAAACATATTCCAAAGCTCGTTTATTTCCGGAGTGGGCTATAACAACTCATTCAGAAACCACCACGGGGTAATAGACGGGATCAATGCTGATGTACGGGGAGAATATGCTCCCTCCTTTATGAATTCCAGTGCTGACTACTACTGCTTTACAGGGGAAATACAGGGATACCTGCCCCTCTTTGATCTGAACCCGGAAAGCAGAATGAACACCTTCAGTGTTTATCTTGCCGACAGGGTACGGACGGCATATACAGACGGCAGCTACAGAACCTATAGTATCCGCCTTGAGAATGCCGCAGAAGTCAGGGGAATAGAAAAGGCACGGCTGGACAGCAGATTTACCGCGGTAAACAATTTTGAGATTAGATTCAATCTTCCCTCTCTCTTTATTCCTGACATAAAACCGGGGCTTTTAACCTACTTCGATGCAGGATACTACTATGAAGACAGCAGCTACAGCGGTACAGTTATGTCCACAGGAGCAGGCTTGTACGTTGATCTCTTCGGAGCATTCCAGGGTGGAGTGAGGTATGACTATCTTATAGATGGAGAGAAGATGGATACAGAGCGTTCTTCAATCAACATGATGTTTACCTTCTATTTTTAGCAGTCTGTAAGAACCGGGGAGGAAGGTTTGGAAATAAACTATACCGTTGTATTTATCAATGCCGCTGCAGTAATCGGGTTGGGACTCTCTTTCTATAAGAACAAACAGAAAACCAGGCAGGCGCTCAAGGTTGCAGTGAAAGGGTTAGTAAAAATGGCTCCGGCGATCCTTATACTTCTCATTCTTGTAGGCCTCATCATGGGCTTTTTCAAACCTGAAATAATCTCATCCCTGCTGGGGGATCAGTCCGGAGCCCTGGGGATTGCCCTGGCTTCAGTTGCCGGAGCGATCCTGATGATACCATCTCTGATTGCATTTCCCCTTACTGCATCTCTCGTTGAATCCGGAGCTTCTATAGGCGTTGCAGCTGCTTTTATCACAACCCTGACAATGATAGGATTTGTCACACTCCCCATAGAGATAAAAGAGATGGGAAAAAAGCTTACCTTATTACGGAACGGACTCAGCTTTATAATTGCCGTTGGGATTGCTCTGATTATGGGGGCTTTGTTGTGAACATGGATAAACAACCAGGTATGATGGGACAAAAAAAAGGAAATAAAGACGGAGAAAATACAAAGAAGGGTAACCTCTTTCTTCTCCCTGCTGTTGTATTAGCTGCAGTTCTACTGCTGTATTTTTTCCCTGAGAACCGGGAAAAAACGCTAAAAGCCTCCTACAACTTTTTTATCGAGATTGTCCTTATTCTGCCGGGAGTATTGGTCCTGACGGGGCTTTTCTCAGCCTGGGTCAAAAACGAGACCGTTGTCAAATATCTGGGGCATGCCTCGGGCTTTGGGGGAGTGGCGCTGTCTTTCTTTCTTGGTATGATCCCCACAGGACCCCTTTACGTTGCTTTTCCCATAGCTGGATCTCTTTTAAAGAAGGGGGCACGGACATCAAACATAATAATATTCCTCTCATCATGGGCATGTATCAAGCTGCCCCAGGAACTGGTAGAGATGCGGTTTATGGGAATAAAATTTATGGTATTAAGGCTCATTTTCACCATACTACTTGTGTACCTGATGGGACTTTTTATCGAAAAAGCTGCAGGATTAAATAGGGCAAAAAGGAATGATGAATCATAAAGTGTACACCCTCTCCAAAATCAAAGCTCCAAGAATGGCCGGATTTGTATTCAAATTATTTGTAACAATTCTTGAATCACCCTTTCCCGGAACATTGCTGGCAAAAAAGCTTATGAAGGACTCCGGAATTACAGCTCTGGCAGAGAAATCGATAAACGAAGACATATCCCCTCTACCCCTTTTTTTTGACTCAGCACCGGCAACTGAGAAGAAATCCATTGAGAAGTATATGCAGATACAAACGGTAAAAAGGGAAAAGACTGGCGGTTCTTACTACCCGGTTACCATTGACGATTATGCATCCGCGTACAGAGAGGGTAAAACCGATCCTGTAAAAACTGCAGAAAACCTGGTCAGGCTTATTGAATTTTCCAACAGCGGTAAGACTCCTCTGAATGCAGTTATAAAGTACCGTACGGATGATATACTACAGCAGGCAGAAGCATCTTTTAAAAGACACCAGGAGGGAAAACCTTTAAGCATTTTTGACGGAGTACCCATTGCTGTAAAGGATGAAATCGACCAGGAAGGGTATACCACAAGTGTCGGGACGTCCTTTCTGGGGAAGGAACAAGCGAAGTATGATGCCGAGGCGGTTCGGCGACTAAGGACAGCTGGAGCCATCCTCTTCGGCAAGACGAATATGCATGAAATAGGGATCGGCGTTACCGGTCTGAATCCCCATTACGGCGTGGTGAGGAATCCCCATGCACCGTATAACTATACTGGCGGCTCTTCCAGCGGTTCCGCAGCAGCAGTAGCTGCCGGGTTATGCCCTGCAGCCCTCGGGGCAGATGGGGGAGGATCGGTAAGGATTCCGGCATCCCTCTGCGGTGTTACCGGATTAAAACCAACCTACGGGAGGGTTAGTGAAACCGGAGCTGCTCCTCTTTGCTGGTCAGTCGCTCACATTGGGCCGCTGGGTGCTACCGTAAGAGACACTGCACTTATGTACGGGGTGATTGCAGGCAAAGATGCGGTCATGCCGCCCTCAACACTTCAGCCGGAACCGGACCTTTTAAATATTAATGAAGGACTTAAAGGTTTGAGGATTGGATACTACCCCGATTGGTATTTTGACTGTGATAGCAGTATCCGTTCTCTCATGGATAATGCACTTAACATATTCAGAAATTCAGGCGCTAAAATCGTTAAGATAGAGATCCCCGAGCTGGAAGAAATGCGGGTAGCTCATCTTATCTCCATAGTTTCGGAGATGACTACTGCAATGAACCCTTACTACAAGGAACACCGTAAAGACTTTGGTCTGGATACGCGGGTTAATCTGGCTTTGGGTAGAAGATTTTCTAACGTAGATTACATCCATGCCCAGCGGATGCGCACACGGGCAATAGAGATATTCAGCGGTCTGTTAAAGGATGTGGATGTTATCATTACCCCGGCCACTGCTGTCCCTGCTCCTGAAATACCGAAGGATGCACTGCCCCTCGGAGAATCAGATCTGGAGGTACTTTCCGATATCATGAGGTACGCTTTCCCGGGGAACCTGACCGGACTACCGGCGCTCTCTGTACCGGCTGGATACACTGCAGGGGGGCTTCCGGCAGGAATACAAATTATGGGACGAGCCTGGGAAGAATCGCTACTTTTCAGAACAGCATTAAATTTCGAAAAAACAATCCAGTACCATAAACCTGATTTACTTTTTTGTCCTTTAGATTGAGGCGGGGAGAATTCTACTCCTGTTAAACCCCAAGAAGATCCAATGTTTTCAGTATAAAGATTCCGCTTCCAATCGTAAATATGGAACCGAGGGTTGAAATAACTATTATATTAGCCGCGAGCTGGCTGTCGTTCTTCATTGCCTTGGTCATTACAAAACTTGAGATCGCTGCGGGTGCTGCACTAATAATAAAGATGATGCCCAGTGTTGAATCGCGGATTCCAAGTTTTATCCCGGCAATAACAACTCCTGCAGGAACAATAACAATTTTAATAAATGATGCCGCCGCTGAAAGCAGAAAGTTACTTCTAACTGCACTGAAGCTTAAAGATCCCCCTATCCCTATCAGTGCAAGGGGCAAGGTCATTTTTGCAAGATAGGACAGGGAAACATCGATCACCACCGGTAGCTGTATGGAAAGGATGGAGAAAGGAAGGGATACGAGAATCGCAATGATCAGAGGATTTTTAACAAGATTCAGCACTATCTTTTTATATGAACCCGTACCGCCGCTGTGCATCGGTACAGTAAGAGCTATTACGGAGAGTACGTTGAACAACGGGACAATAAATGCAACGATTATGGAAGCTTCCGCTACTCCCTGCTCACCAAACACATTCATGACGAGGGCCAACCCCATAATTACCGTATTGCCCCGTAGCGATCCTTGAATAAATGGTCCTTTACGCTCCGGTTCCTGTATTAAAACAACCGAAAGTAACCATGAAAAAGCAAATGCAAAAAAAATCCCTCCATACATCACAGCAAGCACCTTCCAGCTGAATATTGTCCTGAAATCGGTCTTGCTGATACCCGAGAATATCAGCGCAGGAAGTGATACTTTGAAAACCACCTGAGATGAAGTCGATACAAATTTTTCATCTATTATTCCGATTTTCTTTAAAAATATTCCAACAAGGATGATAAGAAAAACCGGGGCTACCGTATTTATGCTGAAGATTAAATTTTCCATAGGTGGATTATACAGAGTCCCTCAGTTTTATTGAAGCCATGAGGGGATTAGTATTTTAACCACTTTGAATCCGTCAATATCGGCGACAAAGGCTAGATCATCCTTTACATCGACCCCAACTGCATAAACATCTTCACAGGAACTCACCAGAACAGGTTTTTCAGGATCTTTTATATCCAGGATTGAAAGACCCTCACTACCTGCAGCAGCATAAAGATAGTCCCCACGAATGGTAATATCCTCCACCCAACCAAAAGGATACCGGGAAATAATTACAGGGTTCTCAGGGTTTTGTACAGCAATAAATGTCAACCCATTTTCACCACCGGCAATAACCACCCCATCTGTGTAGTTAACAGAGGTAACATGAGAAATATCCACCTGAGAAATAAGCTGAGGGTCTTCCGGATCCTCAAGAGAATATATTTTTACTCCTTCGGAAGCATCTGCAGCATAGAGCATGGTATCCGATACGTAGGTTTCATATACACTTCCACCGGTGTAGGAACTTTCCACAATTCCCGTTCTCATATTTAAAATTGAGATCCCCTTTTCCCGTACAGCAATGTATGCATAGTCACCATAAACAGTAACTGATTTGGACACTCCTGGAAGATCAACAGTAACCAGATCGTCAATTTTAATACCATCATCCGAAAAAGTTACATCAGCCATTATTATGCCGCCTTTTCCATCAGCAATAAACATCTTATTGTCCCTAAAGAAAACGGATTCAGCAAAGGAGGTCTCAATTGAATCAGCTACAGAAAAATGCGAAGAGTCTGTTGGCCGGGCTGCATCTATAATTTTAACCCCATTCCTGTGATCTGCCAAAAAAAGCATATTATTCTTAAGTGTTACATTATATGCTTTTCCACCTGTCTGAAATTCTGCAATGGTAAATGACCGTCCTGTAGTAAAACTTTTTATCCTCCGGTACCCATTATCATCAATAACCAGAACTGTCCCTTCAGCAAGAGTCAATCCACTCGCTCCTTCATCTTTTATCGAATCAAAAAGAACAGGCCGGGAAGGATCCGAAACTTCATAAATAGATAATCCATCTGTCCTGGAGGTAAAAAAAAGATAGTTATCCTTTATTGCTGCCTCTGTTACATTTGAAGAGAGTATGGTCCTCATTTCATAGGGAGTACTCTTGTTGCTAATATCAATCAAGCGTATTCCCATCCCGGGCTCAGTAACCGCCATAAGGTTTCCGTTGACAGCAATACTTGCAGCATTAACTTCCCGGAATTCCCCCTCTGGCTTTAATACAGCCGGTGATTCCACACTAAAAATCTTTACCCCCCCGATACCATCTGCAAGATAGAGAAACCCATCCTGGAGAATAATATCCCTGGCATCCCGAGTACGAACAGTTCCCAGACGGGAAGGAGTTCGTTCTGAGGTAATATCCATAATCTTAATACCGGAAGTACCATCTGCGATATACACAGTAGTACCCTGAAGAGCCAGGGAAACAGCCCCTGTAGTCTTTCGAGAACCTATCACCTCAGGTTCCCGGGGATTACCGATATCAACAACCTTAAGTCCCCTGTTACCGTCGGCCACATAGGCACGTTCTCCCCGGATAATAACATCCCTGGCATCCTGTGTTACAATCTTTCCAATTTCCACAGGATTATCGCCGTCAGTACTATCGACTATTTTTATTCCGTCAGAACCGGATGCAAGAAAGAGATAGCTTCCCTGGGCTGCAATATGCTGAAGCTGCGGTTCCAGCTTTCTTTCGATTACAACGGTTTTTTCCTCCGGGAATTTCAGTGTCTCAGCAGCAACAGACTCACTCATCAAACTATTTTCCAGTGCCGGACTTATTTTATAATAGTACTTTTTCCCAAAAACAGTAGTTTTATCGATATACGAACTCCCCTCAAGATCGCTTACCAACAATCTGAATGCACCTGCTGGATCTTCAGAACGATAAATATTAAAGAATTTTGCCCCCGGAATGGCGAGCCACACAAGGCGTATTTGTTGATATTCATTTGTTGCAAGCGGTTTAAGGGTGAGGGGTGTAAGTGCTACAACCTCCTTTATACCGGACCAGTATTCCTCTGCTCCCGAAGCCCTATCCGATACAACTGCTTTCAAACGGAACGCATAACGTGCCCCCTCGCTTAAATTCTTTAGACTAAGGGGTGATTTAACATTTTTAAAAGACAGTTTATCGTTGCTTCCGGGAATTTCTTCATTGTTGGAATAATAGAGTGTATAACTATCAGCTCCGGGGAGTGCATTCCAGGAAATAACTGTGCTCCCGTCCCCGGGGATAACTGAGAACCCGGGAATATCGCTCTCTCCTTTTAAAATGGTCCGTGAAAAGGTCACCGTCTTCCCGTTACGTCCGAAAACCTTCAGCGTGAGCAACTGATTTCCCGAAATACCCTGTGTCTTGATAACTTCGCTAAAGCTGCCGCCCGGGTTAACCGGTATAGTCCCTGTAATCTCTTTACCGGAACCGGAAGCTTCAACAGGAAAGAGTGAATACTCAAGACGTTCAGGACCTTCCAATCCTAATGCTTCAGCTGAAGGATCTATGACGGTACCTGAAATATTAAAAAAAGCCCCGAAAGAGCTCTCTTCTTCCGGTGAGATAACAGTCATCTCAGGAGCAATATTCCCGTCATAGAGTGTTAATCGTTTTATACCCGATGTGCCCGACTTACCCGCTGCTTTTATATCGATGGTCAATGTCCCGTTATAATTCTCTACCGGAATACTCAAAAAGAAAACGCCGTCACTTCCAAAAACTATCTCTTCCGGCTCTCTTACACCGGGTATTTCCCAAGTCGCATAAGTGATAGTATCAACAGAATCCAGGTCGCGGCTTGAATTAGCCAGCTTTCCTTCTATCCGTATTTTTCTGGAATAAAAGGCTCCCTCCTCAGGTGAAATAATTTCAATAACCGGAGGAAGTTCTGCCGCCTGCTCTTCAGGTATCTGCTGTGTTTCATTATCAGCTGTTACTGTTTCCACAACAGCTGGTGTAATAACAGGTTCAGGGGTAACATCAACCATTTGCGGAGTAGTGTCGGACGCAGGTTCTACAACAACTGGTTCCGGTGGTACAACAGGTTTGGGATCAACCGCAGCCTCTCTTTCCGGCTCTGCCTCCGGTTCTTGTACTGTAGCCGCAGCTGCCGGTACTTGTTCGATGACCGGCTGTTGATCAGAAACCGGTTCCGGGATAACTGTTGGCTCCGGGGTTACTGCTGTTGTGGGTTCAGGTTTAACTGCTTGAGCACTATCTGGTTCCGGTATTTCCTTTTTCGGTTCTTTGGGACTGTAGCCTTCCTGTACCCTGTACACGACTAGTATTGGTTTGCCGGGGATGGGACGGGATTTGCCTATTAGTTCTGCTTTTGAGATTTCAGGAATATCCGGTTTAAGGAGCGTTTCTGCAGGAGATTGTTGCTTAGTTATTAATAGAGTTGGATCAGGAAGAACTTTTTCTTCATTAAGTTCTTCCGTTTCAACAGGCTCTTCAGTTTCTGATACAGTCTGTAAGCTATCTGTGACAGCTGAATCTTCAGTCCCTAATGCTGTATCCGTATTTTTGCCAATCTTGCAAGAGCCAAGAAGTAGAATAATGAGAAGCACGTATGTTAACTCACTTAGATGCATATAACTCATCCTTTAAGATACAGCATCATGGAGTAATGGTGACAGTGTTGGTAGTATCTGATACTGTTTGCACATTCCCATATAGATCAATAGCTCCATTCACAGTTACCGTAAAATTTCCAGCACTTGTTGCTGCCGTGGTAATTGAGTAAACCTTTGTATAAACCGTATTATCACCATTCCAGCTACCTGCAGTTGAAGTATCAACTACCGCATTAGATGTATTTAAAACAGATAGAGTTGTTGCTTCAACAAACGTTGTTATAGGTTCATCATAGGTAATAGAAACTGTAATATCACCACTTGAAAGTGACGAAGGTGATGCACTGATAGTGGTTACCGTAGGAGCTGTTTCATCCCATTTACCTGTTGAAGCTACTGCACTGGAACCATGTATAAAATTCGTGCCTGCATCATTATCTTCAATTGTAGATTTTGCAGTAAAGTTTCCTGACGGCTGGGTGCCGTTTGATGTAACTGTACCAAGGGTAATTTTTACAGTTTTAGGTCCACTGTCATAACGCATAGTACTGTCATCTGCCGTTATAGTCGTAAAGCTATTTGCAAAAACTCCAAGGACAGGGGAAGAAAGATAATAAGCAAGAGATTTATTATTAATATCACTAGAGCCACCGCCATCACCAAGGTTACTATCTATCGTTGCCGGATCAATCTGCTCATCGAATGTAAAGGTGATTGTATCACCGGTTCCAGCTCCCGGATTATTTCCATCATCTGCAAAAACAATACCTGTTATTTTAGGACCATTCTGCCAGGTCAGGATCATATCATCAGAAGCGGAGTTCCCTGCATTATCTACTGCTGTGAACCGTAAGGTATATGGTCCCTCTACATCTGACGGCACATCAATGGTGGGATTAAGTGTATCGGCATTTGTAATAGTTACCTCACTACCACCGACCTGAGACCATGAATATAAGGAATTATCTATACCGCTTCCGCCAGGATCACTTGCAGCTGCATCATTATCAGAACCTGAAATTGAATTCAGATCGATTTGCGTCCCTGCTGTTTTGTCATCTCCTGCTGATACCGTTGGAGGAGTATCATCCCAGGTTAGAGTCAGAGTATCCGATGTACTATTTCCGGCTGCATCCGTGACAGTAAGGAGGAGTACGTAATCCCCGTCAGCGCCTCCGGGGACATTAACTGTCGGATTCAAGGTGGAAGCATTAGTTATCGAGACTTCAGAACCACCGGTTTGTATCCAATTATAGGTCATACTGTTTGTATCACTTGCTGATGCATCGATATCAGAACCAGAAATTGAATTCAGAGCAATTTGCGTTCCTGCTACTTTGTCATCTCCTGCTGTAGCAGCTGGAGGGGTATCATCCCATGTTAAAATCATGGTATCCGATGCACTATTTCCAGCCGCATCGGTGACAGTAAGAAGGAGTATGTATCCCCCGTCGGTGCCGCTGGGAACATCAATTGTCGGATTTAATGTGGAAGCATTAGTTATTGAGACTTCAGAACCACCGGTTTGTATCCAATCATAGGTCATACTGTTTGAATCACTTGCTGATGCATCAATGTCGGAACCTGAAATTGAATTCAAGGTTGTCGAGATGTTGGTTATTTTATTATCTCCAGCCTCAACTATTGGGACAACTGCGTCAATTCCTATTGTTTCCAAAAATGTCCCGGCAGTACTAAGATCAGCTGTATTTAGACTTAAATCAGTAGTAGTTCCACCAGTGAGGGAATCAATATCTAATAATGGATCGGAATCCCCAGCTATAATATCATAGAAGTAACGAATAGTATCATCTACTGATGTAGTTGTTATAAGGCTGCTGAACACTGCCGTCTTTGCCCCGCCGCTTAATAGAAGAGCCGGTGCTGTCCCTGTAATTGTTTCAGAAAAAACAACATCTATATATAGATCCTGGGAAGCATTGTAAAGACCTGTGTTTACATATGAACCGCTGTTTATATCCCATACTTTTATATCTTTTATATACGGTGGGTAGGCATCGGAAACTGTTTGATTTGTGGCACCCGAAAACAAATTTCCATCTGTATCGGTAATAACATCTGCTGTAATAGTAAGGTTATCTGCAATCACAATATCATTGGGATATGTTAAAATTACCGTGGAATTATTTCCCCCATAAACTGCAGAAGAAGCTGGAGACCCCGTTCCATTTTCATAGTAGGATGCAGTGAGAGCACCCCCTGATACATTTTCAGTAAAGATAACAGTTATTTCTTGTGCACCCGTCTGGCTGGCAGAAACAAGAGCCGGTGCTTTTTTATCATGTAGATTCTGGCTGAACTGAAACACAGCAGGATTTGCAGGATTCCCAACTCTGTCAAATACCTCATTTGCTATTGGAGCAAAGGTAAGTACTTCTGTACCGTCAGGTGTTGCGGGTATGCCGGAAAAGCCTATTGTTACCGTGCTGTCTCCCTCTGCAGGGGCTGTATTAAAACTCCAGGTTAATGGAATTCCATCAAGCTCCAGAGTAAAATCTGATTCTGTTACAGCGTTTGATCCAGTCGCCCCCAGCGGGGTTGTATAGAGACCCTCACTGAGTACAAAAGTTAGGGTGTCATTAGAGGCAGGGAATGAACTTGAATTAATTACAGGAGCAAGCACATCATCAGTGAGATTAATTGTTTTATTGGTTTCATTTGAACTGCTGTCATTTGCCGAAAGAACAATCGTCACCGCACTTGTCAGCCCGGTAAGATCAACAGTAAAACTGAAAGTATAATCTCCATTAACATTTACAACTGCATTGTTGATTACAAGAGTAGAACCATGTTCAACATCATACCACATACTATTAACATCAGAACCTACCTGACCGGTGATTGTATACGATGAACTGACGGAAGAGGAATAAAAATAATCCTGTGCATTATTAAAATTATCAAGAACTATATTGGGTCCGGTATCATCAACCCATAATGTCAATTTTTTGGTGCTTTTGTTATTATTCCAGTCGACAGCAGTAAAAATGAGACTGAAGGTGTTCTGTAAGGATAGTCCGGAAAAGCTGATTGTGAAATTACCGGTATCATCAAGGGTAATATCTCCTGAAACACCGAGATATCCATATTCATCACTGTATGAAGCTGAAACTACAGAACCGGGAATAGATTTTTCTGTATCTGAATAATCTGTTATTTTCCCGGTAATAGTATTAGTTGATAAAATATAATACTGCGTATTCGGATCCGGAGAAATAATCGTAATAAGAGGGGGTGATGTATCCTCCACCTCCGCCAGTAGATCATCACTCATAGGTTCCGGACAGGAGATTAGAGAAAACAGAAGAAAAAGCGGGAAAAATATGGCCGTCAGCAGTTTTACCGTCTGTTTCACTCCTCGTCCTCCACAAAAAGCGCATCCCCCAGGCCCCCTGCATCTGCGCCTCTGTTACCGTTACTTTCGGTATTCAGGTACGAAAACGTCTTCAGAAGATCCGGGGCGAGTTCTTTTACCTGATCATAGTAGAGTGTAACCCTGTCATAGTTCTCAAGTTCATAGTAGGTGCGTGCTATATTTAATAGGACCTTGGCGTAGAGGGAAGAACCTTTTTTACCGAGTTCAGAAATCTTCCTTTCAACACCGAGAAAATTCTTCAATGCAGACTCATAGTCCTCATCCATATAGTAGAGATTCCCCAGATTTATCTTGGGGCTAAGATAGTTCCTGTCCAGAGATAACGCAGTATTAAAGGCTTCTTCAGCCCGGTCACTGCGTCCGAATACGGCAGACATAACGCCTAATCTGTTATAATCCCGTTTTCGCCTGCTTTTTTCAGCGGAAGCAGCGTAGCCGTCTAGAACATTATCAACTATTTTCCCTATATCCCGTTTAAAATTCTTGACTATTACTGTTTTGCTTCCATATTGAAGCCCAAGATCAGTTTCTTTAAGTCCTACAGGACTGAAAACCGCCTGTGCATCCTTTGTTTTAATAATGCTTCTTTTTTCCGGCTGATCATCAAGCGCTGCAAACTCACTTATCCCGGTTCTCCATGCTTTAAGAAACGTATCAACACCGATAAGGGTAATTTCAACCGGAATCCAAAGGCTCCCCTCTACACTCAGTGTCATATTCTTATCAATATTGAGTTTACGGAAATCCTTGGACGCAACGCCTGTATTAAAAGCAGCATAGATATGACCGGGTACGGTAATAAATGCGGTTTCTATCCCAAGACTTTCAAGGAGAGAGACATAGACAACCGTTAGATCATCACAGTCTCCGGTTAAACGGGTAAGCGTATCCCTTGGTAAACTTATGGAATCCACTATTAAGGGATTATCCTGTGCTTCCGTAAAGGGAGAAGTAGGATCAATCTGATAGATTATGCCAAGTTCTGTAAGACCATAATAAATCTCGATAGCTGTCTGAAGGGGAGGAGAAACACCTGAAATTTCATCTGCTTTTACATATTTTTTAATGGCACTGGCATAATTTCTCAATGCGCTGTCTTCATAGGTGATAAACGCACCAACTTTACGGTCATCATCCCAGGTGAGAGCGGTTTTATCCTGGAGATTATATGAAACAGAGGAGACCTGGGTAACCGGTCTGTTCCGCCATAGATATTCCACACTGACTTCACCGGTCAGAGGAGTGACCCCGTTTTTTGAGAAAACTGCATCGTTAAAGGAAGCATACAAGGGGACTTCAATCGTCTCGCCCGGACGAAGTTCTTTGATCTGAGCTGATTTTGTCGGGTTATCCATAAAGCCTTTTTGGAAAAAAGAAACGTCAACATCCAGGAGAGAGAACTTTTCTGTATTGGTAATCTTGACGCTCCCAATCGGATGATCAACATAGTACCTCTGCATTGCAGCAAATACTGTTGGAAGCTGACTTGTCTCAAATTTAAGACTACGGATAATCGCCTGGGGGGCATCAGGATCCTCTCCAAAACGGTAATGTCCGGAAATCCCCACACCGAGGGAAAAACCATTGAACAGATCAAAGTTTGATGCTCCTCCTATATACCTCATGTAGGTTATACTTGGATGAACATCAATACTCATATTATAGGATGGATCAAGGGATAGACGGCCGCCAAGACGACCTATTATATTTAAAGCACCCCTTGTTACCCCTGCAGGATCAACATTCGGGAATACAGCCTGAGTAAGTCCAAAAGAGAACTCCCCGCCAAGCTCAAAGGTTTTTGAAAGCCTGTTGATCCAGGCGGTGCCCAGCATTCCCATATAGTGGGTATGATCCCATTTATCAGGCTGAGTTCTGTCCAGAGAATCAAATCGGATAATCCCGAGGGTAACAACAGGCTGAAGCTGCGGAAGAGACGGGAACGGAATCCGGAGGGCGCCTGATATTTCTGTGAGGGAGGCATCAAAGCCAAAATCATTTGCAGGATTAAGCCCCAAATACTCAGCACCGATCGAAACCGGGTATCTGTAGAGGGTATTATAATCAACATCGGGGCTTTGCCCGTACACAGCCGCACGGCTGCAAATGAAGATAATTATTGACAATTTTAAAAAAGGTCTTTTCAAACAGTTTTCCCTATATATAGCCCTATCAAATATCATTACACTTATAGTAACGTATAACCATAAATATATATCATATTGTTATTTTTATCAAATTTTTATTACGTTTTCACATAATACTTTTTAATCCTCCCTTCCTTGAATAACTCACAGTAAAAGATTACATTGTAGCTATGATTGAAGAGAGCCTTAGGAAGATGTTGTCAGCTAATGGAGACAAACTCTTCTCTCTGTGTAAGTATGCTATAAACATTGAATCAAAAGAGAAGGTTCTGAACCGGAAGTTTCTGGGACGTCTCCACCTGGAATCCGAGTGGATGGAAGAAACCCTGGACCGGCACGGAGCTATTCATAATATTTCATGGCTTCCATTCAGGGAAGTTATTGCAGCAGAAAAGATATTTTCTTCAGCCTGTCTGGATCTGCTTTTTCTGAAAAATATCGAACCAAACTATGAACTTCTTAGGGAAGAGTCAGGATTTACCAAAGCAATTGATAAAAATCTCGATAGTTTTTTCAATATTATAGTAAAAATTTCCACCGAAATCCTGCATCTGGGGAAAAAACATTCAATAGACATTATAACAAATGATCTCAATTACGGTATGTTCAAGGAAGAACATATCATGGGGAAGTTGAAAACAACCAGAAAATCCCACCGCGGAGATGGGCTCCACAATAAAGCAATCTACCTGGCAACCACTTTTTTAAACCTGAGCCCCGAGGTTCACATCATTGAAGCACTGCATTGTATTAAAGACCGAAACATCAAAGATTGCATCCCTGATCATATAAATGAAGAAAAACTCCGTTTCTTAAAGGCAAGATTCCATAACCTTCAATCAACATACGATACCTATCTATCAAAGACTGATCTCGAGAAAGAGGATAAGGACCTCCTTATTCTGAGAGAGCATATAAGTATAATATACCGTCTTCTCTGTTCAGCGACCGAACTTTCACACTACTATGAGCGGCATATCCTGAATACGGGCCATAGATTCCTTAAAAAGACTCATCTCCCCGTTAACAAGGAAAGAAACATGGAGATGATTATAGGTTTTGACATATTTTACATTAACCAGTACTTTACAGCAGCCAAAACTCTATGCAAAAAGATAATTAAGCAGTATGCAAAGATTGCAGAGATTGAATTGCCAATACCTGAATACAGAGGCTTTCATGTAAGACCTTCCACCTTAATCTCCAAAATTGTTCTTCATTATGGAAGTGAAGTCATAATGCTTCTGGGAAGTGAAGAGTACGATGCTTCCAGCCCTCTGGAGCTTTTCAGGGTCAATGAAAAGATTAATTCCGAAAAAAGAAAATACATAAACAAACTTTCAAGGCATCTCGCACCGCTTGACGAGCTGGACAGCAGCAATTTAGGAGAATGGTCAAAGAAAATTCAGCTTGTGATGCTGGATCTTATGGACAGCAAAAAGATTATTCTGTACGAAAACAACCTTTCACTGGAAGGGATCACGCCGGAAGAGGATGAAACTCCCAAGGAATTTTTTAAAAGGCTTCTTGCCATCTTCCTGGCTTCAGGGAAGATTGATATTCATAGCGATATAAAGGTAAAGTTTAAAGGAGATAAAAGGGTACTTGAGGATCTGAAAATCCTGGCTGAAAACGGCTACGGAGAAGACAAGTACGGGAATAATATAATGCTCCCTCAGGGACTTCCCTATTTGCGAAGGTAAACAAGGAGGCAGTCGTATGAAAATAATGACTGTATTTTTACTCTTCCTGATAATATGTTCACAAACCACGGCATTTGCACAAAACGATACCCAATGGGAAATCTACTCAAGAGGACTCGAGCTGCTTCTTGATGGAAATAAAGAAGCAGCAATAGAGGTCTTTCAAAACCTTACTGAAAGATATCCGAATACAGAAGCAGCAGAAAAAGCCGGGGAGAAGATCCGGGAAATTGAAAGCGAGGTGGATCATACAGGGATTATCCCGTTTTACCTGGGGAACATGCTTACAACTACTTTCGCATTAACCAGCATCCCCGTAATTCTGGACACGGAAAACGGCATTATTCTGGGGTCCACCGGCATTGCGGGGGTAGGTGCAGGGTTTTACACTGCATGGCTGATGTCATCGGGAAGAGATCTGACTCTGGGTCACGAAATATGGATTGAATTTATTGAATCCGCCTCCCTGACAAACTTTCAGCTGATGTACACTATTTTTTCCGACTCGATCCCCAATTCCGATACCGCAGAAAAGATAAACATGGGGGGGATGGCTCTCACTGCACTTGGCTCCAGAACTCTTACCTATTTCTCGGTGATCGATACACTTCCTTCCAGCGGGAGAGCTTTTACCGTTGCAAATGCCTATGCCTGGGCCCAGTACTACACGTGGACAACCATGGGGCTTATTCTCGAATCACATAACGAGGATATGAACAATCTCATGGCGGTTCTGATCCCCGATGCCGCTGCAGTAGGGACCTATTTCCTTTGGGAGAATCTGGACTGGTCCCTTGAGAGGGTAGGCCTTATTTCGGTAAGCGGCGCAGGAGGCAGTCTCCTTGGTATTTTTCTGAACATGATTATCATAGAATCCTTTAACTCTGAACTATCAGACAGAGTGAAAGCATCTATTGTTATGGGTTTTTCTCTGGCAGGAAAAGGCGCCGGTATTTACTTTACCAGGAACATGAAGAGTGAAAGCCTAAAAAAGGGATACAAAAAAACAGAACTCTTTTTACAGCCCACCATAACTCCGGAAGCAGCAGGTTTCACGGCAATGATACTATACTGAAGGATTAGAAACTTTTTGAATCAAGATAGTCCATTATTGCCTGATCATTTATATAACCAAGATCTACAGCTATCTCCCCGAACATTCTATCATCTCCAGAATTTTGTATCTTCAGAACCTCTTCCCGCTGTTCCTCAGTCATAGCCCCTATCCGTACAAGTCCGTCCCCTATTCTCTCTGCATCACTCATTAAAAGACCCCCTTTTTACATTACTCATAGTATACATTCTTTACATCTATTATACAAAGTATTACTTTAATAACCATGGAAGAAACAATAAGATTTGCTGATGTCAGTTTCGGATATACCAGAGCAAAGGTTTTGGAAAAAGCATCATTTTCAATAAACGAAGGTGACTTTGTCTCAATAATCGGACCTAATGGCGGGGGGAAAACAACCCTGGCCAAACTTATGCTCGGACTGCTGGTTCCCGAGGAAGGATCAGTAACAGTTTATGGTGATAATCCCGTAAAGATGCGGCACTGGATTGGATACGTACCGCAATATTCACTTTTTGATCCCAATTTCCCCGTTTCAGTCCAGGAAGTTGTTCTTATGGGTATCATGAAGAAGAACAAGTTTTTCTATACAAAGGAAGAACGCAGGACAGCCGCAAAAACCATTGAAGAAGTTGGGCTCTCTTCTGTCAGAAACAACGCTTTTTCTGATCTTTCCGGGGGACAGAGGCAAAGAGTCCTCATTGCACGGGCACTCGCTTCCAAACCGAAGGTACTGCTGATGGATGAACCTACTGCAAGCGTTGATGCAGCAATCGAAAAAAAGATTTCAACACTTCTTGCTCAGCTTTCAAAGACAATGACAATAATACTGATTACCCACGATCTTGGATTTGTTTCAAACCTTGTGAATAAAATCATCTGTGTAAACAGAGAGGTAAATATCCATCCTGCATCAGATCTGACAAAAGAACATCTGGATAATCTGTACAGAGAAAACATGAAAATAGTCAGACATGATATCAAGGAGCAGCTGTTATGATAGAGTTTTTCTCTCTTCCCTTTTTAAAATATGCCTTTATTGCCGGAATACTTGCCAGTATTTCCTTCGGTGTTATCGGTACATGGATCGTTATCCGGAGAATCAGTTATCTGACAGGAGCTATTGCCCACTCGGTTTTGGCGGGGATCGGGGTAAGTCTTTTCTTAAGAAGCCGCTATAATCTACCGAATTTAAATCCCTTATTCGGGGCTTTAGCCGCAGGGATACTGGCCGCAGTAATTATCGGGATTGTAAGTATTAAAACAAAGGAGAGAGAAGATACCATAATCGGTGCTATATGGGCAATCGGAATGTCCGTCGGGCTCCTGTTTATCGCTAAAACACCGGGGTACGTAGATCCCATGAGTTATCTTTTCGGGAACATACTAATAATTTCCAGAGGGGATCTGGTCCTGATTGCGGTCCTTGATGCACTGATAATCATCCTTGGTCTCTTGTTTTATGCACCCTATCAAACCATTGCCTTTGATGAGGAGTTTGCAAGGATACGGGGAATCAATACAAACCTTTTCAATATGATGCTGCTGGTTATGACTGCAATTACCGTTGTACTAATGACGACTATAATAGGTATTGTTATGGTTATTGCTCTGCTTACCATACCCGCTGCGATAGCAGGGCTTCTTTCCAAAAGAATATGGGTCATTATGGTTCTTTCAGTAATCATTACTGCACTTTTTACCATGTCGGGATTGGTAGTCAGCTATCTTACAGATCTGCCCAGCGGTTCTGTTATCATTGCACTTTCCGGAGTAACCTATCTGGCAGCAATTTCGGCAGCAAAGCTTTTTAAACATTGATTATAACAGGAGAATTGAATGAAAAAAACTATAGTATTTGTATTTCTTGCACTAACCATTACAGGTGTATTGTTCGCAGGCGGTAAAAACGAAGCCTCCCCGGACAGCAGACCGGTCGCAGCGGTAAGTATCCTCCCCCAAAAATATTTTTTAGAGAGAATTGCAGGGAATACCATAAACGTTCTTGTTATGGTTCTTCCGGGGGAAAGCCCCGCAACCTATGAACCGACCCCGGATCAGATACAGGCATTAACCAAAGCCAGTGTATTTTTTACTATTGGAGTCCCCTTTGAACGATCATTTGTACCAAAGATCAAATCTACCCTAAAAGACCTCCGGGTAATAGATACTTCAGCGGATATAGAAAAGATGGACATGGAGGGAACCACAAGCAGAGACGAAACGGTAAAGGATCCCCATATTTGGATGTCTCCCCCGTTAGTGAAAATCCAGGCTGCTGTTATGCTTAAAACCCTTGTACAGTTGTTCCCGGAGAGAAAAGAACTCTTTGAACAAAACTACAGTGCCTTTATTAATGATCTGAACAAGGTTGATCAGGATCTCGGCAAATCCCTTGCTCCTTTAAAAGGAACCACTCTTTTTGTGTACCACCCATCCTTTGGTTATTTTGCCCGAAGATATGGTTTGAAACAGAAGGCAATAGAAACGGGAGGGAAGGCTCCCGGCCCCAAATCACTCAACAAACTGGTGGAAGAGGTAAAAGAAGAAGGGGTCAAAGTAATTTTTGTTCAGCCTGAGTTTCAGCAGCACAGTGTAGAGGTCATTGCAGAAGCCGCTGGAACAGCAGTTGTCCCCATCGATCCTTTAGCCGAGGATTATCTTAACAACCTGCAGGCAATTGCAGAAACCTTGAAAAATTCACTCCGCTGACTATTTAAAGTGAAACCAGATTTTTTTAACTGGAAAATTCGCTCTTTTACCAGTATAATGATCTGGTCAGGAGGAAGTTATGCGGTTGGAATTCTCAAATGGAAGGACAGTTGATGTCAACGACAAAGAACAGCTTTTAAAAGAGCTTGATTCATTGGGTAAAGACAATGAACATGCAATCCTGGGTGATACAGAGTTTGTGCAGGCTGCATACTCTGGACCGGGATTTCTTCTCCAGTACAAGGACAGTTCAGGGATGTACGAAAGCAGTGAATACAATTATGAAATCGAGACGGTAAAAGATATTTTTTCTAGATACCTGACCAAAGATCAGCACTGGAAGGATTCGGTTAACTGGGAACGTACCGGAGAAGGGCATGGAGATACCGAACCAAAAAATCCGGCATCTTTCGGCGGTGTAAACCTCAAGGATGAGCTGCTCCGGAGTGCAAAAAAGTCTGCACTAAACTGGCTCAAGAAAAAGATTAGATAACGAATCTGCTCAGAAAGCGGTGATCTATCGGTTCTCCGCTTTCCTTCGTAGTTCTCTTGAATGGTTGATAAACTCATCCGGATCCATTCTTTTGAGAAACACAAACCCTCTTGTTGCCCGGATCAGGGCACTGGGATGATCAAAAAAGTAATCCCTTCCCAGACAGGTCTTCAGGACCTCATACTGCTGTACCTGTATCTTCTGGGCAAGAAGTGGAAAGGGACCATCATACTCATAACTGGGGAAGGAAGCTGATTTCTGCGTAAGATAGGTATTCATGAAAGATTCCTTCTGCAGAGTGAGCATATTCAGCGAAACCGGGACAAAAACATTTGCCTCATGGGGCTGAAACCGGAACCATACGTTTCGGTAGCCGATGATCTCAAGATCTGTTCCCCCTTCATACATCTTGACAGCCTCAGCCACAGCCTGCATTACCTTGTAATGGGTATCCGGTCCGCTGGCTTCCGGATCAAAGGCAACAGAAATGATATCCGGCTTTACCTCCTCCAGTAGATCAACCACCGGAAGGACATCCCGTGAGACAGTAGGCTCCTCGGTAAAGATATCCCCCTGATAGAAACCCAGCCTAAGATTATATATTGAGTTCCCATTCCAGCCGAAGTAACCCCACAGGCAGGCTGATTCCCATTCCCTTGTCATTCCTTTGAGTTTCTGAATATCCGGAGTATCTTTTTCGCCAGGATATCTGGTTTCAAAATACTCTATAAGAAAGTCCACCCGTACACCGACAGATTCAATGGACGTCTCGCCATATAGATCCATAATATTTCTCACCAGGCGTCTGAACGTTCCTTCCTCCCGGGTCTCCTTTGACCTGGAAGCAACCCCGTCCAGGTACTTCCAGACATCCCGGTTTCTGTACCGCTGATTACCGGGATCAAAGTATCCCCGGGAAAAGTGCACCCTGAAATTGTAGGTGTCTTTCTCAAGAACAGTCTTCAGCTGCCGGCACAAGCCAAGCATATACACGTTCGTAACCGCTGTGAATCCGCTTGTAAATGTAGCGAAATAATGACTGTTACTGTGAACCCTGATATTTCTGACAACATAGGGGAGATATCCCAGCATAACATCGTCATGATGAGGTTCGGTGTGGAGAAAAATTTTATTTTCCGCAGATTTGATTCCTGCTTCAATCTTTTTGATAAGAGAATCCTTTACTACCCTGTTCAGCTCTTCTACCGGAAGAGAGTTTTTCTCAAGAAGAATCCTGCCGTAATCATCCGAGAGATAATCTTCTTCCGTCAGGGAATCAACAGTCTTGTTTGTTTTAACGGAAAGGTTAACAACGATTCGTTCTACATCTTCCTCACTTACCGACTTTTTTTTGGCAAACCCTGACACGTTCCGGGCATAAAGCTTCCCGCATGCTCCCCTGGTAATGTAGAACCGCCCCTTCGGAAGAACCTGCAATGCAGTTGCCGGATACAGGACATCCCTCTCCTGCTGGATGGAATCGGCAACAATTTTGGCTTTTGCCTCTCCGGCAGCAATAATTACAGCAGTACACTCAGGATTTGCCGTAATGGTTTCCAGACCAATGGTTATGACCAGGCTCTTTGAAGAAACCTCCATCCCCCCCAGATCCGAAGCGGCCGCTGCCATCGTTTCGTAGTTTATCTGCGTCAGCCGGGTGGTACTGTGAAGATCAGAACCTTTTACATTAAAACCGATATGCCCGTCAGGACCGATGCCTCCAAGAAAGAAACCTATCCCCCCAAGCCCGCGTATCTTATCCTCATACTCGACGCACCACTGGTCAATCCTGGAGAGGACTTCCTTTTGAAGCTCTTCTCTTAATCCTGCAGCAGCCCGGTAACGGAGGCTGAGATCCACTCCGCCGTCTCCCCAGATATCATCAAGAGAGTTCCCCTCCGGCAGACCTATCTCCTCGCAGTTAATAAGGAGAGCTTTGTTCCTGTCCAGTCCGAATCCGTCTATATAATAATTTGTGACATAGTTATAAAAGCTGTTATGCTGAGCGGGATCTATAGGATAAAACTCATCTATCTGTACAAAGTGCAAACCGCCGAATTCAGGTTTAACCGAAGAATCCAGGCCATACTCCTCTAGTTCCCTTTTAACAACAGAATCTTCCCAGTTGTTTATGTACCGTAACGTCTCCCGGATAAAGTATTCCGGAGTTTTCCCGGTGGGAAGGGAGATAACTCCTTCCGGATTCTGCTGAACCCACTCCAGGAAACGGAGGGCAGTCAACTTTCCAAGGGAAGGAAAGTTATCCACAACAATTATACCGATCTTCTCATCCGGTTCATATCTGAACTCTTCACCCGATTTTTCCAGAAAAACTGACTCAACACTGCTAAGCAAATCAACACTCCTT
>JANTFL010000023.1 GCA_024763455.1 Sediminispirochaeta sp. | reverse complement strand
TTTATAATCGGTATTCCGAGCCCCAGCAACGGCCGTACGTAGAGTCTGGTTCCGAAGACATCGAATTTTGCAAGGTTTCCGGTAAAGGTCTCAATTCCCAGGTAGGGGAAATTAAACAGGGACCCGTCAAGATCCAGAGCAAGACCGACTATTCTCCGTTCAGGGAGAAAATTGGTGTTGGAATAGCCTCCCATTAAAAATCCGTTTCCCAGGGTTCCATCATCGATGGATCCTATCTTACCGTACAGGGGATCGCCTTTATGACCGTACCGTACATATCTAAAGATAGGCAGATAGATATCCAGGAAGGTTTTATCTCCTGAGGGTACCCAGTCCTCTTCACGGAAGTCAAAGTTCCCGTTTCCATCATCAAAACGATAGTGCAGGGTAATTGCCATGCCGATCCCTATCTTACCAAATGAAATATCGGGATTCAGTGAGAGTTTCTGATACGATACCGGGGTACCGGAATCATTGAACGTTTCCGCTCCAAGTTCCATATCCATCCCGAAATTAAATCCTTCATCCGTTGTGGTATCCTCGGAAAATACAGGAAAAACCAGTAAGGATGCACACACAATAATGAGTAATGTTTTTACCATTTTCATACAATATCTCCTTTTCCTAAAATATAAGTATACAGCAGTGTCATAAAAAAAACAATGAAACAGCAGAAAATCATCAGGTATTAGAAGTTGAGTTTT
Organism: Sediminispirochaeta sp.; assembly: GCA_024763455.1. Classification (GTDB taxonomy): domain Bacteria; phylum Spirochaetota; class Spirochaetia; order B11-G9; family B11-G9; genus B11-G9. The sequence goes on along the minus strand of JANTFL010000023.1, from coordinate 27,524 downwards.
GCTGCTATCCCGGCTTCGAATCCCGCGGTGTAATACCGGTATACTATCGATTCTGTATGCACCTGATTCTCTGAAAAACCAATCCCCAGATTGAATGAAAGTGTTCCCTTTTCACCGATTGCAAGGTCTGTTCCATGATTGAAAGAGAGAGAAAAGATACTTTTGGCAGTATCCTTTGTGTAGGAATACTTTAAAACCGCTTTCTCGGCATTCGTAAGCTCAGGCTGAGCTTCTCCTTCCGGATCTATGACAGGAATTTTGATCCCCTTCTCCAAAGGATCTTTCCTCGAGTATGAGGCTATTACCGCTCCGTCTACCTGCAGGGACAGCCAGGTGACGTTAAAGTCCGACTCTATACTCAGGGAATGATCTTTTGATAGAATAAAGTTCAGATACTGTCCCCATCTGGTGGAAAATTCTGCATCGGAATCTGATGGTATGGAGACTGATACCCCCGTTTTACTGCTTATTTCCTCGGTTTTATACCATGAAAAAAGGGGTTTGGATCCCAGTTGCCCGAAAAGGTTGAATACTGATGATGAGAGATCCAGGCTATAGGTTTTTACATCGGTAAGGGTGTCCCATTGCCTTTTCACTGATCTGTCTGCAGTTAACCGGACCAAGGCAGGGATGAAAATGTCTAAAACCCTGTTGCCGGAAGGTCTGGATACCTCCAGGGAAAAAGCCGGATTGTACTCTGCCTCTGTAAATCCGGCAGAATCTGTTGAAAAAATTGTTACATCTTGATCAAAAAGTTCATAAAACGGTATGGAAAGAAAATAATACCCCTGGGACAGAGTGTTATCTGCAGCTTCCATGAAATCAGTAGTAAAAAATAGATCCTCAGAAGGTTCCGTACTCATCTTTAGCAGACGGGAATAGGAAGGGGTTATGCTCCACTTATTAACGACGAAGGGAATTTCAAGCACCAGTTTCTGGGAATGGGACAGCTCTCTTTCGGTAGTCCCTTCGACTGACGCATTGAACTCCTCATTCAGCCGGTACAATACCGGCTTTTTTGTGTAGCTCTGATCAATAACGGCACTCAAGCTTCTGCCCGGATTATCTCCATCAGAAGGATACAACAGCCGGTAGGATGCGGGAATGTTATTTTTAGCATCATTGACGCTATAGGGGGAGGTATCGGTAACAAGATTCAGTTTCACCGAACTATTTATACCGTAGTTACTGAACGTTCCGGTAAAATCTGTTCCCCAGTTTTGCTGCAGGGAATCTCCTGTATAGCTGTTGCCTGCTTCGAATGAGAAGGAAAGTTGGGGGAAGGTAAATTCCCCTCCTGATTCTCTTGTTACCGCAAGATTCCTTGAGGTGTTGGTCTCCGCATAGTGGTCGGAAAGGGTGAACCAGTCTAATAACGGTATGGAAAGTGAGTAGGAGGGTGAAATATAGATTCTTCCACTCTCTTTTTGAAGATTTAAGCCTGATTCAACTGAAACTGTAAGGAGGGAGAATGCAAGTGATGATGCTGTATAAGCGGGAGTGTTGTCCACGGCTGTAAACCCGGAAGCAAAACTCGTCCCCTTTATGCTGCTCCTGTTTGTGAAGGTGATAGTGCTTATAACCGGGGTTTTCCCGATAGAAAGCAGATTTCCGGGATACTTATAGGCAAAGTACGACTCAGCACCTCCAGAAATACCGTAAACGGGATCCTCGAGATGGATTTCGTCGAGATACAAGGTTCCGGGTGCTGAAGCGGCAACCGCTTCTATAATCAGCCGCTGGACGTTCCCGGCGGACTGATTGTTTTTGAGAACAGTGACACCTGCATCACTTCCGTCTATGGTCAAGGTTCCTGAAGAGAGATCAAAGATGTACTTGTGCCATGTGTTCAGATTTCCGGAGGGGGTAAAGGAGAATGAAACACCTTGATCATCGGGATTGAAAAGGGAAACGGTAACAGGGTCCGGAGCCTGGAGATATTTCAGGTAAAAACTTACTTTGTTATAGGATGAGAGGTTTACCGGATTTGTATAACTGACCGCACGCCATGTGCCCGTATTATCCCATTCAAATTTGGCTACGTTGGATGGGGAAAGGGTATCGGTAAAGAGGGTGGAAATCTCCGGAAAATCATCCGTGAGTTTAGTCCCCGGTTGTTTTATCAGTGTCTCATTTATTTCGGATACAGTGACATTCTGGCCGGAAGCAGGAGAGACGATAAAGGATGTCCCGTTAAAGTTTATATCTCCTATCAATAGTTTTCCTGATCCGGTGCCCGTTCCTGTATAATTGATGAAAACATCGAACCCTGTAGTATTCCGCAGTTTTTCCCTTTCTGTAGGTGTCAGGTTTATGACAACAGTCTGCCAGGTAGAACCGGGTTTGCTAAAACCTGCCGTCGTTCCCGCCTCGAAGGATACTGCAAGACTGCTTTCTTCAGCGTCAAGAATGCCGTTTCCGTTAAGATCCTCTGTATCTTTCCTGCCGTTTCCGAAGATACCGTCCGGCGAACTGCCGACTTTCATGGTAAGTATCCCTGTTCCGGTCTGGGGATTTACAGGATCGAACTCAAAGCCGGGTTCAAAAGCAGCAGTTTCCCCGTCAAGACTGCCATCACCGTCGAGATCCTCGTTCAACTTCCCTGTAAGAACGTAAAAATCGGTATTTGCAGAGTCTGCAGCCCCGATGAGCTTTACCTTAAAAGAGATACTTGTTGTCTTTGAAAGATCTATTCCCTTTTCGCCAAAGGTTAAGGGAATTCTCCCTCCGGTCCACTTGTTCGGCTCAAGTTCATACTCAAAGACTGCTGCATTTCCGCTGATTTCGTCATTTGATCCGGCAATAGAGGGGCCGGTTCTTCCACCGTCGGCGTATGGATACTTCTGGGAAGCCGGCACCGTCCAGCTATAGCTCATAAGGGTTCCATCCCCCAGGGCATTATAGGAATGGTAATCGGTGTATTTAAGAATCCCTCTGTCGTTTTCTGTTAATGTCCAAAGGGAGAGCAGTGACGGAGAAGGTGCGGCAGGGTAGAGCAGCGTTTCTGCTACCGGAACCGGAATACTGCTTTCATCCATTCCGGCCAGCCTGAATATCCCGGTTGTATCGGGGTTGTAAAAGCTCACACCTCCGTCAATTTTGAAATCAAGGTTTTCTTTATTATATTTTACTCCCCCGGAAACAAGGATTGATCCGGGAGCATCGTTAACATTTTCGGTATAGCGTCCGGTAAAGATATTCCATCGTAAACCTGCTCCTATCTCAGCTGTTAAAGCATCGGATATCGAAAATTTGTTCCCCAATCCAAGAACAAGATCTCCTCCCCGGTTGATGGAAGCCTTGGTACGGTAGTAGAAATCCAGTCTGTCACTGGAGGAGGGGGTAAATCCCAGTTCTACTGTTCCCGAATCAGGATTGAAACTAAAATTGGTGGTTTTTATGCCGTTTACTGAAAGTTCAACCGAGCCCTCCAGAACGTTGTCCCCAAGGGTGTAGCTCTCTACAGGATCATACTTTATTAAAAGAAGTTCTTTATCCGGCGGTGTTCCGGTTATTTCCCTTCCCGGGCCGTATATAACGGCATCAGTATCTACTTTTGCAGCGAAGGGGTATCTGTTTGCAGGGTCTCTTAGTGAGTTTCCGTTTCCGGAGTAGAACTGTATGCTTGTATTGAAATAACCGGCACTGTAGTTTGCATACTCACCCGTGGAAAGGTTATTGTCTGCAAGAAGAGCTTTGAAGAGGGTAGAATCTTCCGGTATCTCGTAGGAAGTTTCGTATATACTCAGAAGCTCAAAGGGGGAGAACTCTCCCGGGTTGTACAGTAAAAGCGTTTGATCTCCGTTGTTCATGGTGATTTGTAGAGTGCTCATATCAAATCCCAGGTAAGTCCCCATGGAAAAGTTAAAATCTTCCGTTCCGGTACTATCAATTTCACCGGTTGCATTCCCGAGCCCGTCGGAATCCGCCGCAAGGGCATTTACCCCAAGGTTGCTGTCTCCGACAGTATAGCCGTTTTTTGTATAGTGAACCGCAATCTTCCGGTTTTGCGGAGCCTTGAAAAAGACAAATCCTTTTTCAGTAGAAACAACAGCATCGTTTTCGTCTGCCAGGCGGTATTTTGTTGAACCACCGGTATAGGGGCCGGAGGAATCTTCAATATAGACTTTTAAATCATTTACGTTGTCATCGGGGAGAGCAAAGTACTGCCCTTCAACGTAATTTGAAAGAGGGATACGGTCCTCCGATATTTCATAACCGCCGATAAAACTTTTTTCTCCTTTTTCAGCAGGATCATATCTCAGTGCTATTTGATGATCTGAATTTTCCCCCTTGAAAGAAGCTGACACGCCTAGGGAGTCGGTGGAAGCTTCAGTAAGATTCATAAATGAATAGCTGCCCATCCCAATATCGGTGTTGCCTATTCTCACCGTCTGTAGGAAGGCATCTTTCTCTTCTGCAGTGTATCCAAAAAGAATGGTATTAAGATCGTAATTATCAATGATGGAGGCTTCAAAAAAAAACTTGTTGGCGAGCCACAGGGAGATCAGAAGATCTTCACTCTGTTCAAAGATTAAACCGTCTGTAAATCCCGGGAACTGTCCTTTATCAACCTTGGAGTTCTCGGAGTTCCAGGAGATACCCAACCCCCCTGAGAGGGAAGACTGCCAGAATCCGGACAGGAAAAGATCAACGTTCTCATCTCCTATCTGATATGAGAGGATGGAGAGAGGCGCTTCATCTTCCGGTAATGGTATCTGCTGAGCTGCAGAAAATTGTGCAAAAAGAATGGTAAGGCTTAAGAAAAAGCAAAATTTGATCCTTTTTTTCATTTTGTATTTGCGGTTTCTCCTGTTATGTATATAATATCACATGCCGATGGTAAATAAAATGAATAAAGAAGAAGAAAAAGCGACCCTTTTTATTTCCAGGCTGCTGTCGAATCCCAGTTTAAACTATTTGAGCCCTCTTCAAAAAGAGGATCAGATTGTATCGTTTCTTGAACTTAATTCAAAACAGCTCTACTCGACACTGTCATCCCCGGCTTTTTTCCCGGGAAAACCATGGCCTGAAATTATTTCCATTTTGGAGACAAGTTTAAGTACAGTAATAAACAGTATGGTTGACGAAGGCCTAAAACGGTTCCTGTTTGAAAAAATAGATTTCAGCTTTCTTTCTGCTTATATCAAAAGCCCAAGTCAAATCGACATACTTATCAAGAGCATGTATCCTTTCATTCTTAAATCATTAAAGACCTTTGACGGAAGAAAAGATTTTAACGGAAGCTACAATGCACTTTTATATAAATTGCCTTCCCGTTATTTAAATGCAGTTTTTGAGGCGCAGTCGTACATTCATTTTGAGCTTATGAAGGTTCAGCGTCTCAAGATGAGTAAGGAAGAGGTAATCGATATTATCAAAGCCTCATTGCTTCTACGGCCTGCAGTGCATACCTATTCAGAAAGTGTTCATGACAGATCGACAGGCCTTATAACAAAGCAGTATTCTGATAAAGTCAAGGCTTCTATAAAAAAAGATCTTCCTCTGGTTCCGGATGTGCTTCTTTCAAGTGCGGTTGACAGCAATCTCTCCTTTGAAAAATACAAGTTTGTACCTACCACAGGGAGATTGACATCAATATTCAACAACATGGCCCGTACCATCCGTCCAAATATGAAGATTGACAGAGGAGCTTCAAGTCCTGAGAAAAGCTGGCTAAGTGTCGGCAGGCGTAATTACAAGTATTACGGCTGGGATATAAAAATGCTTGATGAGCTTTACCGATTTTCCCTTGAAAACGGCTGGTAGGAGGAACCAATGGAGAAAGTAAGAAATTTTTTTGAATCCTTTATTGTTATTGCAATTCTGCTTGTCCTTGTACAGACGTTTCTTGAGGATTTTGCCGTTCTTGCAGGATGGAACTGGGAGATCCGGCGTACTTTTATTTTCACAGGATTTATCTTTGATTCAATATTTACCATAGAATTTCTTATCCGTTATTTTTCCGCTCTGGGAAAGAGACAGGCGGGAAAGTATTTTTTGGAAGGACGTGGATGGATCGATTTTCTTGCATCCATTCCTCTGCTTCTTTTAAACAGCGGACCGGCGTTCCTCTCCCTCATCCTTGGCGGAGGAGTTATCTTTGGTCTGGGAAGCATGTTGAACATACTAAAGATTGTAAAAGCAATACGCATCGCCCGTGTACTCAGACTCCTGAGAATACTCAAGATATTCCGGAAGATTAAATATACCGGCTCTGTTATGGCTCAGAGGCATATTACAAAGATCAGTACTATAAGTATAACAGCGTTTGTATCGACCCTTTTTATATTCACTCTGGCAGGAAGCTTTCTTTCACTCCCCAATGTTGAAAGTACTGTTAGTGATCGATATGTAAAGGAGATTGATACGTTCCTTGGTTTGTTACCTGTAAAGGATGCAGGTGCTGTAGAACGAGCTGCAGAATTTGCCGCGTATGATGAAGATCTTTTAATAATCAAGTATAAGGGGCAGACACTGTTTTCCCGTTTAGATAACCAGACATATTCATTACAGTTTGGTCCCGGAGATTTTGCTTATTTTGAAAAGGGGGACTGGAGTTTTTTCTTCGATATAAGAGGGGTTTTAAAGATCCAGTCTGTGTATAACATACTGTTTTTTCTTGTCGTTATCGTTTTGGTTCTTTCATATCTGCTGTACTACAGCCCCCACTTTGCTCTCACTGTAACCGACCCTGTACACGTTATGAGAAGGGGATTTTCCGACAGTTCATATAATCTGGAGGTTAAAATCCCCGAAAAGTACCGTGATGATGATATCTATATTCTTGCTGATTTATACAACAAGGAGTACCTTACTTTAAAACAGAGGAGTTCCTCTGGACAAAGGAGCGGATCAATGATGAGTGATCTGTCCCTCGATGATATTCAAGATCTGCTGGAGTAGAGATTTTTATTCGGACTCCTCATCCTCCACCGGGAAAAGATACAAGGGCTCAGTTTTATAGGTTAATTCGATATTGTAGGAAGTCTTTACCTCTTTCTCGCTCTCCAGGGTTAAATCAAAGAAGCGATTCAACTCTTCGAATCCCTCCTTTTTTACCCTGAGTTCCATTGAGAAGAGCCTTTTTTCGTTATCCTCTACTGCAGGAACAGGCCGTGGCATAAAAGAAAAACTTCCCCGGGTACTTTTTACCACAAGGTAGGGGTTTTCCCAGGTATCGTCGATCATCGGTACTGGTTCCCCTTCCATAAAAAGTGAAACCAGAACGTTATCCAGAGGTTCAAAGGACTTGCCGTTCAGTATTTGACCCAAAATTGCCGGAAAATTGAAGAAAAATGGAGAATCCTTAACAATATCCTCCTCTGTAATTTTGTAGTACGGCCTTTGAATTTCAGTAATTTTCTTTATTCCTTCGGAAGCAATCGAGATGATATCCGCTTCCAGCTGGACCTTTTTGTGGTAATCCTCCTCAAAGTGGATCAATCCGCGACCGGAGATAATATATTCAGGCTCTATACGATTGAGGACATAACAAACAACATCCATTTTGCAGTGAAGGCAGTCAGCAATCTCCGGCTTAACCTGTGAATTGTTCTCAAAAAGCTCGTTAACCGTTTTTATTACAATATCTTCCATTAAATTGTGGACTTTCATCTCTTCCTCCTTGCAGGATACTCTAATAGTAGCAAAAAGGAGAAGAAAAATAAAATAGAATATTTTAAAATTTCAAAATTCATGTGCAGCGTAGATATGCTCCCTGGTAAGTTTATCTATGTGGGAGAGTTCGCTGATGATCGGTTTCATCTTTGCACGTATATTGGTTTTACTGTAGGGGCACTCCGCTTTAATGGTTGGCAGGTCCGTCTCCCTGTTCAGACGGTGTATAACACTTTCCCGTACTTCACACATCGGGCGCATTATATAAATTCTGCCGCCGAAAAAATCCTGTACTGGTTTCATTGTGGAGAACTCCCCCCGGAAACAGAGGTTTATTAAAGAAGTTTCCACAATATCGTCAAGGTGATGTCCCAGTACAATTTTGGAAGAGCCAACTTCTTCGGCATATTCAAAGAGGATCCTTCTGCGGTTCCTTGAACAAAGGTAACAGTTAAAATCCCCCTTGAAGGACTCGGGGAACTTATGAACCTGTTTTATTACAAAAGGAATTTCAAGTATAGAAAAAAAGTTTTTGAGTTCTATTAATCCCTCTTCGTCTACGGGATCTTCTACCCAGTCTATCATTACTGCATAGAGTGTATAGTCAATCGGGAGCCACTTCTTTCGTAAGGAGAGGGCAAGAGCCAAGGCGAGGGAGTCTTTGCCTCCGGAGATTCCTATCACAACGGAGTCTCCTTCTCCTATCATGGCGTATCTGTTTATTCCTCGCCCCGTCTGTTTTATAAAACGGCGGATCCAGGGAGGGATCTTCCCTTCGGCAAGTTCTTTTATTGCTATCAAACGAAAAAATCCTCGTAGGTATCCATGATTTCGGTAAGTTTTTCGGGAATAAATAAACGAATCTTTCTTAACGATCCTGTAAAACCCTCCACAACAGAGGGGGTAAATACAGATTTTGAATCGGAAAACGGTCTTTCCCTGTTCTCTTCTGATATCTTCATATCCACTTCAAACGAGATTTCCTCAGGAATATCAATGATAACAGAGGCCGGCGGTACACTCACCCCCGCTCCCTTCGAAAGATGCGAAGCTATCTTTTCAGAGAGGTTATGGCGGAACTGAAGACCGGTAAGTTTCCTATGGAATGGATTGTCCGGATCATAGGCGATCTCCATGACAGATTTATAAAAATCCCTTTTCATTACTTTGCCTATCACACTAAAGGGAGGGTAGTCTTTTTTTGCAAGAATCCGGAAAAATTCATCATCGTCGATATTATAAAGATCTTCAGGGGTAATGACTCTATCCTCAAGCCCCATAAAAATTGCTTTTTTAATCATCGCGGTGGCTATTCGTACAGTCTTGTGCCAGTAGACAGATTTATACATGAGATATTTCGAGAAGAGAAGATTTTCTACAGCCATTATCGCTGAACTGTCCAGAGACGGTTCTCCGGAGGAAACTTTAAGTTTTCTAATTATAAAGTCTGTATCCTGTATTCCGTAGGGAACGCCGCAGAAGAATGCATCTCTGTTAAGATAATCAAGTTTGTCCGGATCAAGGGTTCCTGACAGCACTTTCCGGTAGAACTGTAATTCACTGTTTCCTTCTGTATCAAGGTTAGTATCAATAATTGCAGCAACGGATTGGGGATCTACTTTAAGTATAGTTTTCAGCCTGTCTGCAAAGGGATAGGATGTTATTATCTCAGCGGATAACTCCTCATGATCCCTTAACGGAAGCTCTTTTAAGGAATGGGCAAAGGGAAAGTGTCCAAGGTCGTGAAGGAGCGCAGCGCATAAAAAGGTTCTTACCCCCTCATCGGTAAATAAATCCGCCTGAGTCGAGGTTAGAAAGGTTTCGATAATTTTTCTTGACAAATGAAACACACCAAGACTGTGGTTAAGTCTTGTGTGTACAGCTCCCGGATAGACATGAAAAGCAGGTCCGAGCTGCTTGATTCTTCCGAGTTTCTGAACAGGCTCAAGGGATAATATCCGCTTGAATTCGCCGGAAAAATATATATTGTTCCATAGAGGATCACGAACCGGAAACGTAAAATCACTATAAAAATGTGATAAGATTGATCTCATTTTCCGGAATTCCCCTTTGTGTAGTTGAGCAGTCCCCCTTCCAGGAGGATCTCCACCTGTCTTCTATCAAGACTGTATGATAAGGGGATTTTCTTGCCATTACTCCTGTTTTCCATAATTACCTCACCTCCCGCTTTCAAGGTTTTTGCAACATCAGGGATATACAGATCATCACCCTCACTGACATGCTGATAATCTTCGGGATATGTAAACGTAAAGGGTACGATACCGAAGTTTATCAGGTTAGCCTTGTGAATTCTTGCAAAACTCTTGGTTATAACAGCCTGAACCCCCAGATACATGGGGGCAAGCGCTGCATGTTCTCTCGAAGAGCCTTGACCATAGTTATCTCCTCCGACAATAATTCCGCCCTTAAAGTTTACTGCTTTCTCGTAAAAGTGTGGATCCACAGCTTCAAAAACGTGTTTCGAAATTTCAGGAATGTTCGACCGCAGGGGAAGAATCTTTGCTCCTGCCGGCATGATATGGTCGGTGGTAATGTTGTCCTCTGTTTTTATAAGCACTTTACCGCTGATACTTTCTCCAACCTGCTTCCCAAGCGGACACGGTTTGATATTAGGCCCCCTCAGGACTTCGACACCGGCAGCCTCTTCTTGTGAAGCCGGGGGAATAATCATGTTGTCATTAATAACAACTGCTTCGGAGTAATCTTTTATTTCTATTCCTGAGAGGGTTCTCGGATCTGTTATAACACCGGTTATCGCAGAGGCCGCTGCCGTTTCAGGTGAAACAAGGTAGACGGATGCATCAGCAGTCCCGCTTCTTCCTTTGAAGTTTCTATTAAAAGTTCTCAGGGAAACTGCCCCTGAATTCGGTGCAAACCCCATTCCAATACAAGGCCCGCATGCGCTTTCAAGAATTCTTGCTCCTGCAGATACAAAGTTATGGTATATTCCGGTAACAACTGCAGTATCAAGAACCTGTTTTGTTCCCGGAGATATCCCTACGGTTACGTTTTCTGCGATAGTTTTATCCTTTAAAATATCTGCTACGATTTCAAGGTCGGTAATAGAGGAGTTTGTACATGAGCCGATTGCAATCTGATCCACTTTCTTTCCTGCCAGGGACCGTACCTCGACTACGTTGTCAGGCATATGGGGACAGGCAGCCATCGGGACTATCTTGTTCAGATCTATCTCAATTTTCCGGTCATACCGGGCATCAGGATCAGCTGACAGCGGCCGCCAGACATTCTCCCTTTTTTGCATTGCAAGGAACTCCCGTGTCACTTCATCAGAAGGAAAGAGGGATGTTGTTGCCCCCAGTTCTGCCCCCATATTGGTAATGGTTGCACGCTGGGGTACAGTTAAGCTTTTAACTCCCGGGCCTGTATACTCATAAATTTTCCCGACTCCCCCTTTTACCGTTTCCATTTTGAGCAGGGTAAGAATGATATCTTTGGCACTGCACATGTTCTGGAGTTTCCCGGTAAGATGTACCTCTACAATCTTGGGATAGGTGATGTAAAAAGGTCCACCTGCCAGGGCTACGGCAATATCAAGCCCCCCGGCTCCAATGGCAAGAGATCCCAATCCGCCGCCTGTCGGGGTGTGTGAATCAGATCCGAGAAGTGTCTTCCCCGGTATTCCGAAACGCTCCAGGTGTACCTGATGGCAAATACCGTTTCCCGGTCTGGAGAAGTAGAGCCCATACTTTTTGGCTGTAGACTGAAGGAACCGGTGGTCATCTGCATTACGGAAATCTGTTTGCAGCGTGTTGTGGTCTACGTAGGAAACAGAAAGTTCCGTACGTATCCGTGGTATATTCATTGCTTCAAACTGTAAATAGACCATAGTTCCGGTAGCATCCTGGGTGAGGGTCTGATCGATCCGGATTCCAATTTCTTCCCCTTTATTGAAATTCCCCTCAACCATATGTTCCTTTAAAATCTTTTCCGCTGCTGTAAGCCCCAAAATACACCTCCGGTCTTAAAAATTGTGGTAATTTTTTTTGTATAAGGCTATACTACCTGTAGAATAGAGCCTTGTCCATAGGATGCTTTTTGGGAGATTCGTTTTTGAGAAGAGGTACAAAGATCGGTCTGATCGCAATTGTTGCTGCCATTACCATATTCAGCCTCAGCTGTACCGGTAAAAAGGTTTCCGGCAGCGGAGCAGAAAAGGACACAGTAAAAGAACAGCCTCAATCACCCCCTGCACCAGGAGAGGAAAAACGGAAACTGGTATTCGGAACTTTAAACAAAAATAAAGAACCGGAGAAAAAAGCGGTATCTCCGGTGACAGATCTTGCTCCGGGTGACTACGCGGTTACGCTGGCATCACTCCCTTCCAATGCTGTAATGCCGGCAGATACGGTAATAGGTGAACTTCAGGATAGTACCTCTTTGAATAGTGATTTAAGGGATCTGAATAACAGGGTACGGGATTTCTTTTCGGCGGCCTTCAGGGGAGAGTTTGATAACACTCAGGTGAAAGAATCCTCTGCTGAAGTAATAGCACAAACCATTGCCAAATCCTCTTATAAAGGGGATGTTTCTGTCAGACTGGGCACCTTTAAAATAAAAAAAGACTTTATGGAGATCCCCGTAAGACTTTTATCAAAAGAAGGAAGAACCGATGGAAGTATTGCCATACAGAAGGAAAATGATGTCTGGCTCATAAGCGGACTTTCCATAGATTTAAACAAATTAAACGAGAAATACATTCCGGCAGAGGAGCCTTATGAGCCGGATTCGTATATGAATCTTCAACTAGAGTATTAGAAAAAGGAACCGGGAATATGGGTACCAAGATTGGCAGGATCGAACAGGAATTTATTTTAAACAATCTCGTTGAGAAGAGTATCCCTGTAGAGCTTCAGGTTCGAAAGCTTCACATAGAAGGAGTCCTGCTCTCTATTGAGGCTGATATCATGGTGTTCAGCAGCAGCAGCAGCGAGTTAAATTCAGTACAGCTCGGCGAGGCGGTTACCCTGTTCTTTTCTTTTTACAGTAACACCATGACTGCAGTATGCAGGATTGCAAAAGAGGGAAACCCTTTACAGTTGAAACTGGAAAAGGGAGTCTATAAAAATCTAAAGAGAAAGTATATACGAGTAAATCCTGAAGGAGATATAGGCCTGACCTTTACCCTGGAAAATGCCCGGGTTATCCTTGACTTCCCGAGAACCAGAGAATATGAATCATTTGATTCCGAGATTTTCAGTGATGAATTTGATTTTAAGAGTATTGAATCTCTTATAAACGACTTTAAGGTGAAAGCAGCAGATAGAGCCTCTGAAAACAAAATAGTCATGTTCCGGTCCAGAAAACCTGAAACATTTGAAGAGAACCTGATAACGGAGACGGGGAAATGTTTGTTTATCCCGGATACGGAGTTGGGGAAATTGCCTGACAGGAAGAATTCAGCAGCACATCTTCTTATAACCGAGGATTTTTTCTTGAACAGGGATGGAACAGAGAAGGAATTCCTGGGGAAAACCCTGCGCCAGGTTGCTAAAGAGATCCGAAAAAAATACGAGAGCGGGATAAACGCAGAACTATACTGTCCGGTAATTTACCACGAGTATGCAGTTGGGTATGTGTACCTTGCCAACGTAAAGAATAGAATAGTCAAGTTTGAGGAAGGAGATCTCACCTTCTGCAAGGAGTTTACCCGCTTTCTAGCCTATGTTCTGGACAGGAACGGATATTTTGCCAATAAAAAAGAGGTTGAGAGTGAATTTCAACCGGAGATAATAGACATAAGTGCCTCGGGGCTTCTCTTTACCCATCCGGAGAAGAAACTTTCTGAACTTTTGGGACTGTACGGAGATATTCAGTTGACGTTGAAAGTGGGGCAGCGGAAAATGAATATCCTCTCCAGAATTATGCGTAAATATGAATACAAGGAACAGTATTTCTACGGGCTCCAGTTTTTGGAGATTGCTCCCGAGGATTTCAGATTTCTTTTTGAATACGTCTATGGACGGAGTTTCACAGAAGCTGATGATAGATTGTGGGAAGGGGGAGCGACTCCTCCTGAACTGGAGTTTTAGGAGAAAAAAAGTTAGATGGTAGAAGTACTTGTTGAAATAAACGGATTTCATTCCCTGGAAAAAATTGACAGCAGCTTTACGGAAAAACTGCTTGGAGATCTTAAAAGCATGATGGGAGATGATCCGTCGGTGTTTATGAAAAGATCTGGCTCCTGTTTTTTGTTCGGATTCTCTCCGGGAATCAATGATCTGAACCGGTTGATTCATTCCATTCTGGGTATGTATGACTATCTTAGAAGTATTGCAGACCAATTGAGAGGATTTAACATTCTGGTTAATCAGACAAAAGGGATACTTTCTAAGATCGAACATAATGCCTTTGTTACCGATGTTTACAGACTGGAACCGGACGGCTCCCTTTTTGTCAGCAACTCTGCAGCAGGTTTATTTGAAGGGTATTCGGATTTTGAAGAAGCGGACGGGTACTTGCGAATGGTTTCCCATAAAAATCTTCAGATAAAAGCTGAGGGGGGAGCTCTGGACTTTGTTGGTACAACAAAAGAACATGAGGAGTTTACTACCTCTTTTACACCGCTTCTCAACGGTGAACGGAAAGGATTATTTTTCTTTTACAGTGCTGAAATGCAGGGAATACCGTATATGGGGTATTCCCTTTCAAGATACATTGAGGGCTCGGGTGAGAACAAAGATTCGCTGCCCTGGTTTTATATATTTCCTGACAGAAATGATTTTTCAGGATATTCCGCACTAATACGCTCCTTTAACGCTGATTTTTCATCCAACGTTCCAACGTTTCTCACTGGAACAGAAAAAAAGGTGTGGGAAGAATTATACAGTCTGATACACCCTGAATATTCAGTAATGTATGAAGAAGATGCTGTCCTGCTTTTCAGGCTGTATGTATCTGCATACGGGAGGTACTTTAAAAGTATGAACTTCCCCCCTATAGTCTACATCTTCGATGTGGATAGAATGGAGGAGACTGCTGTTGATAGTATCGCTGAAGTGATAGAGGATTTATCTGCCGAATTGAGTCTGATCCCTGTTGTATTTTCGGGGAAACAGGATATTCCTGCATGTTTTCAGAATTTTAATTCCATTAAGTATCATTTTGGAAAAGATGAGAGTGCAGCATCACCGGTGAGCCAGTATCATTCTTTTCTGTTAAGGGAACAAAAAGATATTAATCTCTCTGCGGATGATGCTGCTAAATATCTTCTCGGAGAGCTCGATCTCTATTCCCGCCGTCTTCTAAGTCTGACATTTCTCCTCGACGGGCTGTTTGTGTTTGAGGAAATTATAGATTTTTTGTGTGATGAAGATTCTGACAGAATGAAGTACCTGAATGCTTATAATAATCTTGTTTCCTACGGGTATATTTATCCTGACAGGATGAGGTGTGTTTTCCCCGAGCTTGTCTCTCAATTTGACGATTTAAAGAGCAGCTCCGGGGAGAAGATTCTTGACAGAATCTATACCCGCTACACAAAAAGAATTGATCTTGATCCGCAGCTTCTCGGATCTTTATACACTGTTTTTGAATTTGCAGGGGATTTTGACCGCATGGTTGAGTTCAAACTTGCCGTCGTACACTCCCTTATTGACCGGAATAATACTGAAGCTGTGCTTCCAATGATAAAGGAAATAAAAAAGCTTCTGAAAAAGAGAGGACTGGCAGGTTCTGACAGGGATATCTACACTGATGTTCTGTTTCTTAAAGCAGCACTTTCTGATTCCCGTATACCTCTGGTCAACGATCTGATTCAACAACTTAACGGTGCAGACAATTTAAAAGATGACAGAGTCAAAATGATTCTCAAGGCTGCACTTTCTGAAGCATTCTACGCAGGATACGAGTATCAACATGCTCTCAAGCCGGCGAAGGATGCTCTTCTTATTGCTCAAAGCGCAGGGTTTGCAGAAGAGGAGAGCGGAATCAACACACTCCTTGGCAAAATCATGCTGGGGAAGCAGAGGATAGATGAGGCAAAAGATTATTTCAGGATTTCCATAGAGACTGCAGCTTCCGGAAACGGGAAATACCCTTTATCTAAAACGTATTATCTCGGCGCGGTCACCTACTATGTATACGGCAATTTATCTGAGAGTATGCGGCTGCTGGACAAGTCTCTTGAGGTGAGCAGAGATACCGGTAACAGGAATTGGGAAATAATTACCCTTTTCGCGAAGGGGAGAATCAATTTTGATCTTGGAAAATATCAGGCAGCTATCAATGTATTTTCCGAATGTCTTTCGGTTACACGAATTTACAACCATATAGAAAGTCATGAAATCATTTATCCATGGATAGCCCGATCACTTGTTTACAGCGGTAAAAGGGAGGCTGGCGGCCGTATTTTGGAGAACTATCAGGAATCAGCAGAAGGGATGTTCTTTTATTCGGAGTATTTGTATTTCAAGGGCCGATATTCAGAAGCTGAGGAGATGGTAAACAGAGCATTGGAGCGGGATAATGACAGGCTGCATCTGTTCCTTTCCCCCGATTTCAAGCTTGATTCCAGCGGATTTGAGTATATTGAAGACCTCGTCTTTGTGGTCAATGACGGCCGGGGAGTGCTTTCCCATCTTTTAAGAGTTTTCAGTGCATATCTTTCTGTACTTAATGACAATCCAGCTAAAGGAACCTCCGAACTTGAACGTTTAACCAGGGATGATAAACTGTCGGATATTGACCCCTTCAACGGCCTTTACTATTTCTTCCAGGCTCTGAGCCTGCCTGAAAAAGAGGGAGTTGACAGTCTGGACCGCTTAACTATGTTAAGTAAAGCCTTACGGCATGTACAGACAGTAGCAAGCAGGATTGATTTTCCTAAGGACCGGAGGGCTTTTCTTACCGGCAATTATTGGAATTCACGTCTGATGGCAGATGCCAAAAAGAACAAACTTCTTTAGGGGGCAAGTTCCTTTTTATCAAACTCTTCAGGCAGCGGAACCGGTTTTCCGGCAGTATCGACACAGGCCCAGGTAACATCTGCTGTACAGATCTCTGTTTCATTTCTATAAAATGTCTGCCTGAATACACCGCTGGCTTTTCTTTTTTTTATAGGTCTGGTTTCAATAACAAGCTCGTCGTTTACTTCCGCCGGGATCTTGTAGTTGATACAGATCTTTGTAACAAACAGACGGTATCCTTTGTTGTAAAAGAACTTGTAATTGATCCCCGCATCTTCAAGAAAACTAATCCGTGCAGCCTCCAGGTAATTGAGATAATTGGCATTGTTTACATGGTTATTGCCATCCAGCTCGTAACTTCTCACCTTTAGTGAATATCTATGAATCATACGGTATAGTAACGCTATGTACTGTTGATATCAATAGTTTTAAAAGTTATTGACACAAAAAGGACTCATTGGTATAGTACCAAAGTCTTTAATATTCGGTGGCGTAGCTCAGTTGGTAGAGCAAACGGCTCATATCCGTTCGGTCAGGGGTTCAAGTCCCTTCGCCACTAGTAAAAAACAATCCAGGTTAACCGGGTTGTTTTTTTTTGCCTTCCGCTTTACACAATTGTGCTTACCGAACACTGTTTACCGGATAGACAGGTTTGTTCCCCTTTAATACCTCGAGAATGTTTCTTGCAGCTTTTGTTTTTAATTCAATGATGGATTCTTCGGAGTACCAGCCTGCATGATCGGTAAAAGTAATGTTATCAAGGCTTCGTAAGGGGCTTTCCATCGGCAGGGGTTCTGTTTTGTAAACATCTATCCCCGCTGCAGCAATCTCTCCCTCTTTTAAAGCTGAATAAAGAGCATCTTCATTGATAATCGGACCTCGGGAGGTGTTGATGATTACAGCACTCTTTTTCATGAGCCTGAACTCACTGCTTCCAATCATAGCTTCGGTTTCATCCGTTAAGGGGGCATGGATGGATATGTAATCGGATTGCTTTAAAAGCTCCTCCAGCGGCGAAGGTGTCCCTCCAGCTTTACGTATCGCTGCATCATCTATGTAGGGATCATAAACAAGAACAGTTCCGAGTCCGAAACCTGAAACTTTTCTAAAAAGTGTTTTTGAAATATTACCGAACCCAATCAAACCCAGGGTTTTCCCGGCTATTCTGAAAGAGGGCCAGTCTTTATGAAGGTTCCATTTGCCCTCTCGTATCATTCTGTCTCTGTAGGTAATTTTCCTCACACAGTTAAAAAGGTGGGCCAGAGCATGATCCGAGGTATCCTCCATTGAGTAATCCGGAACCCTTGATACCCATATCTCCTTTGCGGTTGCTGCATCTATATCCACATTGTCGTATCCGACTCCGTACCGGCTTATAACCTTACAGTTGTTCATACTCAGTATTATTTCTCTTGTCAGGGGGAAAAGATTAACCAAAACTCCGTCTGCATCCTTTAAGACGCTCTTTGCTTCAGCTTCATTTTTAAAATCATGTACTTCAACCTCAATTCCAAGTTCACTTAAGACATCATTCTCTTCCCGGTAGCTTCCATATCTGTCATCAGTAACAACGACTCTGTATTTTGCCATGCTGTATTCTCCGTTGGTTCAGAGTATTATCATTCAATTGTATCATGAAAACCGGTTACTAATGCAACCCAAATCAAGGGGTAATTATTACTCCTATTCCTGCCTGCAGCCCTTTTTCAGTAACCCGGTAACTGTCACCAAGGGCTATACTGTCGGCGCCGCTGGTCCAAGTCCGGTTGTAAAGGTTGGCTCTTATTTCAAACTTGACTGAACTATTCAGATGATAGATGAAATTTACATAAGGACCATGTTCATAGATAAAGGCTTCACTGAAATTAAGCGGAATATAAACTGAATACGCCAGAGTGCCGTTCCACACCGGGGCTCTGTTCTTTATGTTAAAATAACTAAGACCCGGTTTTACGAGAACTGTTTGCTGATTATTAAAGAAATTGTACTGATATCTCATTTTTACCGATGCTATGGAATTATTCATTAAGACAACAGGTATTTTGAATCTGGGAGTAATGTCAAAAATTAATAAACTTTCAAATCTTTTTAAAGAGTCTGCCCACTCCCACCCGGGATTTAAATCCACCCAGTCATCATCATGCCTGGCACCAGTCTGAAGTTTGTAGAACCCGCCTATTTTGATATTTTTATGTATTCTGTAATAACTCCCGAGCAAAATGTGCATATATTCGGGATTAATATCATTACTCGCAAACCTTATGTTGATTTCCGCATAGGGGTTGAACCCCATCCTGTTCCCAATTATTGTAAAACGGCTTTCATAGTGAGCTGTAAACGGATCCATTACCGGAATATGTTCGGCATATGTTACTGCAGCTGTTTGTACTATGAGGAGAACTGAGAGAATTAAAATGTTAATTTTCATACTTACCTCATTTTACATAATCTTATTCGTAATCCTGATCCAGCAAATCTGTATAGGCAGAATTCAGATCAGTTGTATCTTCCACCGTCCCCTTGTCTGGATCTGTATTCCAGTTAAGCTTTTTTGTCCATGGGTAAAATTCAGGGTTGGTAAGTGTTTTGCCGGAGAGTATATTTATTCCTTCCCCCTCTTTCACCAGTACAGATTCACCTGTTTTTACCAGTGCAACCTGTACCAGCCCTTCGTTGACACAGAGCCATACATCGGGTTCTGTTTCAATAGTTTTTCCAAAAGCTATAAAGAATTCAGTCCCCCTGACGCCGGCTACCATGGAACGGGTTTTTACAGAGAAACTTCCCGTAACCAGCTTATTTACCCTGGAAAATACACTGCCCTGATCCAGTATCAGGGATGTATCTCTACTGACTTTCTCAAGAACGAGAACGGTATTTTCTTTTAGTTTTAAAACACCTTTACTCGTAAGCTGGATGATAACGAGAGAATCCGTACCCGTTGTTATTTTATCCCCCTGAAACAGATCCGATCCAAAATCTGCAGGGAAACTGTCACTATCCCGCTGAATTTGAATATCCCCTTCCATATAGGTAACAATTCCTTCCTGAGCTGATAGGCCGTATGCGGTAATGAGAAAAATGTATGCGAGAAAGATTAAAAGTTTTACCTTCATCTACTGGCTCCTTTTTTACTATCTACCGGAAAAACATTATAAAAATAGTCATAAATAAAAATTTAAAGGTTTCTAAGGATAAAGTCAATGTTATTTACCTGCAAAGGGTAGATAATGAAAAAAAATATGCAATATTGAACTATATGTGATATACTCTATACAGAAGGGAGATCATGCATCGTATGCCTCTCCACTTCGATCTCCCCGGAAAGGAAAGTATCTCTTTCTATGGGGGCTTGTATGAACAAAAAGTTTTCTCTTATCTGGATTGTATTTATTTGTATGGTTGTGTCTCCTCTTCTTCTCTTTAGCGAAATGAAAGGGGATCTCTCATTATCACTTACTCCGGGCGGGGTTATCCCGACAGGTGACAGTGCTCAATCCTTTACTTTCGGAGGCGGTGGAGATCTTTCAGCTGATTTGAGCTTTCAGTCATTTCCTAAAGGGTTTCTTAAAGTACAAACTTCCTATCTATATCTTCCCCTTGTTTCGAAAGACGGTGTATCCGTTATTTCAGTATTGGCCGGAGGCGGTATCAGATTCAGTCCTGCAGAAAAACTGAAATTTTCAGCATATGGGACAGGGGGATATTTTTACAGCCAGGTATCAGGCGGCAGCAGCATACACGGAGGGAATATCTCTTAAAAAGGTGGCATGGCGGTTTCCTATGCTTTGTCTCCGGCATTAAGCCTTACTGGTGATATATCATATGTGTATAACTTCTATCTTAACCAGGGTCTGGGTCTATCTCTCGGTGCTTCGTATAGTTTCCCCCTGAATATACGTAAAAAAGTACGGAGTCCTCTGCCTGAAAAACCCCAGCCCCTGGATGAAACTAAAGTAAAGCGGACAGGAACCGGACTGGAGCTGAGTACCATTGAGCTGGATAAAATATTTCCTGTACTGTTCAAACACTACGATACCAACCCGGTGGGCAAAGTTGTGCTTTACAATAACGAAAAATCTCCTGTATCAGATGTTGTAGTTTCCTTTTATGTGGAACGGTACATGGATAACCCGAAAGAATCGGTACTTCAGGGGCAAATAAGCAGTCATGAGGAAAAGAGCCTTGACCTTTACGCACTTTTTTCTGATTCGGTATTGGATATTACCGAAGGGACAAAGGTTTCTGCCAAAATATCTTTGACCTACTCCTACAAAGGTAAATCCTACAAAAAAGAGTATACCGAAAGTTTGGAAGTGTATGACAGGAATGCAACCACCTGGGATGACGACCGTAAGGCAGCAGCGTTTGTTACGGCGAAAGACCCCGGAATACTGGAGTTTGCAAAAAGGGTGGTTGGATGGACCAAAGATACAGGAAGCAAATCGGTTAATGCCAATTTGAGTACAGCCATGGGTATACACGAGGCCTTGCGCCTGTACGGATTAAGCTACATTGTTGATCCTAAAACTCCTTATACTGAGTTTTCCAAAAACAAACTTTCTGTGGACTTTCTGCAATTTCCCAGGCAGACTATGAACTACACAGCAGGAGACTGCGATGACCTTTCCATTCTTTACAGTGCCCTTTTGGAATCAGTTGGCATTGAGACAGCTTTTATAACAATACCGGGGCACATTTACATGGCATTCTCTTTGGATATGGATCCCGATACTGCACGAAATAGTTTCCTCCGCCCTGATGATCTTATCTATAGTGACGGAAAAACCTGGCTCCCCCTGGAGATTACCATGACAAAGGATACCTTTTTAAAAGCCTGGGAGGCCGGGGCCAAAGAGTGGCGGGAGAATGATGCCAGAAAACAGGCAAAGCTGCTGCCCATGCATGATTCATGGAAAGAATATACCCCGGTAGGTCTTCCGGGATCCGCGTCTTTATCCATGCCCGGGAGGCTTGAGGTGGTAAACGCGCTTCAGTCGGAGCTTATCCGGTATATAGACAGAGAGATATATCCTCAGGTATCAAAACTGCAGGGGAAAATTCGAGAGAATAAAAATGAACCACGGTATGTAAATCGGCTGGGTGTTCTCTATGCACGGTACGGACTTATGGATAAAGCAAAAATTCAATTTAACAAAATATTAAAATCCAGGGATTATGTCCCGTCGTTGCTTAATATGGGGAATTTAAGTTTGCTTAAAAAAGATATAAAAGGAGCTCTCGCGTACTACCAAAGAGCTGCCAAAAAAGAACCAAACAATCCGAAGGTTCTTCTTTCAATTGCCCGTGCCAGCCACGAACTGGAAAATTATGGTACTGTCCGGGATGCCTATGAAAAGTTAAAGGTGGTAGATCCAGATCTTGCGGAACGCTTTGCCTACCTGGATCTACGGGGAGAGGAAGCTTCCCGCGCTGCGGAGATAAGTAAGGCCAAGGAGGTAATGGTATGGGACGAAGAATAATGAAGAAGATACTGATGGTGCTTGGTATAAGCGCTTTCTTTGTTGCCTTGATTTCAATACTCGCTTTAGCCGGATGTTCGGATACTATGCTGCAGGATATACAGGATAAGATTGTGCAGGATGGGGTTACTTATAAAGTTACTTATGCTGCAAATGGCGCAACCGGCGGTATAGTACCCGTAGACAACGGAACTTATAAAGAAGGTGCCATTGTGACAGTTATTGGTAATACAGGCTCTCTGATAAAAACAGGCTACACATATATTGGGTGGAATACCGAAGGAGATAGAAGCGGTATCCATTATGTTGCTGACAATACTTTTGAAATGGGAAGTTCCGATGTAACCTTGTATGCAGAATGGACAAATGATGCTCTCGAAGCACTGTCATACCGGGACATGGTTTCTGTTACTGGAGGGACATTTACACAACAGTCAGATGTAAATGGAGATGGCGATGTATCAGATCCCTTTGAGAGCTTCAGTCACACCATTTCTAATTTTTCCATAGGTAAATATGAAGTTACTTACGAACTGTGGTACACAGTACACGATTGGGCACTGTCTAATGGATATACATTTGCTAATTTGGGAAGAAAGGGAAATGATGGAACAGGAACAATATATGATCCGGTAACAACCATTAACTGGCGGGACGCTATTGTCTGGTGTAATGCTTACAGCGAGATGTCGGGCTATACACCTGTTTATTATACTGATGCTGCGTATACAACACCACTTAAAACTTCAACAAACAATACAACTATTAACGATGTAGCGGGATCTGAAGATAATCCCTATGTAAAATGGAGTGCCAATGGCTACCAGCTGCTTACAGAAGGGGAATGGCAGTATGCAGCGAGTAACAAGGGTGGGACTCCTTGGAATTATGCCTCTGGAGCAACAGCAGATTATACCGATGCTACGGAGACTCAGAAAGTGGCATGGTATAGTGCTAATTCAGGAAATACTACTCACAATGTAGGGACAAAGACTGCCAATCAGCTTGTTATATACGATATGTCCGGTAATGTATGGGAATGGTGCTGGGACTGGGAGGTAGACTATCCGTTGAAACCTAAAAAAGACTACATCGGACCGTCCTCAGGCTCTTCCAGGGTGATGCGGGGTGGCAGTTGGGGCGCTGATGCCGACCTTCAACAGCTTGGTTATCGTAACAGCATCAATCCGTACGGTGCATACTACAATATTGGTTTTCGCGTGGCTCTGGGGCAGTAGTTCGGTATAATTTTGCGGTAAAAACCGCAAAATCACTCACTACAGGTAGCAGAGGTTGAGCGAAGAGGCGATCCGTAAAAAAATCCGCCGGCGGAGCCGGGAGAAGGATTTTTTATAGTACACTAAGCTTAATTTTTTGTTTTTGGTATACAGAAGTGAACAGTTGGTATTTTAATTCCAGCCCCGAAGGAGCTGGTCGGAAGCAAGCTTCCTTCTCGCCCATGCAACCAAGGGTATCATTTCTGAACGAGGAGCGCAGCCCTTGTTGATATCTACTAGAAGGAGCATCTTCCCCATAGATAGTAGTCCACTACCTGTTTCCCTATCTGCCGAAGTATCCTTATCTTTCCCATGTAAAAACAATCCAAAAAAATGTCACGTACGGACGTACAAAACCAGACTCGTATTTTATTCTCTATCAATCCAATAGTCGGGTTTTCTGTGAGAATTAGCTATTGCTAAGACAATAATTTGATCTTTTTTAAGTGAATAAACAATTTTATAAGGAAAAGTATTTAATACAAATCGTCTTGAGCGTGATGTTTGAAACTGCCATGCCTTTGGATGGTCGGATATTTTCTTTAATCCTTGTTTTACTTCTTTTTTAAATCTATCTCCAAGACCCTGGAGTTGAAAATTATAGTACTCCACAGCATCATTCAGTTCTAATAATGCTAAAGGATCAAATTCAATATTCATTAAAGTTAAAATATTTGATCGTAGGGTATTGTTGTTGTAGAACCATCTTCAATTGCATCTAATCGTTTATCAATTTCAATATTCCAGATTTCTTCAATTTTAATATCAGGTTCATCAAGACTCAAAAGAAGAGCTTCTATTATTTGGGATTTTTCTTTTGGAGACAGAGTCAAAGCCTCTTTTATCATATCTTCCGTACTCATAATACTAAAATAGATGATTTATTGAAAAATATCAATATTTGACTTCAATGGAGCTTGTATATTTAACATTCACCGGTTTTTTAATAGTATTTGTATCAAGTAGGTACATATTTTATCCGTGTTAATCCAGATTAAAGTCTTTTGTTGGTAATGGTTCAGGAGTTTTGAAATCAGTATCCGGAGTAAAAACATCCCAAAATCCTTTTGGCCAGCTGCTATTTCCAAGGGGTTTGAGAATTACCTTTTTCCCTTTAAAACGAAAGGCTTTGGGCAGGCGAACTGTCTGGGATTGTCCATTTAAAAAGATTTTTGCGATAGTTTTCATACCTGCCGCCTCCAATACCATTGTATATACCAATATATAATAAAAATTCTTAAAGAGTCATATAATTATTGATTTTAACCATCTTACAGGTCTTTTGACTGTGCCGGAACACAGGGACTGCTCCGGAGTATTGAGACTATTCATTAAATTTGTAAAAAATATAACAGTTTTATTTATTCTGTTGACAACGTATCTATGTATTGATACATTTAATTATGAAAGGGAAAGAGTTTGTTGCGTACAATGGCACAAAATTTACAATTGAGTGGTACTTTGATTCAAGAGGTTTCAGCCAATCATTAGATTACTTTTATGCAATGACAAACTCTCAAAAACGAAAGTTACTAATGCTTTTTAAAAGAATGGGAGATTTTGGGAAGATATCAGACAAAACTAAATTTAGAAATGAAAATGATGGAATTTATGCTTTCAAACCACAACCTGATAGGTTCCTATCCTTTTTTACTAGTGAACAGAAAATTATTATTACTGAAGGATTCCAAAAAAAGAGTAATAAACTTCCTAAAAATATAAAAGATCAATCAATACGTATCAAAAATGAATATTTGAAAAGAACACAGGAGGGATCGTATTATGAATAAAACAATAGAATCAACATTTGACAAGATGATGAAAGATAAAAAACAAAAAGAACTCTTTGATAAAGAATATAATAAATTTATGTTATCAGAATTCCTTTTGGATGCAATGAAAGAAGAGCACCTTTCTGTAAGGAAGCTTTCTGAAAGATCTGGTGTCTCTACCAGTATAATTCAGAATATAAAAACTGAAAAGAGTTCCAATATTACACTAAATACACTGCAAGCTCTGGCTTCCAGTTTGGGTTACCGAATTAATTTTGAAAAAGTAAGCTGATATTTCGGTAACAGGATAAAGCGAAGTAAAATCGTATAAACGCAAAAACGTTCATTTTGTCGTATTATTGACTAAACCCTGACCCTGTAATAAGGTGTTTTTGTGGAAAAATTTACGAAGGATAAACAGTACAGGAAATTCTGCGCCTACGGGTTTTTAAAGAACCTCAGGTTTTTCGATCCCTTTATCATCCTCTTTTTCAGGGAAGCGGGAATATCTTTCTTTCAGATAGGAACTCTTATTGCAATACGGGAGATAGCTGTAAATATCCTGGAGATCCCTTCGGGGATTATAGCTGATTCAGTAGGGCGCAGGCGATCGATGATTTTCTCCTTTATATCCTATATTCTGGCCTTTCTCATGTTCTTCTTTTTTAAAAGTTATACCTTGTTTATACCGGCCATGCTGTTCTTTGCTTTCGGTGAAGCGTTCAGGACCGGGACCCACAAGGCAATGATACTGGAGTACCTGAGACGGAACAATCAGCTGGAGTATAAGGTTCCGTACTACGGACATACAAGAAGCTGGTCGCAAAAAGGCTCAGCGCTTTCTTCTTTAATAGCAGGGGTAATTGTATTTACAACATCAAATTACCATGCTGTTTTTATATTCTCGGTAATCCCCTACATACTCGAACTTTTTTTAATGATGAGCTATCCCTCCTATCTTGATCATTCAGGTGAGGAAGAAGAGAGGAAGAATATTTCCCTTCGGGAGAAAGTTTCCTCTACCCTTAGGGGGTTGTTACGTATTATCAGGCAGCCGGACAGCCGCAGAACTTTGGTAAATTCCAGTTTCTTTGACGGAATGTTTAAATCCCTTAAAGACTATATCCAGCCGCTTTTAAAGAGTTTTATTGTCACCATTCCTTTTTTTACAGCCTATAGTGCTACCAGGCGTATCGCTGTGTTGAGTGCCCTGGTTTACTTTGTTCTCTACATGCTCACTTCAACGGCATCAAGGAACTCAGGGAGGGCTGCGGGATTATTCCGCTCCCACGAAAGAGGGCTTAATAGTTACTATATCATTGCAGCCCTTATTGCATTCGGAATAGGATTGCTGGTCTGGGCCGGTGCCTATATTCCTGCACTGATTCTTTTTATTATCTATTATATGCTTCAGAACCTCAGAAGACCGGTAATGACCGGAACCTTAAGCGGGAAGATCCCTCATGAAACAATGGCCACCGGGCTTTCAGTTGAATCCCAGGGTAAAACCCTTTTTACTGCTGTTATAGCTCCTGTTGCTGGATTTTTCGTGGATACGTTAGGCTTAGGAGCGGCAATGATGATTCTTGCTTTTCTGTTGATAGTCGTGTATCCTTTTGTAAAGTTTAAAACACCCGCGGAGTAGTGTATGTACCTGTTTTTTATAAAAAAGGTTTTTTTCGATGCCTGGGATAATCTGCTCTCCCTCATCGTACTCAATATTGGATTTGTACTTATTGTTGCGGGAATTGCATATACATCGGTTGTTGCCGAACCGGGAAGTGTATTATTTTTTGTATTGTATATTCTGCTGATATTTCTGTTTAATTTTTACTCCTGCGGTGTTGCAGGGTATACCAAAGAGATTATCTATACAGGAAGCGGGGAGCTGAAGCATATCTTTAAAACTGCCGTTAACGGCTGGAAACAGTGGACACTCCTTTCGGTCATTACTGTTGCCGAAGCATCTATTCTTTTTATCGGGTTTCCTTTCTACCTTTCTGTTGGAGGGATTGCAGGGCTTGCCGGGGCTGTTACCATATTCTGGGTAACGTTCTTTTGGATTTTGGCATCACAGTACTATTTCCCTGCAGGCTTCCAGCTAAACGGAGGGGCGCTGAAGCAGATAAAAAAAAGTTTTATGCTCCTGCTTGACAATACCGGGTTTACGATTTTCCTTGGACTTCATACCATTGTTGTTTTTGCTCTATCATTCTTTACCGCCTTTCTGATTCCGGGGATTTCTGTAATTATGCTTTCCCATCAGATTGCTTTAAAACTCCGTCTTTACAAGTATGATTATCTGGAAGAAAATCCTGATGCAAAAAGGAGTGCAATCCCCTGGGATGCACTTCTGGCAGAGGAGAGGGAGCATATTGGTCCCCGGTCAATAAAGGGGATGATTTTCCCCTGGAAGGATTAGAGCTG
>JANTFL010000022.1 GCA_024763455.1 Sediminispirochaeta sp. | reverse complement strand
CGGGAACGGAGAATCCTTATGGAGATGGAGGATATTGTTAAAGAGGAATTAAACGTAAAGGATGTACTCTTCAAGGATAACGAAGAGGATCTTGTCGAGTATAAGGCAAAAGCAAATTTCAAGGTTCTCGGCCGTAAGCTTGGGAAAAATATGAAAATTGCTGCAGGTAAGATCGAAGAACTCTCAATGGATGAGATTCAGTCAATTATGGACGGGTCGGTGCTGCATCTTGATTTTGAAGGCGGTTCAGTTGAACTCAATCAGGAAAGTATTGTTATTCAGAGATTTGAGAAAGAAAACATGAAAGTTCTGAACGAAGGATCCTTGACAGTTGCACTTGACAGCGAGATTAATGATGAACTCCTTCAGGAAGGGGTAGTCAGGGATATTATTCGAAGCATTCAAAACCTGCGGAAAGAAAAAGGGCTTGATGTTACGGACAGGATAAAATTGAAGATGGAAGGTTCCTCCTGGCTTAAAGAGGCTGTCAATACATTTGAGGAACATCTGCTCTCCGAAACATTAGCTGCTTCCATTGAATGGACAAAGGATGCCGATTCGAAAGAGGTTGAATGCGGGGACGCGGCCTGCTTTATCAATCTGGAAAAGGCATAATGTTTAGGTATGCTACTATCAGGAGACAGATGGTAACATCTGTCTCTTTGTTTTTGATGATAGCTGCATTCTCCCTTTTGTCCGGGGGATGTAAAACAGTTCCTGAACTAAAACAGGATTTACCTGCGGTTATACTTGACAGCGGTGATATTATTTTTACCTTCAACCTGGATGAGGATAGAAGGATTATTGATTTTGTTCTCGGCACACGCAGTGATTCAGTCGATTACCAGAATATTCTGGAGAGAACGGGCAGAATTGTTCTTGCAGTTAAAGACGATGGAACATTTGCAGCTGCTGCAGAAGGGAACTATCCGTATATTGCTGCAAACTGGCTGATCTGCAGTGAGAAGGAATGGGTAAGGCATAAGGACAGCTACATATGGTGGGAAAACCGGAATACTGGAGAGTCTGTGTCCGTACCGGTAAAGAATTTTGCACTTTATTCGGATAAAAACCTGTCTGGAACGCTTGAAAGGCTTAGAAATAATGATTTTTCCGTGCTCCCTCCTGGGTCAGGGGGTGGAAGAGAAGGATCTGCTGTTAGTGTCACCTCAAATAATCCGACGGTAAATATAGCCTCCCTCCTTGGGCTGGATGGCGCGGAAGCAAGGATTGATGAACTGAGCCTTGATCTGTATTATGACGAGAAAAGCTCTGGGGCATTACTGCTTTACAGGATGTACGGCTCTATTACTTTTGCAGATGAGAACAATGCTGCTGCGTTTAACGCTGCATTTAAAATAGGGTTCCTGAAATTTGCCAGAAAAATAAGTCCTGAAGCAGTAAAGGACTTAATTAAAGGAAATCGGTTTTCTCAGGAGGGAAGAAGGATTACCTTTGACGGGATACTTATTAATATTCCTGATTTACTAAAGGAAAAGGCGAAATGAAGATCGGTGTTATCGACTATGAAGCTGGGAACTTAACCAGCGTTGAGACGGCTCTCAGGTATTTACAAGCGGATTATATTATATCAGGGAAACCTGAAGATTTTAAGCACTGCAGCAAGATAATATTTCCCGGTGTGGGGGAAGCTTCTTCAGCCATGAATACCCTTAAAATCAGGAAGCTGGATACGTTTCTCAGGGAGAGCTTCAAGGAAGGTCTACCGATACTGGGAATTTGTCTGGGGTGTCAGATTGTTCTTGATGGATCAGAGGAAAATGATACTTCCTGTCTTGGTATTGTTTCTGGGAAAGCTGTTCGCTTTGACGATAGTTTAAACTTAAAAATTCCTCATATGGGGTGGAATCAGGTAAAAATTGAAAGAGAGCACTTTCTTTTTGAGGGTATTAAAACCAATAGTTCCTTTTATTTTGTTCATTCATACTATCCTTTGTTATCAGATAATTCTGATACGGTTGGAAGTACCGATTACGGAATTCGTTTCAGTTCGGTGTTTAGCTATAAAAATATAAGTGCCGTACAGTTTCACCCTGAAAAGTCAGGTGAAGTTGGTTTGAGATTATTGGAGAATTTTATTAACTACAGGTAGGGTTGAATGCTGCAGAAAAGAATCATAGTTTGTCTGGATGTAAAAGACGGGAGAACGACAAAGGGTGTGAAATTCCAAAATAACATTGATATTGGAGATCCTGTTTCAATGGCTGAACTTTACTACAAACAGGGTGTCGATGAACTTGTTTTTTATGATATCACCGCCTCGTCTGAAAAAAGAGAGATCATGATAGATGTGGTACGGGACGTAGCGAAGAAAATTTTTATCCCCTTTTCTGTCGGCGGCGGTATAGGATCTGTGGAAGATATGAAGAAAGTAATAATGGCTGGAGCCGAAAAGGTGAGTGTAAACAGCCTTGCTGTTAAGAACCCTTCAATTATTGCTGAAGGAGCCCGGTATTTTGGGAGTCAGTGCATCGTTGTAGGGATGGATGTAAAAAAAGATTCTACAAAAGAAAGCGGTTACGGGATTGTCATTAATGGAGGAAGAACTCCTGTGGATCTTGACGCGTTAGAATGGGCTTTGCAGGTTCAGGACCTGGGAGCCGGTGAGATTGTTCTCAACTCTATAGATGCTGATGGAACAAAAAACGGCTATGAGCTTAAACTGACCAGGATGATTTCCGGATCGGTAAAAATCCCTGTTGTAGCTTCCGGTGGAGCAGGGAAACCTGAGCACCTCACCGATGTATTCCGGGAGGGACTGGCTGATGCTGCATTAATTGCTTCTATGGTACATATTGACGGATATACCGTGGAAGGTATAAAAAAGGTACTGGCTGAGGAGAAAATACCGGTCCGGCTGTAGAAATTTGTTGCCGGCTGTATGAGAAATTTTATATATTAAGCATAAAACAGATATGGAGAAGTTATGCCAACTTATGACTACGAATGCACAGAGTGCGGATATACGTTTGAGTATTTCCAGTCTATGTCAGATGATCTTTTGCAGGAATGTCCAAAGTGCGGAGGAAAAGTAAGAAGACTGATCGGCGGTGGTCTCGGAGTGATATTCAAGGGAAGCGGGTTCTACGTTACCGACAACAAAAAAAGCTCCAGTACCTCTGCGCCTGTTAAGAAAAACGCAAATTCTGAAGTATCTGAAAGTAAAAGTGCTGAACCCGGCAAGTCCGAGAAACCAGCGAAGGCAGAAAAACCTAAAAAAGAAACAGTCTCTACTTAAAGAATAACCGTTCACTTTTATCAACGGCCTCTTTGAGCAGTTCTTCAGAATCAAGTTTGTTAAAGGATTCTTTAAGCTTTTCTGAAACCGGGTTAACAAGCGGGTGTTTAGGCGAAAAGATGGTACAGCAGTCATCATAGGGAAGGATGGATGTTTCGTATGTATCTATCTCTTTTGCAACCTTTATGATTGATTCCTTGTCCAGTCCTATTAATGGCCGGAAGACAGGCAGTTCTGTATTACTGCCGGTATATGTTATGCTCTCCACTGTCTGGCTTGCTACCTGGCTCAGGGATTCTCCGGTTATCAAGCATTGAATACCCCTGTTTTTTGCAATAGCATCTGCTATACGGACCATTCCTGCCCTCATAAGCAGGGTGATTTCCTCCTCCCTCGCTTTGCTGTTCAAAAGAAGCTGGAAATCGGTAAATGGTATGACAAAAAGACTTAATCCTCCGGTGTACCGTGCTATCTTCCGGGCTAGAGTCTTTACTTTGTCCAGAGCTTCATCAGAAGTATACGGATACGCATGAAAGTAAACAGCATCAAGCCGTAACCCTCGCCGGGCCATCATGTATCCGGCAACAGGGGAATCAATTCCCCCTGAGAGTAGCAGAAGCCCTTTCCCCGCACTTCCTACAGGAAGTCCGGTAATCCCTTTTTCCTCGTTACCATAAATATATGCATAGTCTCTGATTTCTATCGAAATAATCCAGGTAGGGTTATGGACATCAACCCGTACATCCGGAAGATTATTCAGGATATACGCACCGGTATCAGCAGAAATCTGGTATGAGGTAAGCGGGAACCCCTTATCCGCTCTCCGTGTCTCTATCTTGAAGGTTCCTCCGTTGTACTGTCTGGCGAGTTCCTTTGCAACTTCCAGTACTCTTTTACGGATTTCATCCATATCTTTCTTTTCTTTAAATGCGATAGTGTACCCTGCAATACCGATGGTTGTAGCAAGAGCTTTCTCTATTTTTTCCCTGTCCTCCCCCCGGCCTTCAAGAAAGAATCTCCCTTTACGGATTGTTATCCTAGTAGAGATTCCTGATAGTTTGCGTTTAATGTTGAATTTAAGCTGTTTCTCAAACTGGTTTCTATTTCCCTTTTTAAGCGTAAGTTCTCCGATTTTAATCAGGTACAGTATATCCAAGTTATTTTCTCCTGAGTTTTGATAGTTCATCTTTTGCAGTTCTGCAGAACGAAAGTATATCTTCTTTGGTCGTTGTAAATCCTGTGGAAATTCTGAATGAATGAAAAGCTTCATCAAGGGAAAGTCCGGAGGAAGTCAACACTCTGTTTGTTTTTATTTTATTCCTGGAAGAGCAGGCAGATCCAGGAGAAACGGCAAATCCACGGTCACTCATGATTCTGGCAAACACTTCAGAGGGAAAGGTATTCTCATAAATATTGATGATGTAAGGAGACTGGTTTCGAATATCAAAATTAAGCTTCATTTCAGGAATATCTTCAAGATTATTGATGAGAAGTGAGCGCAGCTCTTCAGCATGAGCAGTCCTTTCGCTCATGTGCCCAAGTGTCTCCTCCATGGCTGCCACCAGACCATGGATACCGGGAATATTCTCCGTTCCGCCGCGGACTCCCGATTCCTGCCCTCCTGCTTTTGATAAAGGTTCGGGTGCTTTCTTTGCGTAAAGTATCCCTGTTCCCCGGGGCCCTTGAATTTTATGTCCGCTGAAAGCTGCTGAATCGACGCCGAGATCTGATAAATCCAACGGAATTTTTCCCAATGCCTGGACCCCGTCGGTATGGAAGTGGATAGGACGGTGGTTGTTTTTTTCGAAGGAACGTATTGCATCTGCAATATTTTTTATCGGCTGGATAATCCCTGTCTCGTTGTTTATTGCCATTACTGCAACGAGAAAGGTATCCTCAGTTAGTTTTGATCGTACATTCTCTGCGGTGATGATCCCTCTTGTATCAGGATTTAAAACCGAGATGTTATAACCGTTCTTCTTGAGAGTCTTTATATATTCGAAGACCGCGGGATGTTCTATACCTGAAATAAGAACTGTTCCCCTGCTTTCTTTAGTGAGGAGAGAATTAAAGATAAGAGCGTTGGATTCTGTCCCTCCCCCGGTGAAATATATATGCCGGGAATCCGTTTTTAAGAGAGCAGCAGCCTTGTTTCTATTCTTATGCAGTAATTCGGCAGCTTTTTTCCCCTCTTTATGTATTGAAGAGGGATTGCCGGGATATTCAAGTGAAACTCTCTGCATCTCCTGAAGCACTTTTCTGCTGATAGGGGTCGTTGCGGCCCAGTCTAGATAGATCAGATCCATAAAGTGCATAATAGGGTATCTTGCCATTTTATTCTATAATATCCTTGCAAAAAAAAGCTATTAAGTGTAGTCTTTTCAAGTTATGAATGAAAATACTTGTTGCAGCGGAATACTGATTGACTCTTATGCAGAAAAACTTAAAGTCTGTGGGCATCCCCTCAGATTACAAATTCTTTGCCTTATTGAAAAAGAAGATGCCTGTGTGACGGAACTGTGGACATGCCTTAATCAGTCCCAACCGGTAATTTCACAGCATCTGGCAGTACTGAAGGATAAAGGGATCGTTGCTTCTCAGGTACAGGGGAATAAGCGGTACTATTCCATCAGCGATCCTTTCGTTAAGGACCTCATCGGAAGAATGGTTAGTTAGACCGTAGTGGAATATTCCATTGGCCATGGAAAAACAGCAGTATACTTTAAAGACTCACTGGTCGGTGCGTTTGAAGGGTATCAGAATGTTTTATTTGTGTTTGACGAAAATACCAGAAAGTTGTTTCCGGATATCTCTTCTTCTGTTTCAGTTGTTCTTACTCCGGGTGAAAATGAAAAAAACTGGAACAGCGTTAATAAAATCATAGAAAAAGCAGTCATAGATGGACTTGCCCGGGACTCTCTTTTTGTTGGAGTAGGCGGCGGTGTCGTCTGTGATCTTACCGGGGCGGCTGCTTCACTGTATATGCGTGGTTCCGGATTAGTGCTGGTTCCTACCACTCTTCTTGCCATGGCTGATGCAGCGTTAGGGGGAAAGACCGGTTTCGATTATCAGGGGTATAAAAATATTGTCGGTACCTTTTATCCCGCAGAGACTCTTTACATACTTCCTGAAGTTCTCCTTTCCCTGCCAGAGAGGGAGTACCGCAGCGGCCTTGCCGAGGTTCTCAAACATGGGTTCCTTAGAGACAGGCTAATCCTGGATGTTCTGAAAAAAAAGAAGGATTTGGTTCTGAGAAGAGAAGTTTCCGTTATGAAAGACCTTGTTACCAGGTCTCTCGAAGTAAAAGGCTGGTTTGTGGAACAGGATTTTAAAGAGAAAAACATACGGCGTTACCTGAATCTGGGACATACCTTTGGACATGCTCTTGAAACAGCAACCGGCTTCAGTACCGTTTCTCACGGAGAAGCAGTTGCCTGGGGTATGGCAATGGCACTGAAAACAGGAACTCTATTGCAAGAAACTGATGAGTCATGGGCAAAAGAAGCCGGGGAGCTTATTGAAATGTACGGTTATGATACTGAATATCATAAAAACGTATCCACAGATGAACTTCTCTCAGCAATACAGCACGACAAGAAAAAGAAAAAGGGAGAAATCAGATTTGTACTTCAAAGGAGGCAGGGTGACACCTTTACCACTGCTGTGGATACTGACGTACTCAGAGCAGTACTCTCTTCATGATTCCGGGATGCTACCCCTCTTCAAAAAGGGTCGTTAATCTCCTGTAGATACGGTTTACAGATTTAGCAGAGGAAGCATGTTCGTTTGTCCCGGCAAGATCTTCTGCCAATGCATCGAGGGAGGCAAGACTGCTTTCAACTGCACTAAAGAAATTCTTCTTACCTTTAAACCAGTATGTCCCTTTAAAATTCGTTTCCAGAGAAATAAAATAGAGAGTTTTCCTTGATTTCCTGCCTGGAAAAAGCTTTAGTATTTTATCGGTCTCTTTCAGCAGTTCTGCTAAATTGGTGTCCACAGAATAATTTTTCCCTAACTTTACTTTTGGAAGCAAATCACGCTCTGGGTTAATAGAGGGAACAATTCTCAGTATATTGGAAACTCTGTCTCCGACATGTATCTCATAGTGTCCGGAGGTAATTTTACCCCTCATCGTACCGTACCCCTTTAGTTTTTCAGAAGGGTTTTCCCGTATAATTCTGCTAAGCTCCCTCCAGGGGAGTACCGCTATTTTGTTCTTCCCTTTATACGAGATGATATTAAAGTAATAATTTCCAATTTTCAGCTTGTTCGTTGTATCCCGTTTCTTACCCGGGGCTTGTTTTTTATCCCCCTTTTCTGCAAAGTGACTGTACAATACCGGTGAAATATCTTTGAGCCAGGTTTCTTTTATAATTGACACAGATCTCGCAAACATCCTTGATGTTTTTACTATTTCTCCGGCAACAATATACCGGGGGGACTCTCGAAACATAACAGATCCCGGATGAATGTGAATTTTGTCTGCAGTAAAACTACTATAGACTCCCCGTCCTGTGTTTTTACATACGAACTGTATAAGACCTGATGCAATAGAGCAGATATACTCGCGGTTAGAGCCTCCTCCTGTAATGGGAATCCCCATTTCGGAAATGATCTCTTCCAGTTGATGTTTTATATTGACAATCTCGTTCATTGTTCTAAGGTCGAGGTAGTGAATCTCACAAAACTCTTTCTGAGGATCTCCGCCCTCTACGTCTGTGTACTGACGGTACAGGTTTAAATATGATCGAAAATCTCCTGTAGGTTCGCTGAATTTATGGTGCTCTTTTCTGGCTTCAATCTCCTTACCCATAGGAAGAAAAAATGGACTCCGTGTTGAAAGAAAAGATACTGCAATGATAACTTCTTCTAAAACTGCAGGATACTTTGTTATGGATTCAACAATGATTTTTGAATGTCTCGGAAGCAGTGGAAAGACAGCCATCATCTGTCCTGTCTCAGTAAGATGATTCCTGCTGTCGATAGCCCCGATAAGTTTCAGGGTTTCCACAGCACTCCTTAGCCCCTGTTGACCGGGAGGAGAAATAAAATCAAAGGATTCAAAATCGGTTATATCGAGATCAGCCATCTGAAGAACGACCTCTGAAAGGTCGGTCCGGTAAATTTCCTCTCGTGTAAAGAGCGGTCTGGAATCAAAATCTTTTTTACTATAAAGCCGATAGCAGACTCCCGGGGCAGTTCTACCCGCTCTGCCCTTTCTTTGGTTACAGGAGGCTTTTGATATTTGACTTTCTATGAGTGATGAGGTAAACGTCCGGGGGTTGTAATAATTGATTTTGGCAAGTCCCGAGTCTATAACAGTGGTAATTCCGTCAATGGTGACACTGGTCTCTGCAATGTTGGTTGCCACAACGACTTTTATTTTCTTTGGCGGGGTGGGAATAAAAATCTTTTCCTGTTCCTCCTTGGAAAGCCTGCCATAGAGGGGAATCAGAAAAAGTTTCTTCCGAACTTTGCTTTTTTCAAGATAACTTATACAGTCTTTGATTATTTTTTCACCCG
Organism: Sediminispirochaeta sp.; assembly: GCA_024763455.1. GTDB lineage: Bacteria > Spirochaetota > Spirochaetia > B11-G9 > B11-G9 > B11-G9. The sequence continues at coordinate 19,616 of JANTFL010000022.1, read as the reverse complement.
GAAGAAACACAAGGACATCACCTGTTTTCTTTTTGCTTGCTTCGTTGGCAACAATATCTCCAATCTTTTCGATTATTAGATCGTAGTTACCCTCTTCCTGAAGTTTGACAAATATGGTTTGAATTGGAAAAATCTTTGTCTCAATGTGGATTATTTCACAATGATCAAAGTATTCAGAAAATATTTCCGGATTTATTGTTGCAGAGGAAATAATTACCTTAAAGTTCTTTCTTTCACTTAAAATAGTCTTAAGTAGTCCTAGAATAAAGTCAATGTTCAGGCTCCGTTCGTGTGCCTCATCAACAATAATAACTGAATACTTGGTAAGGAGCCGGTCTGTTTTGAGTTCCTGAAGAAGAATCCCGTCGGTCATAATTTTTATGCGGGTACTGAAGTCTGTGGTATCTTCGAACCGCATCTTGTATGCAGCTACATTGCCTTCATTCCCGGGGAGCTGGTGTTTTATATATTCGCATACGGAGAGGGTTGCAATTCTCCTGGGCTGGGTCACACCGATAACCCCTTCTTTTGAATAACCGGCTTCATGGAGAATCAGGGGCAGCTGCGTTGTTTTTCCGGATCCTGTGGGGCTCTCAACAACAATGACCTGATTTGTTTTAAGCTTTTCAATAATCTTATCTTTCTGTTTATAAACGGGAAGTTCCTGTGGGATCATCAAGCTTTCCTGATAATTTTATTACATGCTGCAACAGCTTCATCCAGGGAAAGCATGTTGAAACTTTCTCTTATAGTTAGGTCCCGTACAGTGAATTTCCCGGCGGAAAGTTCGTCTTCGCCGATTAATAGGGCGATGGGTATCCCTTTTTTTTCAGCGTAAGAAAACTGTGCCGAAAGTTTTTTCTTTGATAGGTATACTTCGCACTTAAATCCTTTAGCTCTAAAGATACCTGAAATCCTGTAATATTCTTTCATGTCCGATTCGTTCATGCAGGTAACGAGTATATCCGTTGAATGATAGTTCTCGTTTCCCCCAGAAAGCTCTTCCAAAGCGGCCATAAGCCTGTCCAGCCCAATAGAGGATCCTACTCCCGGTAGATTCTGTTTTGTATATAGGGAGGCAAGATTGTTATATCTGCCGCCGGAACATACAGAGCCAATTCCCGGCAGTTTGTTTAAAAAAGTTTCGTACACTATTCCTGTGTAGTAATCAAGTCCTCTTGTTATTGACGGATCAAGGACAAAGCTGTTTTCAATTCCCAGTGAGGTAAAGAATGAGTAGATTTCCTCCATTCTCCGTGTATCCTCTCCCGGACCTCCTGCAAAATCGGTAATCTTTTTTAAGGTTTCCAGAAAGGTGCTCTCCGGTTTTATATAATCAAGAATTTTCAAAGCCGTTTCTTTATCTATAAGACCTGATAGAATTTCCAGTACCGCTTCTTCACCGATTTTGGATAGTTTGTCAACACTCCGCATTATCTCTACTGAATGTTTCTTGATAGTAAGATTTTCAAGAAATCTGTTAAATATTCCCCGATGGGCCAGTTTTATGGTTACCCCGTCAATGCCCAGTTTCATGAAAGAGGTGTACATTAAAAGGAGTATTTCAAAATCTGCGGAACTGCTGTCAATGCCGACAATGTCGAAGTCGCACTGAACAAATTCTCTGTACCTGCCCCGCTGGGTATTTTCTCCTCTCCATACTTTGTCTATGTGGTAACGCTTGAAGGGAAGATATAGTTCGTTATAATGTGCAGCCATATATCGTGCAAAGGGTACGGTAAGATCGAAACGCATGGCTACCTCCCTCTTACCTTTATCTGTAAATTCGTAGATCTGCTTGTCTGTTTCACCCCCGCCTTTGCCTAGAAGAACCTTTTTGTATTCGAGTACCGGAGTATCAATGGGAAGAAAACCGAAACTTTCAAAGGTGTTTTCAAGAATATGAATAAGACGCTTTCTTTCAAGAGCTTTTTCAGGAAGAAAATCTCTAAAACCTTTCAATATCTGAGGATCAATCAAAATGAATACTCCTTGGTTTAACTACATGCGGCTACTTGATTTTTTGTTCCACATAACTTTATAGTAGAGTAAACTTATAGTTACATCAAGAGAGAAAATAATTGCTTGTAAGATACACAACTAAAAAAAGCGGAAAGAGAGTCCCTCTTGCCAAAATATATACCAGTTCTGAACACAGAATAGACAAATCCCTGATTGACAAGGATGCTGTAAAGATCGTTGCACGTCTTAACTCTCAGGGGTTCGATGCATATATTGTGGGAGGTGCTGTCCGAGATCTTATGATTGGGAGGACACCCAAGGATTTCGACATTGTTACCAGCGCCCTCCCCAGAGAGATCAAGAAAATGTTCTGGAATTCCCGTCTGATAGGGAAAAGGTTCCGGCTTGTGCACCTTTACTATCCTCATAAAATTATTGAGGTATCAACCTTCCGCTCCGGAAATGAGGGAAACAACAGTTACGGAACCATCGAAGAGGATGTTAAAAGGAGAGATTTTTCAATTAATGCTCTGTACTACGATCCGCAGAATGAATACATAATTGATTTTATCGATGCCTACAAAGACATTAAAAAGGGGAGAGTAAGATCTCTCATTCCTCTTGATAGTACCTTTGTGGAAGATCCTGTGAGAATGATACGTGCTGTTAAGTACTCTGCCACCACAGGATTCAAGATTCCCGCTCTTTTAAAAAGAACGATCAAAAAATACAGCGGGGAGCTCGGAAGGTGTTCAACATCCAGGATGACCGAAGAACTTTTAAAGATTTTACTTTCAGGTTCGTCTTCCCCGATTTTTGAGATGCTTTTTGAGATGAAACTGCTGCAGTACATACTCCCCAGGATAAATGAGCTTATAAAGAGCAGTAAACTGACTTACCGGAATTTTATTCAGGGTTTGTCTGAGAATGATATCCTGGTACAGGAAAAGAACGAATCAAGAAAAGGTCGGCTGATTTCCGGTATGGTCAGTCCGTTGATTATGTTCCCCAACGATTACGAGAATACAACAACCCTGTTCCATGATATATTTAAAGAAGTCAAAAGTCTGATTAGTCCTCTAACTCCACCTAACCAGGAAGTAGAGATGGCGGTGGTAAAACTCTTTAGAAACGAAGGAATTGCTCCTCCCAAGAATGCTGTTAGAAAACGAAGACCCCGGATTGATAAGAACCAGGGGTCTAAGGCAAAGAATAAGGCAAAACATCATGAAATGAGCAGATACTATAAAAAGTAGACGTTCTTTACGATTTGCTTTCCTCTGTAATCCTCTGTTCCAGAACGCTGATTTTGTCCTTGTAGAGTTCCAGGCCGCTTTCACTGATGGATTTGATGTACAGTTTGGAATCATCAATCCTTGAATCAGCATATGCATTTACCGCAAGAGCATAGTAGACCCTGTCTTTATCTTCAGAATACTTTAAAGAAGTATGATAGTAATCTTCAGCAGAAGTATAGTCACTCAATGCATAATGTATCAACCCGAGGTAATAATAAGGAATCTCTCTGGAACTGTCCTTCTCGAGAGCTTCCATGAAATACTGCTGAGCCTTCTTGTACTCCTTTTTTGAATACGCTTCAGTACCCATGGTTATAAGGTCTGAAAAGGTATGTATAGATTTTGCATATGATATGAAATCAGTTGCAAAGGTTTCCTTGTTTATCCAGGTAAAGGCTTTAGATATAACCGCTGATTCATTCTCATCAGCAGTCGCTGTTTTGTTTAGAGCAGAAAGGCTGTCCCAAAGGACTCTGTTGTAATCTATGTATGATGAGGAAAGAAGAAAATCAATCATACCCCATGACTGGGAGTAAAAAATACTCAGTTTGTCTGTGATATCAGGAATGTCTGCCAAAAGCAGGCGGTCTATCGGAATGGTTGTTCCTTCAGCAATAGCTTTTTTTAAGGTGGGTACCCAGTCAAGGTTCTCCTTAAACGTAACTGTTCCGTCTTCCATATTGTAGCTGCTGTTTTCAAAATAGACTGCTAATCCGTTCATAAGCCATAGAGGCGGATAGTAGATATAAGCTTTCATGAACTGGATAAACCCATAGTGAATAAAATCTTTCCTCATTTTATCAAGATCCGAGGCGACATAGGCAACAAGTTCGTTTTTTGATGGATCCCGGTATTGCAGAAGGACATAACTGTCAGCAGTTTTGGAGACAGCGTTTTTAAGATACGAATTAAAGTCAGACTTATTGGAGTAAAGCCTGATTTTTAGTTTACCCGGCAGATCAGCGGTATCAAAATGAAGATATTTATTGAATAACAAAAGGTATGAATCCATAACCGAAACAATATCTTCAGCCGTCTTTGAATCGGTATCTGTGTAGATCCGGTAGTACGTGCTGTCCGCCATCTGCATCGACTGACCGAAAAGCAGAGAACCGGCAAAGATAGAAATTAAAACGACAAAACTTATCCTCTTCATACGAAACTCCTCTATATATCTTTACTTATTTATCTTCGGTGCAAGTAACCATAAAAAGCATAAAAAATTATGACAGATGATCAATTTTAACACTTACACTTGAAAGAACAACCCCCGAATAACGTTCTATATTCTCAATTATATAGTCCTGCAGGTTGTGAACCGTCCCTGATATCTGTATTCCGAAAGGGATATGAATTACTATCTTGAGTTTATATCCCTGGGGTGTACTGCTTACGTTTATCTTTTTGACAGAAATTGTATCATCATATTCATCAATACAGTGGATAACCATCTGTGTAAGGGCAGATTCTGATATTGAAATTTTACCCTTTTCTCCGAATTCGGGCCGGACAATTGCTTTCTCAAAAAACTTTTTATCTTTTCTAAAACGAAAACTGGTTTTAAGAAAGACTTTAACCGAATCGTATACAAACTGGGGGTAGGTTCTGTGAATTTCTACAACCGGTACCGGTATAACATGTTTACCTTCCACATAACGGGAGTGTATAGCTGTATCTATTTCCTCCTGGGTAGCGAGGTCTTCTATCATAAGAATTTTGGAGGGGGAGGGAAGCTCCAGAGTCAGAGCGATCTTTTTAACCATTCTTTCAGATGTTCCGATAATGAGAATTCTTTTAAAATTCTCTTTGCGCAAATGGGTTACAACGCTTTTTCTATGGACCGGATCATGAAAAAGAGCAGTTTTTACAGCAGCAAGATAGTTTTTTTCCTTTTTTGCAGATTTACCTGCAATAATCTTTTGATCCCTGATTAAGAGCCCGTCATCAATAATCAGTTCAATTCCATATTTTTGAGCGACAAGTTTAGCCCTGAAACTTTTACCGGTACCGGCTTTGCCGATCAAGGCATAAACCTTTACCCCCCTGAACAGCCATGTTAAATTCCGAATTATATGCAGCATATTTTTATCATATACTCTGATATTTCCTTATTCAATAGAAGTTATGATTAATAATTAACACTTGACAAAATATGCCGGTAAAGGGAAACTGAGAAAAATCCAAATTGCTGTTTAAGAGATGTAGCGTGTTACGTAAAAACGGGTCGGTATTTATAATAATGTCAGTGTCGTTACTAATCTTTATTACAGCCGGATTTTTTTCATACCTGGTATCTAGCTCAAGGCGGGACAATACTGTTTGGAAGGGGTATTATCAGCTCATTTTTGATGAAAATACTGATTTGGCAGTTGTAGCCAAGGATCTGAAAAGCATTGGTATTGACAATTTTGTTTCAGAATCAACTGAGAATATACCACTTTTTTCCTTTGGTAAAACTATCTACAAACCGGTTAGCAGCCTTAAGGATTATTATGTCGAAGGGGATCCCCTCTACGATCCCTTTTTAAAAGGGATCACCGCTTACTTTCATGGATATGCGGATGGCAGAAAAGTAAAAATTGTATATATTCCTGAAACAGAATCAGTTTTAAAAACATATTTACTTATACGAAAAGCACTAAAGCAGGATAATTTTTGGTGGAGTATGGTAGATTTTCAACCGCTGAAAAGGCTCCTCTTTATTCTTTTCGCATGTATACTGAATTTATTTCTGTATTTCTTCGCCAGAAATAAAAAGGCCTTTTTCTTTATATCACTTTTTTCCTGGATTTTCCCTCTTGTCTTCGGTGATCTTGAGACCCTGATTGCTGCTGCGAGCTGCCAATTATCCTGGATACTGTTCTCAGACCAGATAAACACGAATATAAAGTACTATCTGAATTATAGAAATTTTGATCCAGAATTGGCCGGGAGTGGTATCGTATCACTTTTTTTTACCCTGGTAATCTGTATTTCGGTTTTTATTCTGTTCAGTGGTAACGGGGGATTCGCTGTTATCCTTGTGTCTTACCTTATGATGATATCAGGTACAGTATTATTAATGTCGTACCAGTATCGCCAGCATACGGTGAGAATACATCGCATCTTCTTTCCAGTCAGAATTCTTGAAAAAAGGAAATGTTTTCGTCTTAACGAGATGTATGCGGCGGGCTTTTTTTTCATTTTTCTTCTTGTTATTCCACTACTGTTTCATGTTTCTGTCTCTTTTGAGAAAGTAGCAGTACCAGTTCCCTATCGTTTAACCGGCGATACTACCTTATCCCTGGATAGCCTCAGAAGACTTTCACATTCCCATAAGGATGTCCATATCCCTGATTTGGGTGATTTTGTTGCTCATATGGCTTTTATTGATGGTTATCCGTACGGACGAGAATACAAATTCCCCGAAAAAGATGAGAAAGTCAGTGTGCCGGTTTTCAGGACTAAACAAGGTTTGGCATATAGAGAAAATCTTATTGTAAATATGTTTACAGATGCCTGGTATCACAGTATAATTACCCCCGGCAGTTCCACAGGTTTGATCACAATGCTCGTCAATCAGGAAGTGCCGGTGGCTGTTAAAAGTGTTGATCTCGACCGAATGTTTACGATTCGGGGGCGCTTTGGCACGTACTATATCTATTATCTATTTTTGTTAATCCCTTTTCTGTTCTGGATCAGCGGAAGAGTAGTATTCCCGGAGGAAAAGGTTAAACGTTTATTTATAAGGAGAAGACGTCAGGTGGTATGAAAGGATTAAAAACTTTTAGTATTGGCGGAGTACATCCGCCTGGTAGAAAATATCTTACCGACAGGAAAGAGATCATCAATGCTGTCATTCCGGGAACTTTTGTAGTGCCGATGTCACAGCACCTTGGATCTCCTTCCGAGTGTCTGGTTTCAGTCGGAGATAAAGTATCTGAAGGGATGCTTATCGGTAAGTCTTCCGGGTTTATTTCAAGTAACATCCATTCTCCGGTTCCGGGAACGGTTAAGGAGATTAAGGATATTTATCTTCCGAACGGAATGCTCTCAAAAGCAGTCGTCATTGAGCTGGAAGGGGAGTTTGACCGTCTCGGTAAAGAACAGGATACTGAAGACTGGAAATCTTTATCAAAAGAAGATCTTCTGGGGATTATTGCAGAGAGCGGTATTGTAGGACTGGGAGGAGCCACTTTCCCTGCAAACGTAAAGTTTATGGTTCCTAAAGGGAAGAAGGCTGAATTTCTGGTTATCAATGGGGTTGAGTGCGAACCATACCTTACTGCTGATCACCGCCTGATGCTTGAAAGAGCTGACATGATACTCGAAGGAATTCGGATTATCTCCACCATTGTCGAACCCGAAAGGATTGCAATAGGTATTGAGATAAACAAGCCGGACGCTATCGAGGCGATGGAGAAAGCAGCAGAGAAGGTGTCTTTTCCGCTGGAAGTTGTTCCTTTAAAGGTTAAGTATCCACAGGGTGATGAGAAGCAGCTTCTTAAAGCGGTAACCGGCAGAGAGGTGCCTTCAGGCGCACTTCCCATTGAGATCGGATGTGTCGTTTCAAACGTTGGAACCGTTCATGCTGTGTACGAAGCAGTCGTGCTTAAAAAACCTTTAATTGAACGGGTGATTACCGTAACCGGCGGTGGAATAAAGGAACCAAAGAATCTGAAAGCAAGAATTGGAACCCCTATAAGCAGTCTTGTTGAAGAGTGCGGCGGTTTCAGTGAAGTTCCCGAGAAGGTTGTAGTGGGTGGTCCTATGATGGGGTTTACCATCTATGATCTTGATACTCCGGTAACAAAAGGGACTTCTGGAATTCTTGCACTTACCTCAAAAGAGGTTAAAAATACGCTCAGAACTTCGTGTATTTCCTGCGGAAGGTGTGTAAATGCATGCCCAATGGGATTGAATCCTACGACACTTTTTAAGTATATAGATCACGGTGAGTATGACGAGGCTGAACAGATCGGGCTTCTGGACTGTAAGGAATGCGGCAGCTGTGGTTTTATTTGTCCTGCACGAATACCTTTGATTCAGGGAATGCGCCTCGGTAAAAAAATGTTACGAAAGAAGAAGGTTAAGGCATGAGTGATAAATTAAGTCTTCTGGTTGAAAGCTCTCCCCAGATTCACAACTCTGACAGTACTGCATCTATCATGTGGACTGTGACAATTTGTCTTCTTCCTGCAGGACTGTGGGGAATATGGATATTTGGTTCAAGGGCATTGTTTGTTCTTGTTGCATCAATAGCTGCATCGGTCCTTTCGGAAGCTTTGATGAACTACATGGCTAAGCGCAAAACCCTGATGGATGGAAGTGCTTTTTTGACGGGTCTTCTGATTGGATACAACATGCCGGCGGCAGTACCCTTCTATGTTCCGGTTGTTGCCTCTATATTTGCTATTGTTGTGGTAAAGTGGATGTTCGGGGGATTGGGAGGGAATTTCATGAATCCGGCACTGGCAGGACGAGTGTTCGTGTTCTTTTCATGGACGAGTCAAATGACAACCTGGACTATGCCCAGAATGCTCAAAGCTGCTGATACTGTTTCCGGAGCAACCCCGCTTGGATTCCTTAAAACAGGTCTTATTGATTTTAATGGGTCAGTAAGCGGTCCGGCACAGTTTCTTGCCCAGCAGGGCTATCCCCAAACCGCTGTTGACGGCAGGGTGATAGACTGGATCAACAGTACCTTTCATACACATCTTTCAGGAGGGTATTACGATCTTTTTATGGGTAATATCCCCGGCAGTATCGGAGAGGTTTCAGCCTTTTTACTGCTTTTAGGAACAGTATATCTGTTTTATAAAAAGATAATTACCTGGGAAATTCCGGTTTCATATCTTGCCTCCTTTGGGCTTTTGGTATGGATATTTGGAGGGAGACGGTACGGACTATCCTTTTTTTCCGGAGATATTCTGTTTCATCTATTTTCCGGAGGTATTATTCTCGGAGCTTTCTATATGGCCACTGATATGGTAACGTCCCCTCTGACAAGGAAAGGAATGATTATTTTCGGAGTGGGAGTCGGATTCCTTACTTTCCTTATCCGGTTCTATGGTTCCTTTCCCGAGGGGGTCTCTCTTGCAATTATTCTTATGAACATTAGTGTTCCTCTTATTGACAAATACAGCAAGACCAAGAGGTTTGGAATAACCGAGGAAAAGGGGAAAAACAATGAATGATATACTGAAGATAGGCAGTAAACTTGCCTTGATCTGTGCAGTTGCGGCAATTTCCCTGGGGCTGGTTAATGCAGTAACGGAACCCAAAATCAATCAGATGCGAGAACAGAAACTTATGAACGCGCTGAAGAAGGTTGCTGTGGGTATGGAAGTTGGTAAGTACAAAGAAGTTCCGGATAATCCTGTAGTAAAAGGTTACTATCCTCTTAACGACAACAGCGGTACACAGAAAGGGTATATATTTAACCTTGTTGGAATAGGATACGGCGGTGATTTAAACATCATAGCCGGAGTTTCAACAAAAGGTAAAATCCTTTCGGTTGTAATGATGAATAATCAGGAAACTCCCGGCCTGGGGAAGGAGGCTGAGAATCCGGAGTATATGAAAAAATATATCGGCACCGGAGAAGATTCACCCGTACCGGTACGGAAATCTCAACTTTCACAGGAAGATGCAGATGCTATAACCGGCGCGAGTATCACCTTTATGGGAATCGGAAAAGCTCTTGAAGCAGCTTCTGATTTTGCAAAGAAAGAGGGGGCAGAGTAATGTTAAAAGAATTTACAAAGGGTATTTTCAAGGAAAATCCCATCTTTATTATCGTTCTTGGTTTGTGTCCGGCTCTTGGAGTATCAACGAAGGTAATCAATGCCATAGGAATGGGGGCAGGAGTTATTTTTGTGCTGCTGGGGTCAAATATATTTGTTTCGTTGTTAAAGAATTTTATCCCTGAAAAAGTACGTATTCCATCGTACATTGTTATTATTGCATCCTTTGTAACAATAGTGCAGATGACTATGGAAGCTTTTGCTCCTGCTTTATATAAAAGTTTGGGAGTATTTGTACCATTGATCGTTGTAAACTGTATCATACTTGGAAGAGCAGAAGCCTTCGCTAATAAAAATACCGTTATGAGCTCAATTATGGATGCCCTTGGAATGGGGATTGGATTCACCCTTGCTCTGCTGCTGATAGCTTTTATCAGGGAGTTTCTCGGAGCCGGAACAATAACGCTTTTTCCGGTAGGCAGCTTTTCAGGGGTAATCAGGATTCCTGTCCTGGCTGATAATCCCGTCAGGGTATTCGGACTGGCAGCGGGTGCCCTGCTTGTTATTGGATTCCTGAAGGCCTTTTTTAACTGGTATTCAGAAAGGAGAGCTGGATAATGACATATATAGGAATAATCATCACCTTCGTTTTTATAAATAATTTCATCCTTACCCAGTTTTTAGGGCTCTGTCCTTTTATTGGAGTGTCTAAAAATATTGAGTCAGCCGTGGGGATGGGGTTTGCGGTAACGTTTGTCATGGCCCTTGCTTCACTCACCACATGGGCAATACAGAATTTTATACTTGTACCCCTTAATATAGAGTTTTTACAGACAATTACCTTCATTCTGGTTATAGCGTCCCTGGTTCAGTTTGTAGAACTGGTAATACAGAATATCTCTCCGGCACTGTACAAAGCGCTTGGTATCTATCTTCCCCTTATCACGACCAATTGTGCCGTACTTGGAATTGCCATTATAAGTGTGCAGTCTAAATTCAATGCTTTGGAGAGTTTTGTTGCGGGTTTTGCAGCCGGGCTTGGATTCCTTTTAGCGATTCTTTTGATGTCGGCTATTCGTACAAAACTGGATAATGAATGGATACCAAAACCTTTTAGAGGAATCCCTATTGCATTTATAACGGGCGGTCTTATGGCTCTTGCCTTTATGGCATTTGATAAAGCACTGCTGACAAACCTGATTGGTTAGAGAATCAAGGAGTATTACTAATGTTGTTAAAGATATTGTTTTCTTTTTTATCCGTTACACTGCTGGGAGGTCTGTTAGGTGTCGGGTTGGCTGTGGCTGCAAAGTTGCTTGCAGTAAAGAAGGATGAGCGGATAGGAGACGTTGAATCTATACTTCCGGGAGCAAACTGCGGTGCATGCGGATACCCTGGATGTTCCGGTTATGCCGAAGCAATTGTGAACGAAGGTGCTTCTTTGACTCTCTGCAGTCCCGGCGGTGCGGAAGTTGCAGAAAAAGTTGCTGAGATTATGGGGCAGAGTGTAGAGGTTTCGGATGTAAAAATGGTCGCCCAGGTACATTGCCGTGGAACCAGAGATACCTCCAAGTATACATTCGATTACAACGGTCTTGCCGATTGTAATGCCATGATGATCCTGTACAGCGGAGATAAGGAGTGCAAATACGGGTGTCTGCAGGGCGGAAGCTGTATAGCGGTATGTCCGGTCGATGCAATCGGCCGGGACGAGGAAAACAGGATTTGGGTAGATAAGGACAAGTGTATAAGTTGTGGGAAATGCATTGATGTCTGTCCTACCCATGTAATGAAGTGGGTTCCTTATGATGCTGACTATATTGTCGCATGTAATTCAAAAGATAAAGGTGCAAAAACAAGAAAATACTGTACTGTAGGCTGTATTGCGTGTAAAATATGTGAGAAGAAGTCTGGAGACGGAGGATTTGTCGTTGAAGATTTTCTGGCTCATATAGACTATGACATGAAAGGGGACAGAACAGCAGCTGTAGAATCCTGTCCTGCAAAGTGTATTATATCGACGAAAACTGCCAAAGCAGAGATTGATGAAGTAAAGGAAACTGTCAAGGTTAATGACGAAAATTAAACTGATTATTGGTACTTACAACTGCGAACCGCCGGGGAGTACCAGTGATCAGTTAGAAAAAAAGTATCAAAACTCGTATAAGCCTTTTTTAAAGGTTTTATACGAGTACCCAAAAATCAGGGCTTCGCTGCATTACTCAGGGATACTTTTCGAATGGTTTGAACAGAAACACCCTGAAATTCTTCTTCTTGTCAATGAAATGATTAAACGGAGGCAGATTGAGATAATTGGTGGAGGGTTTTATTCTCCGGTACTATCACTTATTCCTGCAAAGGACCGGGTTAATCAGATAGAACTCCTTACAACCTATATACGGAAGAAATTCGGCCGTAGACCGAGAGGTTTCTGGCTTAATGAGTTTATCTGGGAACCGTTTCTGTGTTCCAGTCTGCACAGTTCAGGGATGAAATATACTTTTCTTGAGGATACCCAGTTTAAAAGAGCAGGAATAGAGAATGGAGATATCTATGAGCCGTGCTATACTGAGGATCAGGGTAAAACAATTACAGTTCTTCCTGTTCATTCAAAACTTCTAAAAACTGCTCAAGAACACAGTCCTGAAGAATTTATAAATTTGTTAATGGAGATAAAACAGGAAAACGAAAATTCCCATATATCGCTCATGTTCGATGGATCAAGAATGAACTGTAAAAGTAAAGACTTAAAAGCAATCAGCTGTAAATGGCTTGATCAGTTTTTTAACCTGCTGTCGGATCCCTACCGGAGTAGTTTTACACTTACCCGTGCCGGCGATTTCATTAAGACTCTAAGTGTTCTTAAAAAGGTATACTTTCCTGTATCCTCGGGAGATAAAATTGATTTCCAGGCTTTAAGTACTGAAAAACAGAACGAATGGATTCACGGTAAAGGAAGGCATAATCATAAAAAGAGCACTGTTGAATGCTCCTACGGTTATTTCAGACAGTTTTTAACCAAGTATGATGAAAGCAGTTATCTGTATTCAAAGATGCTTTTTACTCATACTCTTGTTTCTCAGATGAAAAGCGATAAATCACGGAAGAGGAGTGCCGGGGAAGAGATTCTGAAAAGTCAGACCCATTACCCCTATTGGCACGGAAAGTACGTCGGATTTTACGATCCCCACCTCCGCCAGCATGCGTATCAGTCTTTGATTAATGCAGAAAAAAACATCAGGGAAAAAGGGAACTTTTCAACCAATCTGCAGTCCTTCGATTTTGATATGGACGGAAGGGAGGAATACCTTTACCGGGGTCAGTACATTAATGTTTACGTTCATGGCCGCGGAGGGAGAATATTTGAGCTTGATTATCTTGTAACACCGTGGAATTACCTCAACACAATTAAAAGATATCCGGAAAGTTATCATAGTCAGGAAAAACTGAAGTACAATACAGATACCTATTTCAGAGATGCTTTTCTTGACCATTTTTTAAGTGTTCCAACCGAAGAACTGGATTTTAAGACGGGAAAGTATGTTGAAAAAGGGGATTTCCTGGATGGATTGTATAATCTTTTGGAATTGGACAGGGAACATAAGGAGTTTACCCTTTTTCGTGAAGGAACCGTAGCGGACAGGAAGGTACGTATAGAAAAAAAGTATAATTTTAAAAAAAACTATATTGAGGTAACATATCGGGTAACGAATCAGGAAAAATCCAAAGATTTATCGATAATTTTCGGAAACGAACTTAATTTTTCCTTTTATTCAGCTGAAACCAATACGATAACTGAAAAATATGAAAAAAAGAATGAACCGGTGTTCAACGATATCGCTATACATGATACCAAAAACAAAGTTCTTTTAAGTATTAACAGCAGTTCAGGTTTCAACCTGTGGGAATTCCCGGTTTATTCCAGTACAAACGATAGCGGTAATACCAAAGAGCTTTACCAGTATAATTCATATTTACTCCGTTGGGAATTGAATGTACCGAGTCTGGCAGTGTGGGAGAATACAGTTACCATAAAGCTTGAAAAAAGGTAGCTAAAATAAATCTTCATTCTGAATGAGATACAATAAAGAGTCCAGCCACGGTTTTGTCTCACTATAGAAATCTCCCTCAGCGAGAACAAATTCATTAATTGCTTCCAGATAGGAACCCTGATAGTAGAGAACCTGGCCAAGATAAAAGTGTGTTCTCAATACTACATCTCTTGTGTGCCGTACACTTAAAAAATCCCCGAGGAGTTTATAGGCTTCCGGCCAATTCTTGTTGATGAAATCGGTTTTAAGGATTCGTACAAGCCGGTAGGTCTCGCTGTTTTCAACCGCCTCCATATCGGAGGGGAAAATGTATAACTCAGGAACCGGAGGAGCATCAGATTTCAGTATGGATAACAGCTGGGCGACCAAAGTCGAGACTTCCGGGCTAAGAGGCACCGTAGGAGGTAATGTAAAATCACTGTTGTTGATTGTTGTACCCGTCTCAATAGAGGGGAAAAAATCAAGGTAGGGGAGTGGTTCTGTCCTCACCGTTCTGACCGTGTAAGGGGTGATGCTGTCAAGAGTAAGTGGTGTTTCAATACTGTTTAGAGTGATATTTTCTCCTGGTACAAAGGTGAAATTCCCTGATTTTGTTAATTCAGAGTCAAATATAGCGTAATAATAGGATATTCCCGGAACAGGTTTGTCAATAAAAACATTTTGTGAAGAGGGAATAACCCCGGCAAGAGTGGCATTTGATATATCTTCGAGCTCCTGAATAGGAGATGTACTTCTATAAACAGCAACCTCTCTTTCAGGTTTTGAAGAGTTAAAAGTCAGTTTTATTTCATTATCGAAAACAGTTGCTTTAATACTGCTTATTTTTGTTGCGAGCTCATCAGGAGAGGAAACACTTGCAATACGTACCGGTTCCATTGTGATATTTCTGTAGGGGATGAATAACTTATATTCATTCTCGGTGTTATCAATGGCAAGAACTGAATAGTAGTACGGGTTTGTATCTTTTGGTATATCTATGAAGATCTGCTTACCCTGCGGAACGGTTCCTATCCTTTCAGCACTCAGAAAATTTGTAGTATTGATTATTTCGCCGCTTCGGTATATAGAATACTCTTCAATAGCATCTTCCGAGTCCAGCCAGGTAAGTTTTATGGTATTCACCCCTGCTGTAGCCTTTAATCTTGAGACAAAGGGAGCAAAAACACCAGCACTTTCAGAATAAGTAAACTGTGCCAAAATAATACTGAATAGTAAAAGAATTAGAGAACGTTTCATACTAATAGTTTTATCGGTAAATATTAGATCATTCAATAGAGAAAAGAGGGTTTGACAACGCAATTACTTATAAATAGAATGAGATATGTTTGTTGCAGTTGCCCTTGAATTATCAAATGACGATCATATCTTTGCCGTAGATCTGCTGTTGCAGGAGTACGGGTTTACCGAGGTTATAAAAAATCACTATGAATCGGTAAAGTTGAAGGAAAACGTACTGTCGAGGCTGAAACGGGATATCGACAGAAGGACAGACGCTTTTGATATAGTCCGGATATACCAGTATCCTCTTGAAGACACATTCGTCATAACGACTTTAAAAGACAAGCACTGGAAGCGAACTGTTGTAAATAAATAAAGGAGAAACCCATGCAGAACGATATTGAAACCAAATTTGAAACCTTAAAAACGGAACTGGACGATACATGGAGGCGTCTTTGACCCTGCGGGGCAGGAAAATACAATAAAGGAACTGGAAAAAAGTACCTACGCGCCAGGATTCTGGGACAAACGGGAAGAAGCTGAAAAGGTTATGTCCCAACTAAAACGGCTCCGCAGCAGTTATGACCCCTGGAAAAAACTTGTGGATGACTTCAGAGATGCCTACGATATTTTTTGTATGGCAAAGGATGAGGGTGATGAATCCATGGAAGAGGAAATTACCGCTTCTCTTATTGATCTGGAAAACAGATTGGAAAAACTCAAACTTCTCGAAATGCTTAACGGCAAGTTTGACAAAAATAACGCATTTCTGACCATCCATTCAGGAGCGGGTGGAACCGAAGCCTGTGACTGGGTGAATATGCTTCTCAGAATGTTTACCCGCTGGTGTGAAACCAACAACTTTAGTGTAAAAATTCTGGACCTCCTGGAGGCAGAAGGCGGTGTAAAGTCGGTAACCATTCAGATTAACGGGGAATATGCCTATGGCTATCTTCAAGGGGAAACGGGTGTTCACCGGCTGGTGAGAATATCACCGTTTGATTCCAGTAAGAGAAGACATACTTCCTTTGCATCTGTTTACTGTTCACCGGTCATAGAAGATGAGATAGAATTTGAAATACGGCCAGAAGACATAAGAATTGATACGTACCGGGCCTCAGGTGCAGGGGGGCAGCATGTGAACAAGACAGATTCTGCTGTGAGAATTACCCACTTGGAAACAGGGATTGTCGTACAGTGCCAGAATGAACGATCTCAGCATAAAAATAAAGCCACAGCATTAAAAGTACTGAAAAGCCGGCTGTATGAACACTATCAGGAAGAACAGGAAAAAGAAAATGAAAAGCATGCTCAGGAGAAGAAGGATATTTCCTGGGGAAATCAGATACGGTCATATGTTTTTCATCCCTATAACATGGTCAAGGATCACAGGACTAAATTTGAAACAGGCAATGTTCAAGCTGTAATGGATGGAGGTCTTGACGGATTTATAGAGTCCTATCTTAGATGGAGATGGTTATCCTGATTATGAAAAAAATATCCGTGTTAATTGTTGATGATTTATTGTTTATGAGAACTGCAATAAAGGAAATTCTTGTACATAACGGGATGACTATTGCAGGAGAAGCTGAAAATGGTCTCAGGGCTGTACAGCTCTACAAAACCAATAAGCCGGATATTGTCCTTATGGATATAACAATGCCGGTTATGAACGGGATTAAGGCTCTGAATAGAATTATGCAGCTTGACAGACAGGCGAATGTTATAATGTGTTCAGCCCTGGGGCAGAGTAGATATATTATAGAGTCTATCCGGCTTGGAGCAAAAGACTTCGTCATAAAACCTTTCAAGGCTGAAAGAATTCTCTCTTCCATAAAAAAAGTTCTGGATATTGATGCGTAGAAAAAGTTATACAGCTGCTGCACTATTACTTCTCGTGCTGATAAATCAACTGGGTGCGGTAGAAAAAGACACGACTGCAGAAGATGTGTGGAATGTTAAAATTTATCCCTTAACAGGGCACAATTTGTCACCTGAATATACCTATTTGCTGCATAGCATTCCCCTGTCACTAAAAGATTCCCTGGAAGATATAAAAACACATATTTTTAAAAGTGATGAAAGAAATATGTGGCTCAAAAAGAAACGTGCAAAAAGGATAGAGGAGGAGAGAAGAACTCTAAGCGGGTTGTACAGAAAACGTGATCTGCTTTTCTTTTCCGGTACTCCCCCCGATGAAAAATTGGATGAGATTAATGTGGCAATAGCAAATACAAAAGATAACATTCTTCAGATCGAGAAGGAGAAAGACGGGAGTCCCGAGATCACTCCGGTTATTAAAGCAGAGTTTGTTGATAAAAGAATAGTATCCGAAGAAATACCTGATTTAAAGGGGATCGACCAGGCTGTCTATGGAACACTGGAAACTATTGACAGGTGGATCTATTTGAGTATTACCGTATATAACTATAGTACCGGAGAAAAACAGGAAGTTTTTGGTGATCTGATTGATCCGGAGAATATAAGTAAAACTATCACAGAAGCTGCAGTGGAACTCAGCAGGGAAGTATCCGGAACGGATCCTCCTGTCCTTATGGTAACAGGAATCCCTCAGGATTCGTTTTTCAGCATTGAAGGCGGCAGCAGAACCTATCTGACTGATTCCCCTGTAACCGATTTAAACCCGGGAAACTATACTCTGACTATTCATAAGAAAGGCTATGTTGATGAAAAAAGAGAGATCGTACTAAAAAGTGGAGAGCGCACTGAAGTTACGTACTCTTTGACAAAAGAAAAAACCGGATTTGCGGTAATAAATACCTTCCCCTCAGGTGCGGATCTCTATGTAGATTCTGTGTGGATGGGACGAACACCTTTCCTGCTTGAAGATCCTGTTTATCCCTCATACATACAAGCAGTTAAAGACAACTACGTGGGGATGAGCTATATGCTCAGTAATGAAGAGGCAGATAAAAATATAAATTTGATACTGTCACCTGCTAAAATTGACAAGGACAAGATCCTGGAACGGAGACGGAAAACTTTTTATAACTCCCTGGGATCGTTTATTGTTTCCCTTGCTGTTCCAGCTATAAGTTATGGTTTAAGTTCTGATTATGGTTATGCGTATAACTCAAGTGTTATATCGTCCGGAGTAAGCAGCAGTGAATCCAACAGATTGATGAGTGCTTCTAATTCATGGTACAATGTGTATCTTGGCGGGGTGTTTATCAGTGTATCTCTCTTCGTCGATATGGCTATCAAACTGGAAGATTATATTTCATTTTATTAAAAACAGGAGCGAGAAATGCCGGTATTCAGTCTTGGTTCAAAACTAAAAGCATTATTCAGCAAGAGTGAATCTTTGGATAATTTTTACGATGATCTTGAAGATGTACTCATTGAAAGCGATATCGGAGTACAAACTTCAATGGAGCTTATCAGCATACTTAAGGATAAAAAAATAAAGTCAAAAGACGAGAATAGTGTTATTAAGGAACTTAAGGATATCATCTCCCGTTATATAAAAACCTGGGACATGGAACTTGAACAAGAAAAATTAAATGTTTTTCTTGTTCTCGGTGTCAATGGAGTCGGGAAAACAACGACAATAGCAAAACTTGCTTCATACTATAAAAAAAAGTATTCTGCCGAAAGCGTACTTGCTGCTGGCGATACTTTCAGAGCTGCAGCAATTGATCAACTTGTTTTCCACGGGGAAAAGCTCGGTATGAAGGTTATAAAGCAAAAACCAGGAGCTGATCCCGGAGCAGTAATCTACGACTCTATCGCAAATGCAAAGGCTGCAGGGAAGAATATTGTCATAGCCGATACAGCAGGCAGGATGCATAACAAGGCTAATCTTGTCCGGGAGCTCCAAAAGATAGATAAAATTGTTGCTTCAAAGGCTGGAGAGGTCAATTACCGGAAGGTGATAGTAATCGATGCAACCACCGGTCAGAATGGTTTGAGACAGGCTGAGATATTTCATGAAGCTGTCGGTATAGATGGAGTAATACTTGCAAAGTACGATTCCATGTCCAAAGGGGGGATAGTCGTCCCTGTTTCCAGGGAGCTTGGTATTCCCATTGCTTTTATCGGGATCGGAGAGAAATACGAAGATCTTATTCCTTTTGATAAAGAAAACTATGTAAATAAGTTGCTGGATATTTGCTAATGAAGCTGAGATCACTCTTTTGTTTTTATCTTATTATAGTTCCATTCCAGGCTTTTCCCCAGGAGTACTATAGTTCGAATCCAATTGGTATGGTGCTGGAAAAAACGGAGCGGACAGATCTCCGTTTCAAAGAGTGGGTGCTGGAAATAGGAAAAAAAGGTTCTGTTGAAACCAGAGTTCTGTACCACAACGGTGAAGAAGATAAAAGAACAACACGGGAAAA